>JBDTRS010000018.1:0-21996 GCA_039931575.1 Gaiellaceae bacterium
TCGACCCCGAGAACCTGGCGGGCGTCTACGCCAACTTCGCGAACGTCAGCTTCTCGGACTACGAGTTCACGGTCACGTTCGCGCGGATCGACCACGAGGTCGAGGAGGGGGACGTGCCGGGAGTCGTCGTGAGCAGGATCAACATGTCGCCGCGCTTCATGCGCGAGCTCATGGACGCGATGAACGACAGCTGGTCGAAGTGGTCGACGCGCGAGGGGATCAGGAACCTGCCGGAGCAAGACCAGTCCTAGCGGCGTAGGCCTCGGCCATCGCGATCCGCCGCATCGGCGCCGGGTGCGTGCCGAAGACGAGCCTCGACCAGGCGGGCGGATCCGGGTCGCCGAGTGAGGTGACGACGAGGCGCTTCTCCAGACCGATGAAGCTCGCGGTATCATTCGTCGACGTGAGGGCAAGCCAGTCAGCCTCCGCCTCGTAGCGGCGCGAGACCAGATTGCCGACGGGCATGACAAGGAGCGTGAAGACGAGCGCCGTCGCGATTCCGAGCGGCACGAGCGCCGGGTCTTCGAGCCCGCCCCGCCGGGCTGTCACCCAGGCCACGACGAAGACGCCCGGGATCGCGAGCAGCGCAAACCAGGCAATGCCCTTCCACAGATGGTTGCGGGCGACGTGAGCAAGCTCGTGCGCCGCAACCGACTCGAGCTCCGGCTGCGTGAAGCGCCCGTCGAGGATGGTGTCGTAGAAGACGACGCGCTTGGTGGGGCCGAGCCCGGCGACGTACGCGTTGGCGGCCGTCGTACGGCGGCTCGCGTCGGCGACGAGCACCTTCCCGACGGTGACCCCCTCGGCGCGGCCGAGCTCCTTGATCCGTTCCGTCAGGCGCGCGTCCCGAAGCGGCTCGAAGCGGTTGAAAAGGGGCTGGACGAGTAGCGGCTGGGCCAGGAAGTACAGCACCCCTGCGAGCGCGAAGGCGGGCCCGCCGACAAGCCACCACGAGCGGCCGAGCCAGCCGGCGAGAGCGAGCGCGATCGCAACGCCGGCCGCGACGAGCAGAAGCTCGAGCCCGACCGCGACCGACTGGTCTCGGAGCCAGGCGCCCCAGCTCTGGAGGGAGAGGCCGTACCGGTGGCGCCACCAGAGCGAGACCGCGCCGAACGGAAGCGTCGTGAGCCAGAGGGCGAGGGCGACCACCAGGCCCAGGAGGACGCCCGTGCGGATCCGGCCGCGGGCGATGCCGGCGAGGCCGTCGGCGAGGACGCCGGCCTTCCAGACGAGAAGGCCGAGCACGACGACCTCGGCCGCGATCGATCCCAGGAGCAGCGCGCGGCTCACCCGCCGGTAGTCGTGGATGCGATCGAGCTCGTCCGCGGAGAAATGGGCGCGCGGGTCCAGGTGCGGCAGGTCGAGCCTTGGGACGCTGGTCCTCCAGAGCAGGAACCCAGACACGATCCCGAGGGCCGCGAGCGCGAGTACGCCGGCGCGCTTCGCTAACGTCAGCCTGCTGTGCGCGTCGCCGTCATCTCTGACATTCACGGGAATCTCCATGCGCTCGAAGCGGTGCTCCGGTCGATCGACTCAGACGCCCCCGACGCGATCTGGTGCCTTGGCGACCTCGTCGGGTACGGCCCGCAGCCGAACCGCTGCTGCGAACTCGTGTCCCAGCGAGCGGACGTCTGTCTGATAGGAAACCACGACCTCGGGGTGCTCGGTCGCATCGACCTCGAGAACTTCGCACCGGACGCGGCCGCCAGCGCCCGCTGGACGATGGACGCCCTCGAAGACGGACCGCGCAGCTACCTGGAGTCACTCGAGCCCTCGTCGGTGCAGGGAGAGGTCGGCCTCTACCACGCGAGCCCGCGCGACCCGGTCTGGGAGTACGTGCTCACGCCGCAGGTCGCGACCGCGTCGATCCTCGCCGCCGACCAGCCGCTCGTCCTCGTCGGCCACAGTCACGTGGCGTTGCAGTTCTCCTTCGACGGCGACGCGCTGAACGGGGGCCTCGCGCCCGCCGGGACGACGGTTCCGCTTCCTCCCGCTCCCCCGCACGCGCTCCTCAACCCCGGGTCAGTGGGCCAGCCACGCGACGGCGACCCCCGTGCCGCCTATCTGCTGCTCGACCTCGACGCGGGGCAGGCGAGCTTCCGCCGCGTCGAGTATCCGATCGAGCGAACGCAGGCGGAGATCCGTGAGCACGGTCTGCCCGAGGCGCTGGCGCAGCGCCTCGCCGACGGCGTCTGACTAGTCGTCTTCGCCGCTCGAGTCGGCGCCGTCCCCGTCGTCGCTCTCCTCGACATCGGATTCGCCGGACTCCCCAGCCTCGGCCGAGCCCGAGTCTTCGGTCTGCTCCTCAGCCTGCTCGGACTCGCCTTCCTCGTCCTCCCCGCGCTCATCGGCCCTGGAACCCTGCGCCGCCGATTCTTGGGCTGCCTCACCCGCTCGGGCCCGAATTAGCGCCACAGAGTGACGTGAGGCTGCGGCAGACGGCTCCTTCATTCGGGCGGCCTGCGCGGGCGCGGGGCCCACGCCATGGTCGTGCGAGTCGAGCGTCGTTGCACCGACGGTGCCCGCCACGGTGACCGTCATCGCTGCCGCGGCCAGCTTGGCGGCGATCGGAAGGGATGCGAGCTTGGCGAGCATTCCGGCGCTCTCGGGACTCGAAGCGAACCCCGGGATGGCGCTGGCGATCGAGTCTCGCAGGCCAAGCGGGAGCGCGAGCGCGCCCGAGGCCACGCGGGCCGGGCGAAGCTCCTTCTGCAGGCGCTTCCGGGCTCGGAAGAGCAACGATTCCACGGCGGCGTCGGTGACGCCGAGGGCGGCGCGCACCTCCCCGTACGAGAGCCCGTAGAACTCACGCAGGACGATGGCCTCCCGCTGGTGTTGCGGGAGCTCGGCGAGAGCCGCGCAAAGCGCCTCGATCTCTGCCCGCCGACCCGCGACGTCCTCGACGCCGAGCGAGACGGCGTCCTGGTCGACAAGCGTGAGTGGAGCTGACATGCGGGCACGGATCCGCTCACGGCATTCGTTGCGCGCGATCGTGCCGAGCCAGGCGCCCGGGTCACGAACCTCGTGCCCTGCGAGCATGCTCTTCTGAGCCGAGAGGAATGTCTGTTGCGAGGCGTCCTCGGCTTCCTGCGGATCTCGCAGGAGGACCCGGCAGACGCCGTAAACCATGCGCCCGTGCTCCTCGAAGAGCTCGCTCAGGCGCGCGCCGGCCGCCTCGGTAGAGAGGCGGCCGGTCGGCCTGTGCGCGTGATCAGTCGTCGCTGCCTTCGTCTTCGTGCGAGTCGCCGTCGTCGTCGGCCTCTTCGGCCTGGTCGTCATCTTCGACTTCACCCCGGTCGTCGTCGTCGGCCTCGGGCTGGTCGACTTCACCCTGGTCGTCGTCGTTGGCCTCGGGCTCGTCGACGTCTTCCTGGTCGCCGTTTCCGGCCTGGTCGTCGTTCTCGACGTCGCCCTGCTCCTCGGCTTCTGCCTCGTCGCTTTCATCCTCGACGTCGGCGATCTCGTCCTGGACGTCGGGCGTAGGCGTTGCATGGTCGGAGCTCAGGTCGGAGGCCTTGACGGCCGGCGCATCGGAAGCGCCGTCGCCGAGGCTGCGAACCGTCACCGCTGTGCCGGCCGCGAGCGCGGGGGCTGCGAGAAAGAGTGCGAGAACCACGAGTTTCGTGCTGAAGAGCTTCTTCATGATCCTGGGAGTCCTTTCGGCGAGGTGTCTACGAAGCTAGAGGGACACCCGGGGCAAAACTTGCGCCCCTCCGACGAAGATCCCCCGGCCGGGGTACTACGAGGACGCGGCGCGCTCGCCGAACTCGACGACGACGCCTTCACGGGTGAGAGCGAGCTGGACTTCCTCGCGCGCCTTGTAGATCCGCCACTTCACCGTGGCGAGCGTGATCTCGAGCGAGTCGGCGATCTCCGTATAGGAGAGGCCGACGATGTCGCGGAGGAGCAGCGCCATCTTCAGATCCGGGTTCAGCGCCGCGACGGCCCGCCACAGGGCGTCGATCGTCTCCATTCGTTCGGGCGGCGCGTCGACAACCTCGAGCGGCGGCATGTCGTCGAGCGTCAAGAAGCTCTGCGGCTTGCGCTCCCGAGCCCGCAGCTCGTCGAGGACGCGGTTCTTCGTCACCTGGAAGAGCCACGTCGTGAACCTGCAGCGGAGCGAAAAGCCGGCCAGGCCCTGGTAGATCCGCAGGAAGATCTCCTGCGTCAGGTCCTCCGCGAGCGCACGGTCGTTGACCATCCGGAGCACGTAGTTGTAGACCGGGGTCTCGTACATCTCGACGAGGCTCCGGAAGGCGGCCTGATCCCCCCGCTGCGCTTTGCGGAGGACGTCGAGATCGGGCTGGGGCAAAGGCAATGAGAGTGTTCTGGGGCCGCTTGGTGGCGGCCAGTATAGCCGCCTCTTTACAGCCTAGTAACGAGCTCCCTGCCGGTCATTCCCGCACTTGGGGGAATTCCGAGGAGGTTTAAGCAGGTTGGCACAAGGTCGGCGATCGAGCCTCCGTCGGCCAGCTGCGCGGCGGCGATCGTGACGACCAGCGGCACCGGGTTCGTCGTGTGCGCGGTATGGGGGCTCACACCGTCAGCTTCGAGCATCTGCTCGGCGTTTCCATGGTCGGCGGTGACGAGACAGACCCCGCCGAGGGCGCCGACCGCGGCGAGCAGGCGTGCCAGGCAGGCGTCGACGGTCTCGACTGCCTCGACGACCGCCGGGATCACTCCGGTGTGCCCGACCATGTCCGGATTCGCGAAGTTGACGACGGCGAAGCCGTAGCCCTGGCCGATCTCTTCCTCGAAGCGGCGCGTGACCTCCTCCGCTGACATCTCGGGCTTCTGGTCGTAGGTCGCTACCTCCTGCGGCGAGGGGACGAGAATCCGGGTCTCACCGGCCCACGGGTCCTCGCGGCCGCCGTTGAAGAAATAGGTGACGTGGGCGTACTTCTCGGTCTCGGCGACGTGGAGCTGCCGAATTCCCCGCTCGGCGAGCACCTCGGCCATCGCCTCCCGCACCTCCTGCGGGGGGAACGCGGCCGGGCAATCGAGGTCGTCGCGGTAGCGGGTCATCGTCGTCAGGTCGTAGCCGCGCTCGAGCAGAAGCTGCGTGAGCTGGCGGGCGCGGTCGGGGCGGAAGTTGAAGAAGATCGCCGGGTCGCCAAGACCGAGCCGCGGCCCCGGAAGGACGGTCGGCTCCACGAACTCGTCGGTCACGCCGGTGGCGTAACTTGCCTCGATCGCCACCACGGGATGATCGGCCTGGGCGCCCTCTCCGGCCGTGATCGCCGCGAACGCGCGCTCGGTGCGCTCCCAGCGCTGGTCCCGGTCCATCGCGTAGTAGCGCCCCGCGACAGTCACGATCTTCGCCCCTTCCCCGGTCAGCTCCGCCAGGTCGTTCTTCGCCGCGTGCGGCGAGACGTCGCGCCCGTCCGTGAAGGCGTGGACGAACGTGCGCTCCTCCATCCGCTCCCGCCGAGCCAGCTCGAGCAGGGCACGCAGGTGGTCGATGTGGGAGTGCACGCCGCCGTAGGAGACGAGGCCGAGCAGGTGCACGTTCGTGCCGCGCTCCTTCGCGCGCCGGAAGGTTCCCGTGAGCGCCGGGTTCTCGAAGAAGTCGCCGCGTTCGATGGCGCGGTTCACACGCATGAAGTCCTGGTCGACGACGCGGCCCGACCCGATCGTGAGATGGCCCACCTCCGAGTTCCCCATCTGCCCCGGAGGAAGCCCGACGGCCACACCGGAAGCTTCGAGGGTCGTGTGCGGGTAGCGCGCCCAGAGGTCGTCGAACACGGGCGTCTCCGCCAGTTCGACCGCGTTTCCGGGTCCAGGCGGCGCGCAGCCCCAGCCGTCGAGGATGACGAGGGCTACGAGCGGATAGACGCGGCGCTCTGGCAAATCGCGGTGAAGGAGCCGACCTCGAGCGAGGCGCCGCCGACGAGGGCTCCGTCGACATCGGCCTGCGAGAGGAGCTCGTCGGCGTTCTCGGGCTTCACCGAGCCGCCGTAGAGGACGGGGACGGCGACAAGGCCCTTGATGAAGGCGTGAGCCTCCTGTGCCTGCTCCGGAGTGGCGGTCTTGCCGGTACCGATCGCCCACACCGGCTCGTAGGCGATCACCAGCCGCTCGTGCGCGCCGACTGCATCCCGGATCGACTCAACCTGGAGACGGAGGACGAGCTCGGTCTGTCCGGACTCGCGCTCCTCCTCCGACTCGCCCACGCACGCGATCACGCCGAGCCCCGTCTCCAGGGCGGCCACGGTGCGGCGAGCGACCATCTGGTCGGTCTCGCCGAAGAGCTGCCGGCGCTCCGAGTGCCCCACGATCGAGCCCTGGACGCCGAGCTCCAGGAGCATGGGCGCGGACACCTCGCCGGTGAACGCCCCTTCAGGCGCCCAGTGGACGTTCTGGGCGTAGGTCGGGATCCCGGCCTCGACGACGGCTGCCAGGGCGACGTAGGACGGGCAGATCACGGCTTCGACGCCGTCCGGAGCAGTGAACTCCTCCGCGAACGCCCGCGCCTCGCGGGGGCCTTTGAACATCTTCCAGTTGCCGGCGATCAGCACGTCAGGCCTCCGGGATCGCAATCACGCCGGGAAGCTCCTTGCCTTCGAGCAGCTCGAGCGAGGCGCCGCCGCCGGTCGAGACCCAGTCGATCTGGTCGGCCAGGCCGAGTTCTTCGACCGCGCGCACAGAGTCTCCCCCGCCCACGACGGTGTGCGCCGGCGAGCTCGCCACAGCCTCGGCGACGGCCTTGGTTCCCGCTGCGAACCGCGGCCACTCGAAGACCCCCATCGGGCCGTTCCAGAACACCGTCTTGGCCTCGGCGATCTTCGCCGCGAACGCCTCGCGGGTGCGCGGTCCGATGTCGAGTGCGAGCCAGCCCTCGGGTACTTCCCCGACCGGTACGACCTTCGACTCGGCGTCGGACTCGAATGCTGCGGCGGCCACGACGTCGGTCGGCAGGTGCACCTTGCCCCGTGGGGAGACCTTCTCCGCCATCTTGCCGCCGACGAGGAGCGTGTCGGCCCGATGCGACAGCGCGTCGAGCACGCCGATCTTGTCCACGACCTTCGCGCCGCCTAGCACCGCCGCGTACGGCCTGGCCGGATCTTCGAGCAGCGAGCCGAGCTCCTCGAGCTCACGCTCCAAAAGGAGGCCCGCGTACGCCGGGAGCACGTGCGCGACGGCCTCCGTCGAGGCGTGGGCGCGGTGTGCGGAGCCGAATGCGTCGTTGACGTAGAGCTCCGAGCCGTCCGCGAGCTCGCGCGCGAAGCCCGGGTCGTTCTTCGTCTCGCCCGGGTGAAAGCGGGTGTTCTCGAGCACGATGATCCGCTCATCGTCCACGAGCGTGCGCAGATGCTGCTCCACCGGCTTCATGGAGAGGGCGGTGTCCTCGCCCTTGGGGCGCCCGAGATGAGAGCAGAGGCGCAGCTCGGCGGCGTCGCGCTCGAGCAGGAGGTGGATCGTGGGGAGCGCCGCCCGTATGCGCGTGTCGTCGGCCACCCGGCCATCCTCGAGCGGGACGTTGAAGTCGACGCGGGCGAGGACGCGCTTGCCGGCGACATCGGCATCCCGGACGGAGCGCGGCCGGTACACGGGCTCCTAGAGCAGCCGCTGGGCGAGATCGACGAGCCGGCACGAGTAGCCCCACTCGTTGTCATACCAGGCGAAGATCTTCACCTCGTCGCCCTGCGCCATGGTCAGCTCGCTGTCGAAGATGGAGGAGTACGAGCTCCCGATGACGTCCGTCGAGACGAGCGGCTCGTCCGAGTACTGGAGGATCCCCTCGAAGTCACCCTTGTCCGCGAGCTCCTGGAAGCGGGCGTTGACCTCCTCCACGGTCACCTCCCGCGCCAGGTGCGCGGTGAGGTCGACCAGCGAGCCGTCCGGGACCGGCGCGCGGATGGCGACGCCGTCCACCTTCCCCTTGAGCTCGGGGATGACGAGCCCGATGGCGCGGGCCGCGCCGGTGGAGGTCGGGATCAGGTTGATCGCGGCGGCGCGGGCGCGGCGCAGGTCGGAGTGCGGGAGGTCGAGGATGCGCTGGTCGTTTGTGTAGGCGTGGATGGTCGTCATGAAGCCTGTCTCGATCCCGAAGGAGTCGTTCAGCACCTTGGCCACCGGCGCGACGCAGTTCGTCGTGCACGACGCGTTGGAGATGATGCGATGGCTGTCCTTGTCGTAGGCGTCCTCGTTGACGCCGAGAACGAGAGTGACGTCTGGGTCCGTCGCGGGCGCCGAGATGATCACCTTCTCCGCACCTGCGTCGAGATGCTTCTGGGCGTCGTCCCGCTTCGTGAAGAGTCCCGTGGACTCGATCACGACCTGCACGCCGAGGTCGCCCCACGGAAGCGCGGCCGGGTCCCGCTCCGTCAGCAGCTTCAGCTCCTTGCCGTCGACGACGATCGCACCCTCCCCGGCGCTGACGTCTGCGTCGAACGTCCCGAGCACCGAGTCGTGCTTCAGGAGATGAGCCATCGTCTTTGCGTCGCCGATGTCGTTCACGGCGACGATCTCGAAGTCGGCGCCGCGCGTCTTCGCGGAGCGGAAGAAATTCCGCCCGATCCGCCCGAATCCGTTGATCCCTACGCGCAGCGCCATCAGAACTCCCCAGTTCGCTTCCCCCGGCGGCCCGATTCTATCCAGCCCTTCTCGCTGGCAATTTCTGGATAGATACAGGTTGCCTTCGCTCCCGCTTCAGCGCTAGGCTGGATCGGAGCGGGTCTGCGCTCGCCGGTGTCGGATTCAGACCCCGTCCGGCATCACGGTCCTGAGTGCGGTTCAACCGGAGGGGGAGGTCGTCCTCGGAGCTTCCCCTCCGGCCCGCTCGTCTCTCTGGGCGGCCGGTGTGCCGGGGCAGAGCCCCGGTTCTGCCGGCCTCTCGACGCTCGCTGCAGGATCCGTCGCTCGCAGTGCCTCGCCGTACTCGCTGTACTATCTCGGCCCCGCTCGCTTGGATCCTTTGCGAGCGCCGAGCCAGAGAGCCGAGCGACGAGCCATAGAGCCGAGAGGGTCGCCGGTGGCCCCGTTCTCGGCGCACTCCAGCATCCGGGCTAGCATCCTAGGAATGAAGTGCCCGCATTGCCTAGTGGCCGTCCATGTGACCTTCACGAGGAACCACCTGACGAACGACAATTTCCGCCAGTGGGAGGCGCACCACGCGGAATGCCCGAACTGCGGCCGCGCGGTTATCCACCTCCTCGGCCGGGACAAGAACGGCAGCCAGCACATCAGCCTGCTCGCCTATCCAAAGGGGATGGCTCGTCCGCCTGCGCCGCCCGAGGTTCCAGAGCGGTTCTCGGAGACGTACGCCGAAGCCAATCGCGTCCTTGAGGACAGTGCGAAGGCGAGCGCCGCGCTTGGTCGCCGCCTGCTCCAGGACGCTATCCGAGAAAAGGTCGGGATCACGCGCAAGACCCTGGACGAGGAGATTCAGGCCGTGATCGACTCCGGCGAGGTTCCCTCTTGGCTAGCCGACAACCTCGACGCTGTTCGTGTTGTCGGCAACTTCGCCGCTCATCCGATCAAAAGCACCAACACCGGTGAGATCGTTGATGTCGAGCCGGGGGAGGCCGAATGGCTCCTCGAAGTGCTGGATGGCATGTTCGACTTCTACTTCGTGCAGCCCGAGAAGGCGAAGAAACGCCAGGCCGACCTGAACGCGAAGCTCAAGGAGGCGGGGAAGCCGGAGTTGAAGAAGGTCCCGGCCGCCGCCAACGACGGGGATCCGAGCACGTCCTAGCGTCGCTCCAGCGGCCGAGAAGCGGCTCCGAGCAGCCTCGCAGCGGGGAGTCATCGGGTCGGCGGCCAGCTCGGCCAGCAGGGCGTCCAGCTCCTCAGGAGCCAGGGCGCTCGATGTCATTTTCCACGCGGAAGAAGGCGGACTCGAACTCGCCGTGATCCATCTGGTCGCTGACCGAACGCTCGAAGTACTCGATGGGCTGCCAGTCGGCCATCCCGAACATGCTTCGCCATCTACCGTCGGGCAGCCGCACCTCGACGCGGACTAGCTCGCCCCCTTGTGGAACTGGCTCGCGCCCCAATATCTCGACCTCGAAGGCGTGCTCGTGCATCTACGCAACGCTATCGAGGTGTCACGGCTCCTTGGAAAAGCATCGGCAACCTCCGCTTGGGTCGCGCGACCGGTGTTCAGGGTTCTTACGATGGGCCTGGAGGTCTTCACCCCATACCCCGCCTTGAATCGCCACGGCAACTGGAGGACTATCCAGGTTCATGCCGAGAGTCATCGCGCTGGTGCTCGTACTCCTGGTGGGCGTCGTCGCTTGCGTCCCGGTCATGTCACAGAGCAAGAGCGAGAAGGTCGCGCGGGAGCTCGGCGACCTCAAGACACGGATGGACGAAGTTGACCGCGCCGTCTTGGCGATCCAGCCCCAGCAACCGGTCACGCCAGAATCCATCCGCGATTACGCCCGGCGCGTGGCGGTTGTGATCCCCCGCTACGAGCCGATCCAGGAGGACATCGAGGCGATCCAGGACGACGCGCAAGCCGTGGATGATGACGACGTAGTCGAGGCGGCCAGGCTCCTAACGGTGATGATGGAGCAGAGGTACGACGGGATGAAGGAGTTCGTCAGCAACGTCGCAAGCAACACCTTTACCGAGGAATACGTCACGAAGCTCCAGCAGATCAACGACGCGACGAACGCAACGAACGCTCAGTTCACGGAGATCGCGCAGCGTCTCAACGAGCGATACGGATAGGAGGTCTCACCGTGAGCGACATGGACTACGGCGAGGAGAAACGGACAGCACGTCTCGTTTCAGTCGTGCGGGGCTGGAGCGCCGCGCTCTCATTCTTCGCGGTCGGTCTAGGCGTCGGCCTGCCGCTCTCCCTTTGGTTCATCAACGCCGTCTACGGTCTCCCTGAGCACATCGTCTGGTTCTGCGAGACGACGCGCCTCGATACTTGGCTGTTCTGGATCATCAACGCGACCGGCGAAGTCAATGAGACGCCCTGGTGGTGGTAGCGGGAGCTACCCCGTAACCGTCGGGAGAGGGGCACGAAGGCCTCGCGTCTCACAACCCTCTTGATCCGCCCGTCGTCCTCGCGGTGCTCAACCTCCAGCTGCTCCTGGCGCTCGAAGCGAAAGTACATGATCGTCCCCTCCCGGCGTCGTATCTTCTGGCCGCCGCACTAGCTAGTCGTGCCGCGCCCGGAGGCTCGCTTCGATCACTTCGAGGCGGGCGGCGATGCCGCGAAGCTCACTCAGCAGGTCCTCTTCGGCCTCCTCGCGCCTCGCGCTCGGATCCCTTGCCAGCGCCGAGCCAGAGAGACGAGCGCCGAGCCAGAGAGACGAGCGGAACTGGTGGGGCTTCAGCGTTCGGCGAGTTTTTGAATCTTGGCCAGGCGGCGGTGGACGGCCGCCTTCGTGGCCCTCGGCTTGCAGCGGCGTGCGAGCTCCCGCAGCGAGAGGGTCGGGTTGCGGGCCCGCAGCTCGGCGACCTCGCGGAGCTCGCGCGGCAGGTGCTCGAGGCGGCCGTCGGCCTGGAGGCGGTGGATGGCGCTGAGCTGCGACTCGGCGGCACGGCTTGAGCGCACGAGGTTGGCGTGGTCTGCGTTTGCGAGCCGGTTGGCACGGGCGCGGGTGGACGCGACGACGGCACTCTCCTCCAAGCTGAGCGCGGCCTGGTGGGCGCCGAGGAAGGCGAGGAGCTCGGCGATCGCGTCTGTTGCCTTCGCGTAGGCGACCGCGTGGCGGCCGCGGTCGTGGACGGCGAGCCTGAAGCCATCTTTCGCTGCAAGCGAAGCGAGGAGCTCGGCCCCCTCGACGTTCGCCGTTCGCAGCTCGAGGTGAGCGTTCCGGGGCCCGCTGACCGAGCCGCCGGCGAGAAGGGCGCCGCGGAGGTACGCGGCGCGGCAGCACGGGCGGGCGACCAGCCGCTTCGGCGGTCGCTCGAGGGGCGCGAGATGGGAGTCGAGCACACCGGCCTCGTTCAGAACCTGCAGGGCCCGGGCGTCGTCGTCGATGTGGATCTGGAAGCGCGTCGCCTGCTCGAACGCCTGGCGACGGAAGGTGCGGATCTCACCCGACACCTCGTACGAGCGCAGCAACGTGAACGCGCGCCGTGCGACCGCGGGGCTCGAGACCTCGAGGTGCAGCGAGATGCGGCCGCTGCCACGGAAGTGGACGCTTCCGGCCGTGCGCACGAGCGCCGACAGCTCGGCGAGACGGCAGCAGGCCCGGCGCGGGTCGATTCCGGCCAGCTCTGCGCGGACGTCTTCAGAGAGCGGCATGGCGCTCAACGGCTAGCAGGCGACGCTTGTAATCGATACCCAGCGATCCGTACGAGCCGAGGCCGTCGGCGGCGACCACGCGGTGGCACGGGACTAAGAGCGGGAAGCGGTTTCCCGCGCAGAACGTCCCTGCCGCGCGCTGCGCGTTGGGATGGCCGGCGAGAGCCGCCAGCTCGCCGTACGTGACGGTCTCCCCGTACGGAACTCCCCTGAGAGCCTCCGCCACGGCCACCTGAAACGGCGTCCCCCAGGAGAGGTCGAGCTCGACGTCCGCGAACGAGTCCCGCTCACCTCCGAAGTACCCCCGCAGGCGGTCGGCGAGCGGGTGCGCGAGCGCCTGTCCACGCGACTCGCGGACGGCTGGAAGCTCGTGGTAGAGGAGGAGCTCGCCGGCCAGATAGAGCTCTCCCACCCCCCAGCCTGGAACCTCGTACGAGAGCACCTGCACCTCCATACAATGCCGTTTCATGGCCTCACCAGGATTCTTTCGCCCGCTTCCACCCGTCAACGAGCCCGTCCGCTCCTACGCCCCCGGAACACCCGAGCGCGCCAGCCTTCAGCTCCGCCTGGAGCAGATGAAGCGGGAGCAGCCAGAGATCCCGTGCATCATCGGCGGCAAGGAGGTCACGACCGGAAACCTGAAGCCGGCGGTGATGCCGCACGACAAGGAGCACGTCCTCGCGAACGTTCACCAGGGCGGAGCGAAGGAGGTCGAGCTGGCGATCGAGGCCGCCGGGGAGGCCTGGAAGGACTGGCACCGGTTGCCCTGGGAGGAGCGCGCCGCAGTCTTCTACCGCGCCGCCGAGCTCCTGGTCGGCCCCTGGCGCGACACGCTCAACGCCGCCACGATGCTCGGGCAGTCGAAGACCGCCCACCAGGCCGAGATCGACGCCGCCTGCGAGCTGATCGACTTCTGGCGCTTCAACCCGTACTTCATGCACCGCGTCTACCAGGAGCAGCCCTTTTCGAGCCCAGGCGCGTGGAACCGCATGGAGTACCGGCCGCTCGAGGGCTTCGTCTTCGCGGTCACCCCGTTCAACTTCACGGCTATCGGCGGGAACCTCCCGACGGCGCCCGCGCTCATGGGCAACACGGCGGTCTGGAAGCCCGCGGGGACGGCGATGCTCTCGGCCTACTACATCATGCGCCTGCTCCAGAAGGCGGGCCTCCCGGACGGCGTCGTCAACCTGGTCTACGGCTCCGGCAAGGAGATCGGCGACGCGGCTCTCTCGAGCCCGGATCTCGCCGGCGTCCACTTCACGGGCTCGACTCCCGTCTTCCAGTCCATGTGGAAGACGATCGGCGCGAACATCCCCAACTACCGCAACTACCCGCGCATCGTCGGCGAGACGGGCGGCAAGGACTTCATCCTGGCCCACCCGACCGCCGACGTCGAGGAGCTCGCGACCGCGATCGTGCGCGGCTCCTTCGAGTATCAGGGGCAGAAGTGCTCAGCGGCCTCACGCGTTTACGCCCCGTCGAACCTCTGGCCGGAGCTGCGCGAGCGCCTGATCGAGCAGGTCGGCGAGCTCAAGGTGGGCGACGTCGCCGACTTCTCCAACTTCATGGGCGCGGTCATCGACGCGAGCTCGTTCAAGACCCAGAAGGACGCGATCGAGGAAGCGCGCCAGGACGCGAAGTCGAGCGTCCTCGTGGGCGGCGGCGTGGACGACAGCCAGGGCTACTTCGTGCAGCCGACCGTGATCGAGACCGAGGATCCGAACTTCCGCCTGCTCCGCGACGAGCTCTTCGGCCCGGTCGTGACCGCCTACGTCTATCCGGAGAAGAAGTGGGACGAGACGCTCGAGCTGGTCGACAAGACGGCTCCCTACGCCCTCACCGGCGCCATCTTCTCCGACGACCGCCTCGCGCTCGTGGACGCAGAGGAGAAGCTCCGCTATGCAGCCGGGAACCTCTATCTGAACGACAAGCCGACGGGCGCCGTCGTCGCGCAGCAGCCCTTCGGCGGCTCGCGGGCCTCAGGGACGAACGACAAGGCCGGGTCGATGTGGAACCTCATCCGCTGGGTGAGCCCGCGGACGATCAAGGAGACCTTCGTGCCCGCAACGGACTACCGCTATCCGTTCATGGGTTCCGACGGCACCGACGGGGCGTCCTAACCCCTCCGAGGAGGGTTGAGGCGCGGCTCGGAAGCGCCGAGAAGTCGCGTGGGGTTACACGTGACCGAGCCGCTGAACCAAGATCCGTACGAGGCCTACTGGCGCCCGCTGGGCGAGCTGCTGGTGGTGCGCGGGCTCATCGCGGCGGAGGACTTGGAGGCGGCCCTCGCCGAGCAGGATCAGACGGGCGGCAGGCTGGGGGAGATTCTCCTGGCGCGCGGCCTCCTGTCGAAGCTTGCACTCGCCAGCACCCTGGGTGAGCAGGCGACCCCTCCCGGCCAGACCGAAGCGGGCTTCGGATCGGGCCTGCGAGGCGCCATTGACGGCACTCAGCAGCTCGGGCGGGAAGTGGAAGACGCGCCCGTCGAGACCGAGCGCGGGTTCGGCTCGGGCCTCCGCGAGGCCCTCGAAGCCTCCGAACAGTCCCAGGACTGAGCGTCAACCGGTAGGCACAACCGGTCGGCGACGGCTCTGGAAGGCCAGGAACGCCGCCAGGGCCAGGACGGGAACCGCAAGAACGACGCCCGCGGTCCGCACCCCGGCGGCAGAGGCGATTGCGCCGTCGATCAGGCTTGCGATGGGTCGCAGCCCGAGGAACGCGATGCTCCAGAGCGCCATGATCCGGCCGCGCTCGCTCTCGGCAACGCCGAGCTGAAGGAAGCTCGTCGCGGCCGTGTTCGAGGCCAGATAGCCGACGCCGGCCACGAAGAGGAACCCGAAGGCGAACGGGAGGGCCGGCGAGAGCGAGAAGGCAATGACGCCGCCGCCCACGAGCGTGAGCGTGCCCACCATGCGGGCCCGCCCGGACGTGCGGCCCGCGAGGACGAACGCCGCAGTCACCGCTCCCGCTCCAAAGGCGCCGATGATGTAGCCCGAGAAGGTGTCCGGCCGCTCGAACGCGTGGGCGAAAGCCGGCGCCAGGGTGTTGATCGGGTCGGAGGCAAAGCCCACGGCCATGACGATCAGAAGCGCGACCGCGAGGCGGGGCTCGCGGCGCAGAAGCTCGAAGCTGTCGCGAAGCCGCGAGCTCTCGGGCCGTTCCTGGCGGCGCGGGTGCACCAGCAGGAGCGCGCCGGCGAAGATGAGGAAGGAGAGAGCGTTGACGGCGAACGCCTCCGCGATTCCCAGGGTTGCGATCGTGAGCGCCGCAAGCGCCGGCCCGACCACGCGCGCAAGGTTGAACGTCATCGAGTTGAGCGCGACCCCAGAGGCCAGATCCCTGGGTTGCACGAGCGAGGCCATGAGCGCCATTTGCGCCGGGGTTGAAAATGCTGACACGACGCCAACCGCGAAGACGAGCGCGATGACCAGCGGCGCGGTCGCCACATCGAGCGCCGTGACGACTGCCAGCACACCGGCGAGCAGAGCCGAGATCGGCTGAGTGAGGAGCAGAAGCCGACGTCTGTCGAAGCGGTCTGCAGCCGCGCCGGTCCAGGGCGCGAGGAAGAGCATGGGCGCGAAGTTGGCGAACGTAAGCACGCCGAGCAGGAGCTCAGACCCGGTGAGCCGGTAGATGAGAATCGCCGCAGCGAGGTTCTGGAACCAACCCCCGCTTGCGGACAGGGCATTGCCGAAGAAGTAGGGGCCGAACTCGCGAGAAGCTATGAGGCGCAGAGCGGCACGCGGCCCGACCGGGCTGCGCGCGGGCCGCTCCACGGCAGCGGGCTCGGCTATGCCCCGCCCGCCCTGTGCAGCGCCGCATAGATCTGCCTGCCCGTCTTGGCCGGAACGCCCGGGACGCCCTCGAACTCCTCGGGCCCGGCGGCCAGAATTCGCTCCGGCGAGCCGAAATGGCGCATGAGCGCCCTCCGCCGCGCCGGCCCGACTCCCGGGAGCGCGTCGAGGATGGACTCACGCGAGCGCAAGTCTCGGCGCTGGCGGTGGAATCCGAGCGCGAACCGGTGCGCCTCGTCTCGGATCCGCTGAAGAAGCTGGAGCCCGGCCGACGACGGGTCGAGCACGATCGGGTCGGGCCGGCCCGGCACGAACACCTCCTCCTCCTTCTTCGCGAGCGCGATCACCGCCACGCGCGGAAGGTCGTACGCCTGCATCGCCGCGAGCGCCGCGGAGAGCTGGCCCTTGCCGCCGTCGATGACGACCAGGTTGGGAACGGCGGCGAACCCCGCGTCGTACTCGTCGGCCGTGGTCACGGGCTGGGCCCGCGCGAAGCGCCGGGAGACGACCTCGGCCATCATGGCGAAGTCGTCCTGCCCGCTCTCGCGGCGGATGCCGAACTTGCGGTAGTGCGCCTTCTTGGGCAACGCGTCCTGGAAGACGACCATCGAGCCGACCGGCGCCGCGTCCTGGATGTTCGAGATGTCGAAGCACTCGATCCGAAGAGGCAGGCTCTCGAGGTTGAGCGACTCGCGCAGCTCCTCGAGGGCCTCGATCCGCCGCAGGCGCTTGTGCTCGGTCTGGGCCGTGTCGTGCTCGAGGGCGAGCTCGGCGTTCTGCTGGGCGAGCTCTTGCAGGCGCCGCTTCTCCCCGCGCTGGGCCGGCCGCACCTCCACCGCGGAGCCGCGCTCCTCCGAGAGGAACTCGGACAACGCCCGGCTCGGCCGCGCTTCCGGCGAGACGATGATCTGCGGCGGGATGCTCGGCGCGCTCCCGTAGTACTCGAGGGAGAACGCCTCGAGCAGCGAGTCCAGATCCTGGCCGGCGACGTTCTCCAGGAAGAAGCTGTGTCGGTCCGAGAGCCGCCCCCCGCGAAGCGGGAAGACCTGGACGGCCGCCCCTTCCCCGCCGACCGCGATCCCGATGACGTCGACCGTGCCGATAGCGCGCTTGTCCGCGGCCTGCCGCTCGGCGAGGTGGCGGACGGAGAAGAGCCGATTGCGGTAGCGGGCCGCCGCTTCGAAGTCCTGCCGTTCGGCCGCCTCGCGCATCTTCTCCTCGAGCTCGCGCAGGATCGGGCGCGTCTCGCCGGAGAGGAACTCGATCACGCGCTCGATGATGTCCCGATAGTCCTCCTTGGACACGTACCCGACGCAGGGGGCCAGGCAGCGGTCGATGTGATAATCGAGGCACGGGATTCCGGAGTGGCGGCCGGGTTGCGGGCCTTCGCACGGGCGGTAGGGGAACACGCGGTTGAGGACGTCGAGCGTCTCCCGTACCTTCTTCGCGTTCGCGTACGGCCCGAAGTAGACGACCCCGCGCCGGTGCCGTTCGCGGGTGAACATGACGCGCGGGTAGTCGTCCTCGACGGTGACCGCGATGTACGGGTACGACTTGTCGTCGCGCAGGCGGACGTTGAAGGGCGGCCGGTGGCGCCGGACGAGGTTCTGCTCGAGATGGAAGGCCTCGGTCTCATTCGAGGTCACGATCACCTCGATCTGCTCCACGCGCACGGTCATGTTCTCGAGGCCGCGGCGGGCATCGCCCGCCCGGAAGTAGGAGCGCACCCGCGAGCGCAGGGACTTCGCCTTCCCCACGTAGAGAACGCTCTCGTCGCGGGCGCGGAAGAGGTACACGCCAGGCTTTGCCGGGATCGTCTTGAGCTGCGCCTCGATGCGCTCGGTTCGGTCTGCAACGGTTGTGCTCATGCGACGTCCAGCCTAGCCGGGGAGACGAAGCGTGCCGCGCGGGAATGAAGAGGCGTCGCTATCGGTTACAACGAGTGATGGCCGCGAACGGAAAGCCCGCGTTCCTGGAAGCCACCTATGGCTCCGTGTGCCGCAGCACGAACTGCGGCGAGAAGCGCCGCCGTACGCTCGAGAGCGTCGTCCACCTCGCCGTCGAGCTCGCGCGCGAGGGCCGCGAAGGCCGGAAGATCGGGACGCTTTTCGTCATCGGCGACGTCGACACCGTCATCGAGCACTCGCGCTCGCTCCTCCTCGATCCTCTCTTTGGCCACCCGGAGGAGCTCCTGCAGGTGGAGCGGCCCGAGTTTCGCGAGACCGTGAAGGAGCTCGCCCAGCTCGACGGCGCGTTCGTCGTCAGAGATGACGGGACGTTCGTCTCGGCCGGGCGCTACGTCGACGTCGACGTGAGCGCGCCCGAGAACTTCCTGCCGGGGCTGGGCACGAGGCATGCGGCGGCAGCCTCGGTCAGCCGCCAGACGAACGCGATCGCCGTCGTCGTCTCGCAAAGCTCCGTCGTTCGCGTCTTCGCGGGCGGCCAGGTGCGCGCCGAGATCATCCCCGAGCTCTTCCTCATGTCGAAGGAAGGCCTCTTTACGGGGTCGGCCGACGTCCGCCAGGTTCCCGAGGCCGGCGTCACCCTCGCCGTCGCCGACTAGGTTTCCCACGGCTTTCGGGGGCGCCGCTGGCAAGTGAGTCAAGCGAGCCGGGCGAGGGCAGTACGGGGGTACGACCGAGCACTGCGAGGGAAGAATCGCGTAGCCGGCGGCGTCCAGGGCCGGGCGAAGCCGGGCTCCGCGCGGCGTGAGCCGGCCCGGCCGGAGGCGAGGGGTGAGCCCACTCGGTTGCCCGCGAGACGAGTGGGCTCTCCATCCAAGGTAGGGCGGAAGGCGTAACGCAAGCGGCTACGATTGCGCCGTGGCCGCGGAGACCTCGACTCAATACGTCGCGTACACGCTCTACAAGGCCGATCCCGCCTGGCTGCGCCTGCCCTTCGAGGAGCGCGCCGCGGGCAAGGAGGCCTTCGCCGAGGTCGTCGCGGCCTGGCAGGAGCGCATGGAGCTCCGCGCGTACAGCCTCGTCGGGGTGCGGCCCGAGGTGGACTTCATGCTTTGGAAGATCACCGACCGCTACGACGACCTCCGCGAGCTCGGCACCGACCTGAACGGAACGCCCCTCGCCGGCTACGTGTCGACGCCGTATTCCTATCTGGCCGCGACGAAGCCGTCACAGTACTTCGAGGACAAGAGCAAGCGGCCGCGGCGCGTCGTCCCCCGCGGGGCTCCGTACCTCGTCGTGTACCCGTTCGTGAAGAAGCGCGAGTGGTACGCCCTGCCCATGGACGAGCGCCGGCGAGCCATGCAGGAGCACGCAGCCGTCGGCAGCCGCTTCGTCACGATCACGAACCACACGACCTACTCGTTCGGGATCGACGACCAGGAGTTCATGACGGCGTTCGAGTGCGAGAGCCCGGCCGACTTCCTCCAGCTCATGATGACGCTGCGCGAGACCGAGGCGTCGCGCTACACCGAGCGCGACACTCCCATCTTCGTCGGCACCGCCCAGGAGATTCGCAACATCCTCGACTCGCTCGACGGCGCGGCGGCGCGGGTCGCCACCTAGCTTCGTACGAAGGCCGCGGAGCTCTGCGACGGTTTCAACCGTGGTCGGGAATGCCGGCCCGGATCGTGTGCCAGCTCTCCCAGGTGATGCGGAGGATGACGAGCGTGATGACGAGGCCGATGATCGGGTCGGCGACGGGGACGCCGAGCGCTACGACGGCTGCGCTGGCGATGACGCCGAGGCTGACGAAGCCGTCGACGCGGGCGTGGTTGCCGTCAGCTACGAGGGCAGGGCTGCTGAGACGGTGGCCTGCCCGTGTCCGAATCTGAGCCGCAACCTCGTTGCCGACGAACCCGATGACGCCTGCGAGCGCGAGCAACCAGAGGTGCGAGAGGGAGCGCGGGTGGATGAACCGCTCAATCGTCTGGCCTAACGCCACGCATGCGCTGACGAAGATGGCCAACACGACGGCGACCCCCGCCCAGCGCTCGCCTCGGGCGCTCCGCAGGAAGAACGCGAGGCCGAGCGGGATCGCAGTCAGCGCGTCGCCGAAGTTGTGGATGAGGTCGGCGAGGAGCGCAACGCTCAACGTTCTCGCGTAGATGAACGTCTGGAGCGCCGCCGTCACGACCAGCACCGCAAGACTCACGGAGACGGCGCGTATGCCAGCCTTGGAGCGGAGGATGGAGCGGTCAGCCAACCCGTGCGAGTGGCCGCTGTGCCGGGAGAGCCGAGTCATGGCGGAGCTACTGGTACCCGTAGGTGTGCTCGCGGCGCCAGACGCGCCAGAGAGCGTACCCGCACGCACCCAGGACCGCGAGGAAGGCGAGCACCTCCAGGCTCCCTTCCGGGTACGAGGTGAGGATCATGAACCCGATATTGGCGACGGCGAGCCCGATCGCGCCGTAGAAGACGGCCTGGGAGCTCCGCGTCCACATCGCAATCTCGCCGCGGCGCTCACGCCAGAGGAGGAAGAGGAAGAAGGCGATCGCAAGGAAGAACGCGATCCGCGCCAGCAGCAACAGGCTGACGAGCGCGGTCTGGAGCTGCAGCGCCCAGATCGCCACGGCGATCAGGAGGATGATCGCGAAGCCGCGGAGGGTGGGGCTGATCCGGCTCACGTCGCCGTTGTGAAGGCGCGCACCGAGAGCGCCGTCGCAAAGAGCGTAGCGCCGACGAACCAGGCCAGGCGGCGGGCCGGCACCGGAGGCGCATAGAGCCACGGGGACAGCGCGGCGAGCAGCGCGAGGGTGCCGTAGAGATAGTGCAGGCTGTCGGGCGCGCGCCTCCCGTCCGAGAGGAGCAGCAGCCCGAGCGCCACCTGCGCGATCAGAAGCGACTGCCCGAGCGCAAGCGCATGAGCGTAGAGACGCCCGGGATAGCGCTGGCGCAGGAGATACACCCCTCCCCACCCGAACGCCAGCAGGTTGACTGCGATCAGGAGCGCGGCATTGAGCTCGTGGAGTCCCAGCACCCGCAGGACCCTAGCGTTGCGTAGACTCGAGAGGATGGTTGAGGAAGGGAAGCCGGCACCGAATTCGAGCTCACGAGCGACTCGGGCGAGCAGATCCGGTTGTCCGACCTGCGCGGCCGTCCGGTTGTCCTCTACTTCTATCCCAGGACGACACCCCGGGGTGCACGGCCCAGGCGTGCAGCTTCCGGGTCGAGTACTCGCGCTTTCGTGAGCACGGCGCGGTCGTGCTCGAGGTGAGCCCCGACGACGAGGATGCGCACACCCGCTTCAAGGAGAAATACTCGCTCCCGTTCACGCTGCTCGCCGATCCCGACCACCGTGTCGCCGAGGAATACGGCGTCTGGGTCGAGCGCACCATGCACGGGAAGAAGCACATGGGAATCAAGCGCTCCACCTTCATCATCGACGCTGACGGGAACGTCGCGAAGGCGATGCTCGGCGTGAAGCCTGAGGGCCACGCCGCCGAGGTGCTCAAAGTCCTTCCGGGCTAGGCGAGCGAGCGTGCGGGCCGCAGGCGCTGTGCGCCGCCCCAGGCTGCCGCGAAGACGAGCACGGCTGCGGCGACGACGATGAGGATCGCCTGAGCCGCCACGGCGAACGCGATCGCCTCGGATGCGCCGATGCCGCTCGCCACGAGGATTGCGGCTCCGGCTCCGGCCTGAGTGGCCGCACCGGCGGGCGCGATGGGGAGCGCCGCCGAAGCGGCGGCCGCGACGAGGAACGCGATCGCGAGCGGGAACGAGACGCTGACTCCCAGCGCTGCGAGCAGGAGGAAGAGACCCACCGCGCGGCTGAGCCAGGAGGCGAGGACGAACACCCAGGCCTTCCAGGCCTCACGCGGACAGGTTGTCCGCTCCGCCAGCCAGCGCGCGATCCGGAACCGGATGAAGCGTCCACTTGCCACCATCCGCGGGAGGATGGCGATCAGAATCGCCGCCGCAACACCGGCGCCGGCGACCACACCCATGGCCGCGCGCACGCCGACCGAGGTGTCGGACGTTGCGGCGGCCGACGACGCGAGCGGCATCAGCGCGGCCGTGTCGATCAAAC
>JBDTRS010000019.1:0-21526 GCA_039931575.1 Gaiellaceae bacterium
TGATCTGGACGTGGTCGACGAACTGGCGGTTCCAGATCGGCTCGAAGATGCCGTTCGCGAAGCGCAGGACGAGCATGTTCTGGACGGTTTCCTTGCCCAGGTAGTGGTCGATGCGGAAGATCTCGTCCTCGGTGAAGTACTCGTGGACGACCTCGTTCAAGTGCTGCCCCGACTCGAGGTCGTAGCCGAACGGCTTCTCGATGATGAGGCGTGTCCAGCCGTCCGCCTTGCGGCGCTTGCCCATCTCGACCACGATCGTCTCGATTGCGGAGGGCGGAACCGCCAGGTAGTAGAGACGGTTGCCGGCCGTCCCCCGTGTCTCGTCCAGCTCGTTCAGGCACGTGACCACGTGCTCCTCGCCACCGGGGTTGGCGAAATCCGTCGCCACATACCTGATCCCCTCGGCCAACTCGTCCCAGACCTCTTGCTGGAACTCGTCCCGCCCATGGTCGACGACCGCCTGCCGCATCTTCTCCCGGAACTCGTCGTTGGTCATCTCGCTCCGCGCGACGCCGACCACGCCGAACTTCGGGGGCAGCAAGTGCCGTACGGCGAGCGCATAGAGAGCAGGGAAGAGCTTGCGCTGGGTGAGGTCGCCCGAGGCCCCGAAGATCGCGAGCGCGCAGGGCTCGGGCGTGCGGCGGCGGCGAAGGCCCTCCTCGAGCGGGTTCGGCGCGGCGGTGCGGACCGGGGCCTTCATTCGCTCTTGACCGCGTGGCCGCCGAACTGGTTTCGGAGCGCGGCGTTGACCTTGGCCGCAAACGACTCGTCCTGGCGCGAGGCGAAGCGCGCGAAGAGGGCGGAGGTGATCACCGGAGCGGGGACGCTCTCGTTGATCGCCTCCAACACCGTCCAGCGGCCCTCTCCGGAGTCCTCGACGTAGCCCGCGATGTGGGCGAGGTCGTTCCCTTCCTGCTCGAGCGCGTCACGCAGGAGCTCCAGCAGCCAGCTGCGGACGACCGAGCCGTACCGCCAGATGCCGGCGATCTCGCGCAGGTCGAGGTCGAACTCGGAGGAGCTCATGATCTCGAAGCCCTCCGCGTAGGCCTGCATGAGGCCGTACTCGATCCCGTTGTGCACCATCTTCACGAAGTGGCCCGCACCGGAGGGGCCGACGTGCGCGTACCCGTCCTCGGGCGCGAGCGTGCGAAACGCGGGCTCGAGGAAGGCGATCACCTCGTCCTCTCCGCCCACCATCAAGCAGTAGCCGTTGGCGAGGCCCCAGACGCCGCCCGAGACGCCGGCGTCGACGTAGCCGATACCGCGCGCGGCGGCAGCGGCCGCTCGGCGGTGCGAGTCGCGGAAATTCGAGTTGCCGCCGTCGATGATCACGTCTCCCTCGCCGAGGAGGTCGAGGAGCCGCGTGACGGCCTCCTCGGTCGGATCGCCGGCCGGGATCATGAGCCAGACCGCCCGGCGTGGCTCCAGCTGGCCGACGAGCTCCTCGACGGACGAAGCCGTGCCGCCCCCGCTCCGGGCGAACGTCTTCACCTCGTGACCGTCGTTTTCGAGGCGCTTCGTCATGTTGCCGCCCATGCGGCCGAGGCCGACCATTCCGAGCTTCATGCGACTTCCTCCAGTTGGATTCGGACGATAGGGCGGCCGCGCTCATGGAGCGACGCGAAGTCGCCCTCGGCCTGCGCCCGGATGAGCCGGGCGAAGCCGAAGGGGCGGTTGGGAATCGCGAGCTCGTCGCCGGTCGAGTCGACGACCTGAATGAACCGGCCCGTTGGCGGCCCGCCCTTGTGCAGCTGGCCCGTGGAATGCAGGTAGCGCGGCCCGAGGCCGTGCGTCACCACGCAACCCGTCTGCCGTGCTCGGTCGATGAGCGGCTCGAGCTCCGCCTCCCGCGCCGGATCGATGAACGCCTGGATGCAGACGTACTCGGGCGGCGCGGCGTCCGCGAGCAGCTCCTCCACCGATCCTTCGGAAGCCGTCGCTTCGTCGGGTTCCTGGCCCGAAAGAACCTTGTTGGTGCGGTCCTTCGCTTCCTGCACGTTCGGCTGGTCGAACGGGTTGATGCCGATGATGGCCCCGGCGACCGCGGTCGCGAACTCCCAGCGGTAGAACTCCTGCCCGAGCTCGTAGCCGTCCGGGACCCGCACCTCCTCGCTCTGTCGGTCCGGCCCGGGCTCCGGCTCGTCGACCGGCACCGGAACGAGACCCTTGCCCTGCTTTCCCGTCGACTCGGCGATGAGCTGCTCGACCCAGAGCCCGAAGCCGCCGGGGTTCGGGCTCACCTGCACCTTGTCGCGCCCCTCGAGCCAGCCGTTCCCGAGGCGCTCGCCGAGCTCGAGGCCGGGGTTGCCGACGTCGAGGTGGCAGGCCTCGACCATCTCGTCCACGCGCAGGAGGAAACGCGCGAGGTCGACGCCCATGAGCGCTGCCGGTAGGAGCCCGAAGACGGAGAGCGCCGAGTAACGGCCACCGATGGTCGGCTCGGCGGCCGACACGGCCCGGAAGTCGCGCTCGCGGGCCAGAGCCTCGAGCTCGGAGCCCGGGTCGGTGACCGCCACGAACGAATCCCCCCGCCCGCCCATGCGCTCCCAGAAGAAGTCGAGGTGGCAGCGGGTCTCGAGTGTCGTCCCGGATTTCGACGAGACGACGAACAGCGTGCGCTCGGGATCGAGCCCGTCGGCGAGGCGCCTGACCGCAGCCGGATGCGTCGTATCGAGAACGTGAAAGGTCTCGCTTCCGAACGTCCGCCGCAGCACCTCGGGAGCCAGGCTCGAGCCGCCCATTCCGAGCAGGACTGCCACGTCGAAGCGGCCCACGGTGCCCGCGGCGAGCTCCTCCAGCTCGCCGATGCGCTCCCGCATGCGCCCGGGCTCGTCGAGCCAGCCGAGCCAGCGGCTTTCGTCGCGCCCGGTCCACAGAGTTGCGTCACGCGCCCAGAGGCGCTCGACCAGCTCGGCGGTGCCCAGCGAGGCCAAGGGCCTACGCGGCCACGAGCTCGCCCGACTTGGCCCGGATGCCCTCGAGGAGCTCCGAGAACGAGTCGGCGAACTTCTCGACGCCCTCGCGCTCGAGCGTCTCGGTGACGTCGTCGTAGTCGACCCCGGCCTCAGCCAGGCGCTCGAGCACCTGCTTGGCCTCGTCTACGCCCTGCTCGAGCGTCAGCGCCACCTTGCCGTGGTCCTGGAAAGCGCGGATCGTCTCCTCCGGCATCGTGTTCACGGTCATGGGGCCGATCAGCTCCTCGACGTACATCACGTCCCGGTAGGCCGGGTTCTTGGTCGACGTGGACGCCCAGAGCGGCCGTTGCGGCGTCGCGCCCTTGCCGGCGAGGAAGTCCCAGCGCTCGCCGGAGAAGAGCTCCTGGTAGCGCTTGTAGGCGAGCTTCGCGTTCGCGATCGCGAGCTTGCCCTTGAGCTGGTCGTGCTCGCCGATCTCGTCGAGGCGCCTGTCGGCTTCCGTGTCGACGCGCGAGACGAAGAAGCTCGCCACGGAGGCAACCGCCTTGGGATCGCCGCCCCCGGCGACGAGCCGCTCGAGCCCGCGGATGTAGGCATGGGCGACCGCCTGGTAGCGCTGGAGCGAGAAGATGAGCGTGACGTTGATCGACTTGCCCTTGGCGATCATGTCCTCGATCGCTGGCAGGCCGGGCTTCGTCGCGGGAATCTTCACGAAGAGATTCGGCTTGTCGATGAGCTTGTGGAGGTGCACCGCCTCGGCCACCGTCGCCTCGGTGTCGTAGGCGAGATTCGGGTCGACCTCGAGGGAGACGTAGCCGTCCTTGCCGGAGCCCTCGTCCCACACCTTGCGGAGGAGATCAAGCGCCTCGTTGACGTCCGCGACCGCAAGCTGCCAGAAGACCTCTTTCGGGTCCCGCTCCTCCTTGAGGAGCTCGCGCAGCTGCTCGTCGTAGGCGTCGCCCGACGAGATCGCCTTCTGGAAGATCGTCGGGTTCGAGGTCACGCCGACGACGGCGTCCTCACGCATCATCCGTGCCAGCTCGCCCTCCCTGAGCATGGCGCGCGAGAGGTAGTCGATCCAGACGCTCTGTCCCAGCTCCGAGAGCTTGTGCAGCCTGCTCTTCTCAGCCATTTCGAATCCTTTCCTCAGCCGACGCGCTGCCGCTTGCGCAGGAGCGCCTGGGCGCGCGCGACCACGTTGTCGGCGGTGAAGCCCAGCTTTTCGAGGACGGTCGTGCCCGGCGCCGAGGCGCCGAACCGCTCGAGGGAGACGACATCGCCCTCCAGCCCGACCCATTTCCACCAGCCCAGTCCGACCCCCGCCTCAACGGAGAGGCGGGCTTCGACCTCGGGGAGGAGCACCGAATCCCGGTACTCCACGGGCTGCTTCTCGAACAGCTCCCAGCAGGGCATCGAGACGACGCGGGTGGAGACTCCTTCTTCCTGCAGGCGCTTGGCCGCCTCGAGGGCGATCCAGACCTCCGAGCCCGTCGCGATCACGATGAGGTCCGGCGCTCCGTTGCCGTTTCCGTCCCAGAGAACGTAGGCGCCGCGCTCGACCCCG
Source organism: Gaiellaceae bacterium (assembly GCA_039931575.1). GTDB lineage: Bacteria > Actinomycetota > Thermoleophilia > Gaiellales > Gaiellaceae > DATEOR01. Next base: position 4,480 of record JBDTRS010000019.1, read on the forward strand.
GCTGCGTCGGCGAGCTCGGTGCGGTCGAGCACGGGGAGGTCCTGGCGGCTGAGCGCCATGCCGACAGGCCCGTCCTGCCGCTCGAGGGCGATCTTCCAGGCGTACGAGGTCTCGTTCGCGTCGGCCGGGCGCACGAACCAGAAGTTCGGGATCGCGCGCAGAGCCATGTAGTGCTCAACGGGCTGGTGGGTGGGGCCGTCCTCACCCAGCCCGACCGAATCGTGTGTCCAGACCCAGACGACCGGAAGTCCCATCAGCGCCGAGAGCCTGACCGCGGGGCGCATGTAGTCGCTGAAGATCAGGAAGGTGGAGCCGTACGGCTTCACGATGCCCCCGTGGACGGCGAGCCCGTTCACGATCGAGCCCATCGCGTGCTCGCGCACTCCGAAGGGGATGTTGCGGCCGGCGAAGTCCTGCGCGAAGACGCCCGCGCCGTCGAAGTTCGTCCTGGTCGACTCGACGAGGTCGGCCGCGCCGCCCAGCATGGTCGGTGCAAAGGTCTTGAAGGCCTCCATCACCTTCGCACCAGCCGCTCGCGTTGCGAGTTTGTCCTTCTCGCCGGGGTCGAACTCAGGCAAGGCCTCCTCCCAGCCCGGCTTCAGCTGGCCCGCGAAGGCGCGGTCCCAGTCCTCCGCGGTGTCCGGGAACGTGTTCCGCCAGATCTCCCAGCGGCGCTGCCACTCCTCCTCCAGGGCCTGGCCCTTCTCGCGCAGGTTCATGTGCTCGTAGACCTCGTCCGGGACGACGAAGTGGGCGTCAGGGTCCCAGCCGAGGATCTCCTTCGTCGCGCGCACCTCGTCCTCGCCGAGCGGCGCGCCGTGTGCCTTCGCGGTGTCCTGCGCGTGGGGAGCGGGGTAGGCGATGTGGCTGCGGACGATGATGAGCGTGGGCCGCTCCTCCTCGCTTTGGGCGTTCGTGAGCGCGCGCCGGAGCGCTGTCAGATCGTTGACGTCCCCGACGCGCAGTACCTGCCAGCCGTAAGACTCGAAGCGCTTGCCCTTGTCCTCCGAGTCGAAGGAGAGGGCGGTCGTGCCGTCGATCGTGATCCGGTTGTCGTCGTAGAAGAAAATCAGCTGGCCGAGCCCGAAAGCGCCCGCGAGCGACGCAGCCTCCTGCGAGACGCCCTCCATGAGGTCGCCGTCGGAAGCGATGCCGTAGACCCGGTGGTCGACCACCCTGTGCCCGGGCCGGTTGTAGCGCTGCCCGAGGAACTTCTCCGCCATTGCCATGCCGACCGCATTGGAGATCCCCTGGCCGAGCGGCCCGGTCGTCGTCTCGATCCCCGGCGTGAGGAAATGCTCAGGATGGCCGGGGGTGAGCGACTCCCACTGGCGGAAGCGCTTGAGCTCCTCGAGCGCCAGGTTGTACCCGGTCAGGTGGAGCGTCGCGTATTGAAGGATGCAGGCGTGGCCGGCCGAGAGGACGAAGCGGTCACGGTCGGGCCAGTCCGGATTCGACGGGTTGGCGCGCAGGAACTCCCGATAGACGACGTAGGCCACGGGCGCGAGCGCCATCGCCGTTCCCGGATGCCCCGCGTTGGCCTTCTGGACCGCGTCCATCGCAAGCGTCCGGATCGTGTCGATCGACAGTTGCTCGATGGTCTTCGTGTCCTTCGCCACGTCACTGCAACCATACCCACATGGCAGTTCTCATCGCCTCTCGCCTCCGCAAGGAGATCGCCGGCGACGCGCTCTTCGACGGAGTCAGCTTCAAGGTCGAGCGCCGAGACCGGCTCGCCCTCTCCGGGCCCAATGGCGCGGGTAAGACGACGCTGCTCCGGATCCTCACCGGTGAAACGCGCCTGGACGGCGGCGAGCTCGCATTCGAGAAGGGCTCCCGCGTCGCGCTGCACGACCAGCGCCCCCCGCTCGAGCGCCGCCTCACGCTGCGAGAGTACGTCCTCGGCGGGGCACGCGACCTCGTCGCCGCTGAGGAAGACCTCCGTCGGCTCGAGACCGCGATGGCCGCAGGCGACCACGCCGCCGAGACACTGGCCGCCTACTCCGCGGCCCAGGCCCGTCTCGAGCACGCGGGCGGCTATGCCTGGCGCGACCACGCCAATGCCGTCGTGCGGGGCCTGGGGTTCGCCGACCCGGACCTCGACCGCAGCCTGAAGACCTTCTCCGGGGGTGAGCTCACACGCGCCTCGCTGGCGCGGGCGCTCGCCGGCGACCCCGATCTGCTCCTCCTCGACGAGCCGACGAACCATCTCGACGTCGCGAGCATCGAGTGGCTCGAGCGCGAGCTTTCCTCGCTCGACGCCGCGATCATCCTCGTCGCCCACGACCGCTGGTTCCTGGAGGCAGTCACGAACGCGACGCTCGAGCTCGAGGCGGGGCGTGCCACCTACTTCGCCGGCCCCTGGCACGCCTGGCGCCGGGAGAAGGCGGAGCGCGCCCAGCACGCGGCCAAGACGGCTGAGCGGATCTCCGACGACATCGAGCGCCTCGAGCGCTTCGTGGAGCGCTTCCGCTACAAGAAGTCGAAGGCGAAACAGGCGCAGGCCAAGCTTTCCCAGATCTCACGCCTCGAGAAGGACCGAGCAGGCGCGAAGGCCGAGCACGACCTCCTCACCCGCCGCTCCAAGCGCCTCGGCTTCGACTTCGGCGACCCGAAGCGAAGCGGCAGGGTCGTTCTCGAGGTGGAGAAAGCCGAGGTCAGCGCCGGCGGGCGCGAGCTCCTCCACGATGTCTCGCTCGCGCTCGAGCGGGGGGAGCATGTCGCGTTCGTCGGGCCCAACGGCGCGGGCAAGACGACGCTGCTCGAGCGGATCGTGGCCGGCGACTTCAAGCTCGGCTACGGAGTCGACCTCGGCTACTTCCCGCAGCAGGAGGTCCACCTCGACGACCGCGGGAGCGTCCTCGACTGCATGCAGGCGATGACAGGGCTCACGCGCCCGCGCGGCCAGTCGCTTCTCGGCCGCTTTCTCTTCTCGGGCTGGGAGGCGCACGAGAAGCCCGTGACGGCGCTCTCAGGCGGGGAGCGCCGTCGCCTTGCCCTCGCGGTCCTCGTCGCCTCGGGCGCGAACTTCCTCGTGCTCGACGAGCCGACGAACCATCTCGACCTCGAGAGCCGCGAGGCCCTCGAGGCGGCGCTCGGGGCCTTCCCGGGCACGATCCTCCTCGTCTCCCACGACCGCGCGCTGCTCGACGCGATCGCGCACAGGACGGCCGCCGTGGAGGACGAAACGGTGCGCGTCTACGACGGAGGCTGGGCCGACTACCTGCGCGCGCGAGAAGAGCGAGCGGCTCCACCCCCCGAGCCCAAGCAGCGGAAGGCGCCGAAGCCGCGCCCCGAGCCCAAGCGCCAGAGCGCGCAGCCGCTCGAGCTGCTCGAGCGCGAGATCGAGGAGAAGGAGGCGCACCTCGCCAGAATCGAAGCCAAGCTCGCCGAGGACTGGGCCGACGCCGACGCGGTCGCCGCCCACCGGACCGCCCGCGAGGAGCTGCAGAGCCTCATTGCCCGCTGGGAGCGGCTGCTCGACTCGGCCGAGACGAGAAAGGGCTAGCCACCGGAAAGCGGGAGCAGCCAGAGGCGCCCGGAGCCCGCCGCGTTCTCGCTCCAGGCGAGGCGGCGGCCGGCCAGGCCGAGGCCGACGGGAGCCCGCCGCGGCCGCCAGACCGTCCAGACTCGCCCGGAAACCGGATCGAGGACCCGCAGCGCGTGGGGGCTGCGGTACGCGATCCAGTAGCTTCGAACGGCGAGAACAGGCAGCGTCGCGGAGGCAACGGGCGTGCGCCCGAGGCGCGCGCCCGACGAAAGACGGTAGCGATCGAGCCGCTTCGCGCCTTCGGCTCCGCGCGAAAGGACGGCCAGGAGGTCGTCGGCGAGAGCGACTGCGTCCACCGAGCCCCCCGGAGCGAGCGAGCGTACGAGGGCGCAGGTCGACCCGTCGCGCACCTCGACGATCCCGGCTGCCGCCGTCGCGATCCGCCCGAAGCCGGCAGCGAGGACGGAACCCTCCGGAACCGCGCAATCGGTCCCGCCGACGACGGTCACCGTGTCGCCGTGGGAGTAGGCGAGAGTGCCGGAGCCTCCGGCGAGCGCTCCGAACGGGTCGGCCGGGCCAAACGCCCCGAGCTCTTCGCGGACGGGCTCGGCGAACGAAGCGGTCGCGAGCCGCACATTCCCGCTTTCCTCGCGTGACCAGAGCACCCTGCCCCCCGCGAGCGTGAGCTTGAAGCCCTCGCAAGACGAGGCACCGGTGGCGATGGGTCGGATGCCTCCGCCGAAGGCGCGGAGCGAGATGGTCGCGCAGCCGGACGGAGCGAGCGCGGCGTAGCCCCCGTCGGCGGCGAAGCGAGCGGCGCGCGGAGCTCTTGCGACGGGGCGTGGAACGCCGGCCGAGAGACGCGCCGCAAGCCCCTTCAGGGTCTCCTTGCCGTAGTCGTGGTTCGGGTTGAAGCGAGTAAAAAGGGCAACCGAGAACCGCTCGGCCGACGCCGTGTACAGGGCAACCTGGTGGTCGACGAGGCCGGTCCCCGTGCTCCAGCCGCCCTTGAAGTAGAGACGCCAACCGGGGTGCGGTACCCGCCCGACGCCCCACCGCTGGGACGGGACGACGCCGGCGAGCAGGTCGAGGGCATAGGCCCGATGCCGGAACGGGAGGAGCGAGTCGATCCGGTAGAGGAACCGGGCCTGGCCGCGAGGCGTGCTCTCGGACTGGCCCCAGTTCGGCCAGTGGAGCTTGAAGTGCTCCATGCCCGCCGCGCGCGCGAGACGCACGAGGCCCGTCTCGCCGACGAGCCCGATCAGCCGGAAGGCCGCCGGATTGTCTGAGCGGCGGATCATGGGCGCGAGCAGATCGCGCTCCCACTGCGCGAGCGAACGGTCACGCACGTCCGGCTTGCGCAGGTACGCAACGAGCAGCATCGCCTTGAGCAAGCTCGCCGAGGGGGCCACGGCCCGCGTCCGGTAGCCCCGCAAGCGCCCCGACTCGTCGACGACGGCGAAGCTGATCTGCCCCGAGCGCGTCTCTGCATAGGCAACCGCGGAGGAGATGCGCGCGTGCCAGGTCGCGGGCGCAGCTTCGGCCGGAGCGGGCGATCCTGACAGCAGAGTTGCCGCCAGGAGAAGGCCGGCGCAGGCCTTCGCCCTCATTCGGCGGCAAAGGTGGCGATCAGCGCCTCCGCCACGACGCGCATGGGGCGGCCGGAGGCCTGGCTGGCGCGCCTCAGGCGGACAAACGCATCGTTCTCGGTCAGGCCGTCGCGCTCCATCAGGATCCCCTTTGCCCGCTCCACGATCTTTCGGGTCGCAAGCGCTTCCGCCAGCGACTCCGCCTCCTCGCGTAGCGCCTCGAGCTCGGCGTGCCGAGCGCGGGCAGCCTGGATTGCGGGCAGCAGGTCGGTCTCGCGGAAAGGCTTGACCAGGTACCCGAAGACGCCGGCCTCGACGGCGCGGGCAACCAGCTCATCCTGTCCGTAGGCGGTCAGCATCACGATCGGAATGGGACGCTCCGCGAGGATGCGCCGCGCGGCTTCGATGCCGTCGAGACGCGGCATCTTGACGTCGAGGACGGCCAGGTCAGGCTGCTCGGAGCGCGCGAGCTCGACCGCCTCCTCGCCGTCCCGGGCCTCGGCGCAGACCTCGAAGCCCGCGCGCTCGAGCACGTCCTTCAGGTCGAGCCGGATGATGGTCTCGTCTTCGGCGACGAGGATCCTCACGACAGGAACGTCACCTCCGCGCGCAGGCCCGCCGCCCCGGAGAGGGACAGCGTGCCCTTCAGCTCGTCGCGGACGAGCGCCCGCACGATGGAGAGGCCCGTGCCCTCGTCGCCGGGCTTCCAGCTCCCGTTGTCGGCCACGGTTAGATGGACGGCCCCGTTCTTGCGGACGAGCTCGACCGTGACGTCGTCGCCGCCGTGCTCGAGAGCGTTCTGGAGCAGCTCGCTGAAGACGAGCGCAAGCGCAGTTGCCCGTGCGCCGTGCATCGCGATCGACTCGACCCGAGCCTCCACCCGCTTTCCGCCCGCGAGTCCCTGGACGATCATCGCCCGCAAGCGCTCGACGAGCTCGCCGAGGTCGACGTCTTCGTCCCGGCGCTCAGTGAGCACCTCGTGCACTGCAGCGATGGCGAGGATGCGGTTGACGGAGTCGTCGAGCGCCTTCCCGGGGTCGATCCCCGGTGCCCGCGACTGCAGTCGCAGTAGCGAAGCCACCGTCTGGAGGTTGTTCTTGACTCGGTGGTGGATCTCCTGGGCGACGACCCCGCGCATGACCGCGCGTCCGTGCTCGACGGCAACCGCGGCGTGGTGGGCGATCGAGGCGAGCAGGCGCTCTTCCTCCCCTGTGAACGGGGTGTCCCGGTCGCAGACGAGCTCGCCGAGCTGGCGCCCGCGCCAGCGGAGCGGAAACCGGGCGGCGTGGGCGCCCGAGCGGCCCTCGGGCCAGGCGACCGTCCCGTCCTCGAGCACGAGCGCAGCGCCCGTAGCCCCGACGGCGGCCATCGTGGTCTTGACGATCGCTTCGAGGGATTCCTCCAGGTAGAGCGAGTCGGAGACGGCCTCGGAGATCGACGCGAGCGCTTCCAGCTCGGCCACGCGGCGCTGCGCGTGGTCGTAGAGCTTCGCGTTCTCGATCGCCTGCGCGACCTGCCCGGCGATCGCCATCAGAAGGTCGATCTCGCCGGAGCTGAACTCGCGGGGCGCTTCGGTGCGAACGTTGAGCGCGCCCTCGAGCCGCTCCCTCGCGAGAATCGGCACCGCGAGGATGGACTCGTACTGTTCCTCGCGCAGGTTGGGGAAGCTCTTAAAGCGGGGGTCGAGATGGGCGGCCCGCGCGATCATCACGGGAGCCCGCTCGGCTGCCGCGAAGCCTGTTATGCCCTCCCCCGGGCGCATCTTGGGAACCCGCGTCATTTCTTCGACCCGCGTCCCGAACGATGCGCGCAGGACGAGCTCGTCGGCGGTCTCGTCGTAGAGGTAGACGAAGCAGGCGTCGGTCTCGAGCGCCTCGGCGACCTTCCGCGCGATCACCTCGAAGACCTCATCGAGGTCGAGGGTGGAGTTGACCGCCGCGATCGTTTCGGTCAGGAGCCGCAGGTGCCGCGCGGATCGATCCATAACTCAAAGCTTAAGCAAGGCAATTGCGACACCGATAACAAACGCGTGATCACCTCGAAAGGCGCCCCGAGGCAGCCGCATCTCGTCCTGCGCTTCGCGATCTACAGTGCACTCGCACTGCTCGTCGCCGGCGCTGGAATTCTGTGGTTTGCGCGCCACGAGGCACAGGCCCGGGCCGAGCGAGAGGTGCTCGACCGCGCGCAGCTGATCTCGATGACGTTTGCCGACCGGCTGGCGGCGTCGGACTTCGACAAGCCCGTGGGCGCGCAGCGGCGCGCCGTACTCGACAAGCTCTTCCAGGCTTCGCTCGGCGACGAGATCCTCCGAATCAAGTTCTGGAACAGCCAAGGGGTCGTGACGTACTCGACCGACCCGTCCCTGATCGGGTCGCGCGAGCCGCTCGGCGAGGTTCAACGGGTGCTCGCCGGGAAGCCGAGGAGCGAAGTCGGGCACCTGAACGACGAGGGTGGTACCGGAAAGAACATCAAGGTCCTCTCGGCCTACGTCCCTTTCAGTCTCGAGCACGCCCCTCACCCGAGCGGCGTGCTCGAGCTCTACACCGATTTCCACGAAGTCTCCGCAGACGTGGCCGGCACCGTCAAGCCGGTCGCGGCTGCGCTCGGGCTCGCGCTGCTCCTGCTCTACGCCTCGCTCTTTCCCATCCTCCGCCAGGTGACGGGGGCGCTCGAGGTGCGAACCCGGCGCCTCCAGGAGCAGAGCGACGACCTCGAGCGAACGATCACGGAGCGGCGGCAGGCGCTCGCGAGCCTCCGCGACGCCGACGCGCGCTACCGCGCGCTCGTCGAGCAGCTCCCGCTCGTGACCTACGTGAGCTCAATCGACCGGCCGGGCCTCTCGAGCTACGTGAGCCCGCAGCTCGAGCCGCTCCTCGGCTATACGCCAGAGGAGTGGCTGGCGACGCCCGACATCTTCTGGTCGATCATCCACCCTGACGACGCCGAGCGCGTGCGGCGCGAGCACAAGAGCGGCTACGTCGGCTCCGATTCCTTCTCGACGCAGTACCGGCTGAGGGCGAAGAGCGGGCTGACCGTCTGGGTTGAGGACCAGGTGATGGTAATCCGGAACAAGAAGGGAGAACCGGCCCAGGCGCAGGGCTTCCTGATCGACATCACGGCAAGGAAGCACACCGACCTCGCGCTGAGCGAGAACGAGGAGCGCTTCCGCACGCTCGTGGCCAACATCCCGGGAGTCGTCTTCCGCTGCACGCTCGACGCCGACTGGACGATGGAGTACCTGAGCGACGCGGTCGAGGAGCTCGTCGGCTTCCCGCCCAGCGATTTTGTCGCAAACCGCGTCCGCTCCTTTGCCGATGTGGTGCACCCGGACGACCGTGACAGTCTCGAACGGGGAATTCGGGAGGCGGTCGCCGACGGTCGTGCCTACACGACCGAATACCGGGTCGTGCACAAAAACGGCGAAGTGCGTCACGTCCTCGAGCGTGGCAAGGCCATCCTCGAAGGCGACGGCGAGCCCAAGCTCGACGGCGCGATCTTCGACCTCACCGAGCAGCGCACCGTTGCGGACGAGCGGATGAAGCTCGCAGCCATCGTCGAGTCCTCCGACGACGCGATCATCTCAGCGAGCCTCGAAGGGCTCATCACAAGCTGGAACCGGGGAGCCGAGTCGACCCTCGGCTATACGGAGGAAGAGGCGCTCGGCCAGCCGATCACCATGCTGGCGCCGGCAGGACGCGAAGCCGAGCCGATGGAGCTTCTTGCACTTGCCATCGAAGCCGGGGAAACTCGCCACGAGGTGGTCCGCCGCCACAAGGACGGCACCCTCATCGACGTCTCGATTACTGTCTCGCCGGTCCGTGACGCCGCGGGCCGCGTCGTCGGAGCCTCCGCGATCATGCAGGAGATCACCGACCGCAAGCGCACGGAAGCCGAGCGCGCGCGCTTCACGCAGGAGTTGGAGGCCCAGAACGAGCGGCTCCTCGAGCTTGACCGCCTGAAGGATGAATTCGTCGCCCTCGTCTCGCACGAGCTGCGCACCCCGTTGACGTCGATCCGCGGCTATCTCGAGCTCGTCCTCGACGGCGAGGCGGGCGACCTCACCGACCAGCAGCGGCAGTTCCTCGGCGTCGTCGAGCGAAACGCGCACCGGCTGCTCGGCCTCGTCGGCGACCTGCTCTTCCTGGCCCAGGTGGAGGCAGGGAAGCTTTCCCTCGAGATCGGCGCTGTCGACATCGCCGCGATTGCGGCGGAGTCGGTCGAGACCGCCCGCCCCCTCGCCGAGGCGAAGAGCATCACGCTGACGCTTGCGACGAGCCCGGTTCCGCTCTTCGCCGGCGACCGCGCCCGGCTCGGCCAGCTCCTCGACAACCTCGTCTCCAACGCGATCAAGTTCACGCCCGAGGGAGGTCGGGTCGACGTGCGAGCGAGCAACTCCCGCGGCACGGCGATCCTCGAGGTTCGGGACACCGGCATGGGCATCCCGGCGATCGAGCAGGAGCACATCTTCGAGCGCTTCTTCAGAGCGGCACGCGCGACCGAGCAGGCGATTCCCGGAACGGGGCTCGGGCTCGCGATCTCGAAGGCGATCGTCCACGCTCACGACGGGACGATCACGCTCGCCAGCACCGATGGAGAGGGCGCGACCTTCCGCGTCGCCGTGCCGATCCGCGCCGCCCAACCAACAGCCGCCGAGCCCGAGGAAATCGCTCTGTGAGGGCCCGGCCCGTCGTCCTCGTCGCCGATGACGATCCGGACATCCTGACGCTCATCCAGGTGCGCCTCGAAAAGGACGGCTACGACGTGCTCGGCGCCGCAGACGGAGAGCGCGCCCTCGCCGTCGCCTTCGAGCACACGCCCGACCTCGTCCTTCTCGACGTGATGATGCCGAAGCTCGACGGCTACCAGGTGACAAGGCAGCTGCGTGCCCACGAGGCGACGCGTGCGATGCCGGTGATCCTCCTGACCGCCCGCGTGCAGGAGGCGGACATCGCACGGGGCGTGGAGGCCGGCGCCGACGACTATGTGAAGAAGCCCTTTTCGACCCAGGAGCTCCGCGCCCGCGTTCAGGCCGCCCTCGGGCGGTAGCGATATCCGAAGCCCCGGACCGTCTCGATCGGGGAGCTGTCCGCACCGGCATCCGCGAGCTTCTGGCGCAAGTAGCCGACGTAGAGCTTGGCCCGCGCTCGCGAGCCTTCCAGCGTGTCGCCCCAGACGAGCTCGAGCAGCTGGTCGTGCGAGAGGACCTGGTTGGGGTGCCGGACGAAGGCCGCGAGCAACCTGAACTCGAGCGGCGTCAGATCCGCCTTCGTGCCTGCGACAGTCACCTCGCGCTGGGAGAAGTCGATGCTGAGCAGACCGTCCGCATACGTCGTCGGCTCATCCGCCCTCGGGCCGGATCGGCGCATGAGCGCCTCCACGCGGGCGAGAAGCTCCTGGCGGCCGAACGGCTTCGTGACGTAGTCGTCCGCCCCGCCCTTGAGGCCGCGCACCTTCTCGAGCTCACCGCCCCGCGCGGTCAGCATGATCACCGGCACCTCGCTGAGATCGCGGATTCGCTCGAGCGTCTGCCAGCCGTCGAGCTCCGGCATCGAGACGTCGAGGAGGACGAGATCGGGCGAGGCCGCGTAGAGCTGGCGCAGGCCGGACTTGCCGCTCTCGGCCTCGACGACGTCATAGCCGGCGCGCCCGAGCAGCTCGCGGAGCAGGCCGCGGATGTCGGAATCGTCGTCCACAACGAGGACGCGCCCGGCCTTCATACCGCTTGCATACCAGATCCAGCCGACATTCCCGCCCTGAGCGACCACGATGAAACGGTGGCCCGGGTTCTTATCTGTGAACCGCACCCCGAGGTCCGGGAGCTACTCAGGCACGCAATTGCGAGACTCGGGCACGAGCCGGTTCTCGACACCGTCCCGTTGCAGGACGTCGAGGCGATCGTCCTCGAGCCGGCCGATCCGGCTTCGATGGAGCGCGCGCAGGCCTTCCGCGCCTTCGGACACGACGTCCCGCTCGTCTGCGCGAGCATCGAGCCCCCCAACGGCGGCACGCGAAGTCTTGCGCCCGTTGCCTTCCTCGTGAAGCCGTTCGCCCTGCCCGACCTCGAGAGCGCGATCGAGCAGGCTCTCAGCAGCCGCCCCGTCCTCAGGGAGGCGTGACTGGAGCGGCGTCCCCGGACACGCCTCGTTAACGACCACGAGCCGCTCGGGAAGAGAGGCTCGGGGTCGGCCGTCAGTCAGTCCCCCGCTTCACCGAGGAAGCGGCGGCACCGGCGCCATCATATGGCGTGCCCTGGGGGCTTACAACACGCTCAGGTACTTCTTCATCTCCCACGGCGTCAGCTGGACGCGGTAGTCGTCCCATTCGGCCCGCTTGAGCTTCACGTAGCTCGTGAAGACGTGGTCGCCGAGCGCTTTCCTGGCGAGCGAGGACTCCGCCAGCGCGTCGATGGCCTCGCCCAGCGTCTCGGGCAGAGCGACGATTCCGCGCTCCTTCCGGTCCTCGGGGGCCAGCTTGTAGAGGTTCTGCTCCATCGGCGGAGGGAGCTCGTACCCCTGCTCGATTCCCTCGAGGCCGGCGTGGAGCAAGGTGGCGAACGTCAGGTACGGGTTGCAGGCCGGGTCGGGGCAGCGGATCTCGGCGCGCGTGGCCTGCTCGTTGCCGGGCTTGTAGAGCGGAATCCGGATGAGCGCCGAGCGGTTGCGGCGCGACCAGGCGACGTAGACGGGAGCCTCGTAACCCGGGACGAGGCGCTTGTAGGAGTTCACCCACTGCGCGAAGACGGCCGAGATCTCGCGGGCGTGATGGAGCTGCCCGGCGATGAACGCCTTGCCGACCTCGGACAGGTGCCACTCGTCGTCGGGATCGAAGAAGGCGTTCTTGCCCTCGGCGAAGAGCGACTGGTGCGTGTGCATGCCCGACCCGTTCTCACCGAAGAGCGGCTTGGGCATGAAGGTCGCGTGGTAGCCGGCCTTCTTTGCGATCTCCTTGACGACGAGCCGGTACGTCATCGTGTGGTCGGCCATGTCGAGCGCCGGGGCGTAGCGCATGTCGATCTCGTGCTGGGAGGGGCCGACCTCGTGGTGGACGTACTCGATCGGGATGCCCATCGACTCGAGCGCCTTGACGGTGTCGTGGCGCAGGTCGCTCGCCGCGTCCATCGTCGTCATGGCGAAGTAGCCGCCCTCGTCGAGCGTCTCGGTGCCGAGGTCGTCCTTGAAGAGGAAGTACTCGAGCTCGGGGCCGACGTTGAAGGTGTCGAACCCCAGGGCGCGCATCCGCTCGAGCGCCCGGCGCAGGACATGGCGCGGGTCGCCCTCGTAGGGCTCGCCGTCGGGGGTGACGACGTCGCAGATCATCCGCGCGACCTTCACATCGCCGTTCGGCATGAGCTGGAACGTGCGCGGGTCGGGGATCGCGACCATGTCCGATTCCTCGATCGCGTTGAAGCCGGTGATCGAGGAGCCGTCGAAGCCCATTCCGTCGTCGAGAGCGCCCTCGAGCTCGGCGGGTGTGATCGAGAAGCTCTTCAGATGACCCTCGATGTCGGTGAACCACAGGTGGATGAACTTCACCCCCTGCTCGTTCGACTCGCGGAGCACGCGCTCGCGCTCCGCCACCTCGCTCGTTGCCCTGCCGTTCCGCTCGATTGTCGCCATGCGCCTCCTCCTTTAAATGCAAAGAGCCCCGGACGGATTCTTCCGCCCGAGGCCTCGTAGCCTGCGTGCACCCTGCAGTCTAGACGCGGGCGGCTCCGTCCGCACGGGAGATTACGCTCGGCTTCGGTTGGTGCCGTTGCGGCGCCGGCCCGGGCAACGAAGCCTCGGAGGTCTCCTCGACCGCCGGGGCTTTTGGTGTTTTTTCGAGCGAAGGAGGGGTTGATGGAGCAGATCGCGGACAAGCAGTACCTGGCCAACGGCACGCAGCCGCAGGCCGACGAAGCGCTCGCGTGGGCGACGGAGACGAAGGCGAAGATGGTCGATCTCAAGTTCTGCGACCTGCTCGGCAGCTGGCAGCACATGACGATGCCGCTGAGGGCTCTCGACGAAGCGGCCTTCAGCGAGGGCCTCGGCTTCGACGGCTCCTCGATTCGCGGCTGGCAGGGAATTGCCGAGAGCGACATGCTCCTCATGCCCGACCCGGCCTCGGCCGTGCTCGATCCCTTCACGGCGGAGCCAACGCTCTCCCTCATCTGCGAGATCGCCGACCCGGTCACTCGGGAGCCATATCATCGCGACCCCCGGCGCATCGCCCGCAGGGCCGAGGAGCACCTGCTCGCGAGCGGCGTCGCCGACACGGCCTACTTCGGGCCGGAGTGCGAGTTCTTCGTCTTCGACGAGGTCTCCTTCGGGCTCTCGCCGAACAAGGCGCATTACGCAGTCGACTCAGCCGAGGGCCACTGGAACTCCGGCAAGCCCGGGCTCGGCTACACCGTGCGCGAGAAGGAGGGCTACTTCCCGCCAGCTCCGCACGACACCCTGGCCGACCTGAGGACGCAGATGGTGCTCACCCTCGAGCGCCTCGGGATCGCCTGCGAGTTCCATCACCACGAGGTCGCATCGGGGGGCCAGTGCGAGATCGACCTTCGCTACCAGCCGCTTACGCGCATGGCCGACCAGGTCATGACGTACAAGTACGTGGTCCGCAACGTCGCGCGCGCCGCGGGGAAGAGCGTCACCTTCATGCCGAAGCCGCTCTTCGGCGACAACGGCTCGGGGATGCACACGCACCAGTCCCTCTGGCTGAAGGGAACGCCGCTGATGGCGGACAAGTCAGGCTACGCGGGCCTGTCGAAGCTCGCGCGCCAGTACCTCGGCGGCATCCTCATGCACGCGCCGGCCCTCCTCGCCTTCTGCGCCCCGACGACGAACTCCTACAAGCGGCTCGTGCCCGGCTACGAGGCTCCGGTCAACCTCGTCTACTCGCAGCGCAACCGCTCGGCGGCCATCCGCATCCCGATGTACTCCGCCTCGGCCAAGGCGAAGCGGATCGAGTTCCGCTGCCCGGACGCCGCGGCGAACCCGTACCTCGCGTTCGCAGCGATGCTCATGGCCGGCCTGGACGGAGTCGAGAACGACCTCGACCCGGGCTCGCCCGCCGACTACGACCTCTTCGAGGATCCGTCGGGCCGGATCGCCCAGGTTCCCGGCTCCCTCTCCGAGGCGCTCGACGCGCTCGAGTCCGACCACTCGTTCCTCACCCGCGGAGGCGTCTTCAGCGAAGACCTGATCCGCACCTGGATCGCCTACAAGCGCGAGAACGAGGTCGACGTGGTCAACCTGCGGCCGCACCCGGCCGAGTTCGCGCTCTACTACGACGCGTAGCTCCGTCGTCGCACGGGTCCCGGCTTCGCGCCGGGGCCCGTTAGGCGGCGGCGGTCGAGGTTCCGAACGCGGACAAGTAGGGCTGCCAGCGATCGGGGACCTTCGGCGCCGCCAGGGTGACGAAGAGCGCCGGCGGAGGCGGCTTCGGGAGCGAGACGAGGCGCATCTCGACCTCCTCGAGGAGCCTGTTTCCCTTCCTGAGGTTGCACGGGGCGCAGGAGGTGACGACGTTCTCCCACACCGAGTCGCCGCCCCTGCTCCGGGGCACGACGTGGTCGAGGGTCAGCTTCCCGGAGGAGCCGCAGTACTGGCAGCGCCACCCGTCGCGGGCGAAGAGAGCCCGGCGGGAGATCTTGCGCTTCACGGCCCGCGGGACACGGACGTAGTGCACGAGGCGGATGACGTGCGGCCAGGGATACGTGTCGCTGGCCGAGCGAAGTGGTCGAGGCAGGTCCTCGAGCACCTCAGCCTTTCCCTTGAAGACGAGCACGTGCGCACGCCGGACCGTGCAGACGTTCAAAGGCTCATAGCTGGCGTTGAGGACGAGGACCTGCTGCATCAGGCCAAATCGTAACTAACGCTGTGGGAGTAGAAGCTCAAAGAGGTCGTCGGCGGCCTGCGTGAAACCACGGCCGCGGTAGAAATCGAGGGCACGACGGTTGTCTCCCTCGACGACGACCTGGAGCGTCGCTGCGCCTTCCGCGATCGCGTAGCCCTCGGCCCACTCGAGCAGCTGGCGCCCGATCCCCTCGGCCTCGTGCTCGGGGCTGACGAAGAGCTGGTCGATGCAGACCGAGCTCTCGCGGCGATCGAGGGCGACATAGCCGGCCGGCGTTCCTTCCACCTCCGCGACGAACACCGTCTCGGTCTCGAGAACGGAGAGCGTGCGGTCGTCGGCGCCGCGGTCGAGGCTTGCGAGGCCGAAGAGGAGCGGCTCGTCGTCGGGCTGGAAGGGGCGAATCTCGGCCTTCCGGTACGTCATGAGCTCAGTAGGCCATGGCCCGGTCGACAGCCTGCTGTTCCTCGGGGGAGAGCGCGACGGACGCCCGCCCACGGTCGAGCTCCTTCACGTAGATCCGCGCGTAGTCACGCCCCTGGATCGCGCTCACGACGACACCCGAGCGTGCGGCATCCAGGAAGGCCAGCGAGGCGGACTGGTGGCCGCCCGCGTCCTCGTAGGCGTCGTAGCGGACGATCGAGGTGTGCGAGAGGCAGCCGTCCACGCGCTTGTCGATCCTCGACAGGCCGGCGCCGACCTCGTCCACGGCGCGGTGGAGATCGTCGATCCGGGCCTGGAGCGAGACCGCAAAGTCCACGAGGTCGTCCGTGCCCCGGCCGAGCATCACCTTCTGTGCCTGCCGTACGCGATGGAGTTGGACGAAGAAGGCAATCGCGAGGAGAAGGGCCACACCCGCCGCAGCGGCTGCGCCGATCGCGATCCACCCCACGGCGGAGAGGTCCGGCACCTAACCGAGCGTGAAGATGACCGGGTACTCGGCCGTGTTGTTGGCCGTGTTGTTCTCGCCGGAGACCGGCTCGACGTTCACCTTCACGGTCACTCGCGTCCCGAACGAGGGCGGCCCGAGGTTCCGGAACGTCACGACCTTGGTCTCGCCCGGGTTGATGATGTCGATCACCAGGCGGCGGCGAACCGGCGGGTTTTGCTGGATCGTGAGCGAGACGACGACCTGAGTCTCCTGGCTATCGCCCGAGTTCTGCACGAGCACCTGGAAGGAGAGGCGGTCCGACGCCTGCACTGTGTTGTCCTGGCTGGGCGAGAGACGCTGGTTTCCGGGTTGCACGACGACGCTCGAGATCTGGTTTCCGTGCAGGCCTCCGGTCTTGCCGCTCTGGGTGAGCCGGTCGACGATCAGCTTCCAGGCCGTCGGGCTCGAAAGATCCGGGTTCTGAACGAACAGGGAGTCCGGCACCGGGACGCCCTGAACGCCCTCCCTGGCCATCACCGCCACGGAGCCCGCCTGGAAGAGATCGGAGTAGACGACGTCGCCCGCGACCAGACGCTGCGCCTGCGTCGCCAGACGGCGCCCAGCGACAGCCGTGTCGGGGGTCCCCTGCACCTGTGAGAACGCCTCCGAAAGCCCGTTCAGCCCGCTGACCCGAAACTGCATCCCCTCGACCAGGCTCTGCTGCTCCTCGCGGAGTGGGCCCGGCGGATCGAGCTTGCCCGCGTTGGCCGTGATTTGAGCCTGCTGCTGGCGAAGGCCGTCGAGCTCGGAGCGAAGCTCCCCGAGCTTGATCCCCGGAGTCGTGATCAGCTGGTTCAGCCGCTTGCCCACTTGCTGGGACTCGCTGGCCGGACCCGCGACCGCCTCCATGTAGCTCTTGTACTCGCTCTTCTTCTGGTCGCCGCGGCAGTTGTTGACCCAGAGAACGAGGATGACCGCGAGCAGGATCGCGCCCGCGATGAGGATGCCGAGCCGGAAGACGGATGGAGTCGTCCCGCTCGGAGGCCTGGTTGGCATTCGCCGCCGCCGCGGTGGCTCGCCCTCGCGACCGCCGTCCTCGACGGTCGGGGACTCGTCGAAGAAGTCGAACTCGATGTCGGGTTGGGGATCTGTTCGCTCGCGCTCGAACATGACCGCTCAGGGGGTCGAGGAACGCCGGAGTCTAGCAGCCTGTTCGGCGCTTGCAGGAGTTTTCACCGGCAAGGCTAAGGATTCAGATGC
>JBDTRS010000020.1:0-21514 GCA_039931575.1 Gaiellaceae bacterium
CCGTGTGGGCGGCGCTCAGGGCCTTCCAGATCGACGCGAGCTTTCCCGCGGCCGCCCTCATCCTGCTCCTCATGAACGTGGTCACCGTCTTCCCTCTTTGGCCGGGCAACGTCGGGCTGTTGCAGGCGGCGATCGGGTTCGCCCTCCTGTCGTACGGCGTCGGGTACTCGCACGGGTTCGCATTCGGAATCGGCCTGCAGGCGATCGAAGCGTCGGTGGGGGTCGGCCTGGGGCTCGTCTTCCTCGCGCGCGAAGGCATCTCGTTCGCGATCCTGCGCCGGATGCCCGACGTGACCGATGTCGAGGTGGACGAGCGCGTCGAGCGAATCGCCTGAGCGTGGAGTAGCGGTCGTTGCGTGCCCGGACTCGCTCAAGGGCGTCCTGAGCGCGGCTGACGCGGCGCGCGCGCTGGCCGAAGGGTTCCGGCGGGCGGGCGTCGCGGTGGACGAGGCGCCCGTCGCGGACGGCGGCGAGGGAACCGCCGCTGCCTTCCACGCTGCGTTCGGCGGCGAGTGGAGGCCGGCGGTCGTCTCGGATCCATTGGGCCGGCCGGTGGAGGCGCGGTTCCTGCTCTTGCCCGACGGCCGCGCGGTCCTCGAGGCGGCCGAGGCGATCGGACTACGGCGCCTCGCTCCGGAAGAGCTCGACCCGCTGCGAGCGACGAGCCGCGGCCTCGGCGAGCTCATCTCCGCGGCGCTCGAAGCCGGAGCTCGCGGCCTGGTCGTGGGTCTCGGCGACACGGCGACGATTGACGGCGGCGCGGGGCTCCGCGCTGTCCTCCAGGAGCTTCCGGTGCCGACCGCGGTCGCGTGCGACGTTGCGAACCCCTTGCTGGGGGAGCGGGGCGCGGCTCGTGTGTTCGGGCCGCAGAAGGGGGCTTCCGCCGAGCAGGTGGAGGAGCTCGAGCGGCGCTTGGCCGCGATGGAGGAGCTCGTTCCCTACGCGGCGCTCCCTGGTGCCGGCGCGGCCGGCGGCCTCGGCGCGGCTCTGGCGGCGCTCGGGGCCTCTCTCGTTCCGGGAGCCGAGCTCGTCGCGGCGGCGGTGGGTCTCCGCGGGCGCCTCGAAGGCGCCGCGCTCGCCGTCACCGGTGAGGGGATGGTCGACCGCACCTCACTCGAAGGGAAGGCGACAGGCGTCGTCGCGGCCCTCTGCGCAGAGCTGGGGGTTCGCTGCGTCGTCTTCGGCGGGCGGGTGGAGGAGGCTCTGCCCGGTGCGGAGACGATCGCGCTCAGCGGCGATCCGGCCCGCGCACGGGCCGACCTGGCGGACCTCGGCGAGCGGCTGGCGCGGGGCCTCTAGCCCGTGCCGGGCGGAATCGGCTCGTGGCCGATCTGCTCGTCGCGGTTTTCGTGCGCCTGCGCTTCGAGCTCGTCCGCGGTCTCCCGCTCGGCGTCTCCGGCCTGGGGCGTATGCGCGTCGACCATCGACTTCTTGTCGGAGGTCGCGGGACCCTGCCGCCGGCGCCAGAGATTGTCGAACCAACCCATGAAGGCCTCTTTCCCTAGTCGGACGCTTGTGCAGCCCGCAGCCGCTGCGCCAGCGTCTTGAGGAGCGTCCAGGCCACCTGCGGATGATCCTCCACGAACGGCCGGAACTCCCAGGGGGTCATGCCGTAGGCGGTCACGTCCGTCGCCGCCGTGATCGTCGCCGAGCGCGTGCCCTCGTCGATGAGGGCGATCTCGCCGAAGTAGTCGCCGGGCCCGAGGGTCGCCTTGGCCTCGCCGCCGATGCTGACCGCCGCGTTTCCGTCGGTGATGACGAAGAAGCCGGCGCCGCCGGTTCCCTCGCTCGTCATCGGGGAGCCCTCAGCGAACTTGCGCTCCTTCATCTGGTTCGCGAGGTGGCCCAGATCCTCGTCGGAAAGCTCGGCGAAGAGCGGAACCTTGCGCAGGGCGTCGACCGGGGCGGACATCGCGCGGATGATAGCGGTGGCAGGGCAAGAGCGAAACACGGCGAAGTCTTCGCGGATGCGCACGCAGGCCGCCCTGTACGACGAGATCGACCTCGAGCTTTCCTGGTCGGAGCAGGAGCTCCCCGAGCGCGAGCGCACGAAACACGTCCACAGGCTTCATCCCTATCTCGGCAAGTTCGTTCCCCAGCTTGCCGAGGTGTTCCTTCGCCGCTACGCCGCGCCGGGACAGCTGGTTTGGGACCCCTTTGCGGGGTCCGGCACGACGCTTGTCGAGGCGAGCGCGTTCGGCGCGCGGGCCGCTGGTTGCGACGTTTCGGCCTTCAACTGCATGCTGATGCGCGTCAAGACCGCCCCCTACGATCCTGCGGCCCTGCTGGCGGATGTCGTTCGACTCTCCGCCCGGGAGAAGCCGGGCAAGGCCTCGGGGGCGTCGAAATACCTCCGGCAGTGGTTCGCTCCCCGAGCTCTTTCCGAGCTCTTCGCCTTCCGGGAGTTGATCAGCGGCACGACGTATCCGGAGCTCTGGCAGGTCGTCCTCTCGCGCAGCGCGCGGTCGGCGCGGCTCGCGCGCCACGACGATCTCGACTTTCCGGCCGAACCCGTTCTCGGCGAGTACTTCTGCCATAAGCACCGGCGGGTCTGCCGGCCGGTCGGGGAGGCCGAGAAGTTCCTCCGGCGCTACGTGCGCGACGCAGTTCAGCGCGTGCAGGAGTTCGCCGACGCGCGGTCGGATGCCGCGGTCAGCGTCCTCCACGGCGATGCGCGGACGCTCGACCCGCCCGGCCCCGTCGACCTCGTGCTCACGTCCCCTCCGTACCCGGGGCTGATCGACTATCACGAGCAGCACGCCTACGCCTATGAGCTCCTCGGGCTCGAGCGGCGCGACGACGACGAGATCGGCCGCGGCGTGAAGGGCTATTGCGAGGACATCGCCGCGGTACTCGTGCGGGCGCGGCAGGGACTACGTCGCGGCGGCAAGATCGTCATCGTCGTGAACGACCGCCGCGGGCTTTATGACGGCATTCTCGCCGCCGCCGGGCTCCGGCTCGAGGATAGGCTCCTCCGCCACGTCAACCGGCGCACCGGCCGGCGCAAGGGCGAGTTCTACGAGGAAGTCTTGATCGCGACGCCCTGAAGGCCGCTGCGAACGAGCGGGTGGGTGCCGGGGATCTGCGTGGGGCGGAGGTCGGTCGAATCGAACCCGGCGGCGGAGACTGCCGCGCGGGGGTCCCGGTTCAGGTGACAGTTTCCGGCGAGCTTTCTGTGCAGCGGAGTGAGGCGGTCCTGCCAGCGCGCGACCCGTCCCTCTCCGCGCACGTGCTCGAGCAGCACGAGGCGGCCGCCCGGCTTCAGGACCCGGCGCACCTCGCCGAGCGCGGCCTGCGGATCCTCCACCGAGCAGAGGACGAACGTCACGACGGCGGCGTCGAAGGTCTCGTCGGGGAATGGGATCGACTCGGCCGTTCCGGGGACGATCTCGACCGGGACGCCCGCCGCGGCTACGCGTGCCGGCAGGCGCTTCGCCATGCTGGGATCGGGCTCGAGCGCGACGACCCGCGCGGCTTGCTCGTAGTGCGGGAGGTTGAGCCCTGTGCCCGCGCCCACCTCGAGGACGTCGCCTTCGAGGCTCGCGACGAGCTCGTGGCGGCGCTCGCCGAGCTCCCCCTTCTCCGAGTGGCGCGTCAACAGGTCGTAGAGCCAGCCGATCACGGGCGCGCTTCCTCGACGAGCTTCCCGAGCTCCTCGATCTTGCCCTCGGCCACGTCGAGCTTTCCGACGCAGTAGCGGTAGAGCTCTTCGCCTCGCTCCCAGAGCGCGACCGCGTCCTCGAGGCCGGCCTGCCCGCCTTCCAGCTTGGCGACGATCTGCTCGAGCTCGCGGCGGGCCTCTTCGAAGGAGAGCGCCTCGCTCACGGCCGCGTCTCCTCGATGCGTGCGCCGAAGCCGCCCTCGGCGAGCTCGACGTCCACGCGGTCTCCCTGCGCAAGTCCGGCTGCAGAGCGGGCGATACCGTTGTCCGTCCGGACAATGGCGTATCCTCGAGCCAATGTTGCCTTTGGAGACAATGCGACCAACCGGCCCGAGAGCGCCTCGAGGGCCGCCCGCTTCCGCTCGACAAGAAGAGCCGGTGCGCGAGCCAGGCGTTCGTGGTCAGCGGCCAGCAAGCGGCGAGCCCGCTCGACGGTAGCGCCTGTGCCGCGGGCGAGCGCGGCGCGCGCGTTGTCGAGCCGGTCGCGCAGCTCCCGCTCGTCGGGAACGACGAGGCGTGCCGCTGCGGTCGGCGTCGAGGCGCGGACGTCCGCTGCGTGGTCGCAGAGCGGCGTGTCCTGCTCGTGGCCGACCGCCGAGACGACGGGCACGGGGCACGTTGCCACCGCGCGTACGACGCGCTCGTCGCTGAAGGGGAGCAGATCCTCGAAGCTCCCTCCACCGCGAGAGAGCACGATGACCTCGACGCCGGCCTCTTGTGCGAGCGCTGCGAGTGCCGCTGCGATCGCCGCAGCGGCCTGCGGCCCCTGGACATACGTCTGCGCGACGACGACGTTCGCGGCGGGGAAGCGCGCCTGGACGGCGGTGATGAAATCGCGCTTGGCTGCCGCCTCGTTGCCGGTGAGCAGGCCGATCCGCTGTGGAAGCAGGGGCAGCGGTCGCTTGCGCTGGGGCGCGAACAGGCCCTCCGCGGCGAGCTTGCGCTTCAGCCGTTCGAGGCCGGCCAGGATGGCGCCGAGGCCGAGCGGCTCGATCGAGAGCGCCCGCAGCTGGAAGACGCCCCGGGCTTCGTACAGCTCTGGACGCCCGAAGACGTGCACGGTCATCCCGTCGACCAGGTCGAGCCGGAGTCCGTCGAAGCGGCCACGCGGCATGCTCACCGGCAGGCAGGCGCCGTCCTCCGGGTCCTTGAGCGTGAAGAAGACGCTCTGCCAGCCGTCCTGGCGCCGGAACTCGGTCACCTCTCCCTCGATCCAGAGGGACGGCAGCCGCGTGATCCACGAGGCCACGCCGTGGTTGAACGCCGCGACGGTGTAGACCTTGCGGTCGCCGTAGAGGATCGGCTCGACTTTCACCCGCTCGAATCTAGCTCAGCCGCGGACGTCGAGAAGAAACCGGCGCGATTTTGAGGCCGTCACGCATGATGACCTGAGCCTCGTTTGAAACGACCTCTTAGAGCAGAATCTGGGCGGCGACTTCGGGGGAGCACCCGCGGCGACCGATGAGGTCGACGGCTTCATGGAGATCGGCGTCGCTCTGGGCGACCCGCTCGGCGATAGGAAGCGGAAAGCCGGCCTCCATGAGCACGTGGAGGCGCCAGCTCTCCACTTTGCCGCGCTCGTCCTGTCCGCGTTCGAGGGTCGTCAACGTCTCTTCCATTCAGCGTAGGTTCGGTCTACTTACGACGAACCCTCCCCCGAAAAGTCAGTCCTAATCACGGTCGGAGGCGCGCACCGAGCTCCCCATCTCCGCCTCGATGACGGCGAGCCGCTCCTCGGCCGCCGCCAGCGCTTCCTCGAGGCGCGCGGAAAGATGCCGAACCCGGTCGGCCGCCACCTCGTGCTGTGTTTCGGCAGCGCGAGCAACGTCGGTCACGCGCCGCTGCAGGCGGTCGGCGGTCATACGCGCCATTTCTGCGATGCGACCCGCGACGTCGGACTCCGCCTGGCGGGCGAACTGCTCGATCGACTTCTCGAGCTCACGCGAGAGGCGTTCGGCCGCCTTCTCGCGGGACTCTTTGATCTGGGCGTCGAACTGCTTCTCGGAGTATTCGGAGAGCCTCGTGGCGGCGCGCTCGAGGGCGCGGTCCAGGGCTGCGAGGTGGCGCCGCTCGGCCTCGCCAAGCCCTGCTGCGATTCGGTTGCGCGCCTCTGTCTCCTCCCGGTCGAGCTGCTCGCGCATGGCCCGCTCGCGGATTCGGATTCGCTCGCTGACCTCGTGCAAGGCTCGCCGGCGCTCGGCTGCGTGGACCTCGATGTCCGACCGGCCTTCCTCGAGGAAGGCTGTGCCGAAGCGCTGCAACTCCTCGCGGAGCTTGAGGAGAGCGAGGCGCTGCTCTTCGCTCGCAGCGTCCACCCTTTCGGCGTCGGCGGCAAGGCGCGATTCGTAGGCTGACACGGACTCTTGCTGTCGCCGGCCTAGCTCCGCGAGCTGCCGCTCGAGCTCCCGCTGGCCGCGGTCGAGGTCGGCCGCCCAGCCCATGAGGCGGCGCTCCAGGCGCTCCTGCACCGATGCGACCGCCTGCGTCAGCTCCACCCGCGCCCGCTCAGCCTGGCGCTCGACGCTGTCGCGCCGCTCCTCGGCAAGGCGGCGCTCTTGCTCGCTCAACTGATGCCCGGTGTTCGCTCGCTCGCGTGCCAGCACTCGCTCCAGCTCGAGGATGCGGGTGCGAGCCTCCCCCTCGCTGAAGGCCGCGATCTCGGAGCGGGCCTGGTCGCTGAACCGCTCGATCTCGCGCAGGCGCCGAAAACCTCGGGCAAGCGCGACCAGGCCTGCCTCGGCGAGCGCCGAGGCGGCGAGGCCGCCTGTGGCGAGGAGGAGCGTCTCGGTGTCGGAATGGTTCTCGACGATGCTGATGCCGAGCGCCGCGCCGGCGGCGCCCGCCACAAGCGCAAGCGCGACGGCGATCCAGACCAAGAGCCGGTCGCTGGCCTTCCCGGTCACCAGGCCGAGGAAGGAGACCGCCACGATGCCAAGGGCGGCCGCGAACCCGATCTCGAGCACGAGAGTCACCGTCAGATCCTAGGCGCTAGAGGCGGAACAGACGACCGTCGGCGGGCAGCTCGCGGCCCGTTTCCGAAAATCGACGGAGTGCGGCCGCCGCGACATGGCCCGCGAGCACGTCCGACGACGGCCCCGCGCCGCCACCGTTGTAGGTCATGACGACCGCCACGAAGGCGCCTCTCTGCCAGTAGACGATCCCGCTGTCGTGCCGCACTGTCGAGATCCAGCCGGCCTTGTGCAGGACCG
Source organism: Gaiellaceae bacterium (assembly GCA_039931575.1). Taxonomy (GTDB): domain Bacteria; phylum Actinomycetota; class Thermoleophilia; order Gaiellales; family Gaiellaceae; genus DATEOR01. Next base: position 6,871 of record JBDTRS010000020.1, read on the forward strand.
AGACGCTTGGACCGCTCACATACCGGTCGAGCTTGCCGGGGTCCTGAACGTGGGCAAGGACCCAGAGCAGGTAACGAGCGTCGGCCGCCGTGAAGGAGCCCGCGAGCCCAAGCAGGCCGCCCTGCCCGGCGGCGCCCCGGTGAATGAGCCGGTGGATCCGTGCCAGGTCCCAAGCCGTCGTGTACTTGCCGTTCGAGAAATAGGGCGGGCGGGCGAGGATGTTCAGCGGTATGGGCGTCGTGCTGGCCGTCCCGATGATGAAGCCGCCGTTGATGAAGGTGTCATCCAGCCCCAGTGCGCGGAAGGTCGCCGTCACCTTCGCGCTCCCCGCCGAGGTCGAGCCGCCCAACCAGACCTCGAGCTCGTTGGCGGCGGCGTTGTCGGAGTAGACGATCATCCGGTAGAGGAGGCGCGCGACACGCGATCCCGGCTTCGGCTGTCCTGTCAGTACGCGCAGCACCTCGATCGCGATTCCCAGCTTGACCGTCGAAGCCGCCTGGAAGCGGGCGCGGGCGTTCCACGCCGCACCCTTCCCGGTGCGGAGGTTCTGCACGAACGCCGAGGCGATGCCCGGGTAGCCGCTGACGAGCTCGCGGAGCCGGCGCTGGAGCGTTCGGTCCAGAGAGCCGACCAGGGCGTGCGGCCGTGCCGCGCGGGGAAGCCCGTAGACCGGCGTAACCGCCGAGGATGCACTGTTTCCACTCGCGTCGAGCGCCGTCACGCGAATTGTGACGTCGCGCGCCGGCAGGTCGAGGCCGAGCTGGAAGCGGTTCCCCGAGAGGACGGCGTCGCCCTGGACGACACCGTCGACGCGGATGACCACCCGCGTCGTCCCGTCGCCGATCCGGCCCTGAATCCGGCCGAATGACACCTCCCGCGGAGCCGGCGCGACGATCACCGGCCGCGTGAGGGCAGGCGGGGCTTCCGCGGCGAGGGCGAGTGTCACCACAGTCGCATCATCACCGAAGCGGCTGCCAGAGCAACCACGGCAACCGCCAGGACGCGAAGCGCCGTCTCCTCCGGGCGCATCATCGTTTCGGGGGTGATGTCCTCCACCGTTCCGTCCGCGCGCTCGATCGTGCCGGTGACACGAAGAACGCGCCGGCGCACATCACGCACCTGAGTCGAGAGGATACGCTGCGCGAGACTGAGCGCCCCTGCGAAGAGCGCGCCGGCAAGCGCGACGGCATTGAGCTCCTCCGCGGACGCGAAGAAGCCGGTGAGCAGGGGAAAGGCCCCCCAGGCGAGCGCAAACCAGCTGTCGTTGTGGAACCGCCCGCCGAACCACTCGAGGTTGTAGGCGACGACGATGAACGCCCCCGCCGCGACGAAGGCGCCGATCCACGGGTTCACCATGAGTGCGCCCGCGACGCCGATCGCAACCGCCCCGCCGATCGAGACGACGGCAAGGCCGGCGAGCACGCTCCGGGGAATCTCCGTCCGCAGTGGCCGGCCGTTCAGCTCGTCGAGGGCGTGCGCGCCGATCCCGACCGCGAGGAAGAACGCAGCGAGGACCGGCCAAAGCCGGGAGAGAGCGAAGTGCGGGCTGAGCGCGGCTCCGAGCGCGACGTAGCTGAGATGCCAGGCGGTGTAGGGCAGGTGCAGGAGGGTGACGTAGTCGCGCCAGCCTCCGGAGCGAAGCGCGTAGTAGGCGGGGCGTGAGCTCTCAGTCGCCACGCGTGCCCCACATGACCACGCCTCCACCGAGGCTGAGCCGCTTGCCCTGCACGTCCCGGATCCCCGCTTCCTCCCAGAGGCGAGCGAGTTGTGCGGGCGGGTAGCACTCCCAGAAGGCGCGAATGCTCGGGCCGAGGAACCGGCCGACCTCGGCCCACCCCGGTGAGATCAAGCCGCCGAACGCCGGCAGCCCCGCTCGGACGTAGAGCTCCCACGCGGGTCGCACGAGCCCTCCGGGGACGAAGAACTCGAGCATCGCGATTCGGCCCCCGGGCCGGACGACGCGGGCAAGCGAACCGAGGGTCGCGCCGGGGTCGTCAACGTAACGAAGGAGATAGGTGAAGGTGAGCGCGTCGAAGCTTCCATCCTCGAAAGGAAGGGCTTCTGCGCGCTCTTCCCGTAACTCGATGCGTGCAGACGAGCCGGCTGCTTCCACCCGTTTGCGGCCAGCGGCGAGCATCTCGGCGCTCTGGTCGATGCCGACCACCCGGCAGCCGTACTGTCGCTCCAGCTCGAGGGAGACCGCTGCGGTCCCGCACGCCACGTCGAGGACGACGTCCTCTGGGCGGGCGTCGACCCGCGAGACGAGGTACGAGCGCCAGCGCGGGTCCTGGCCGAACGAGAGCAGCCTCGCGTAGCGGTCATACGTCTCGCCGAGCGGCGCGAAGAGGGTGCGCGCGGCCCGGCTGCGCTCGCTGAGACCTTCGCTCACCTGGCTATTGTTGCTGCGTGAGCCTCGAGGAGGAGATCGCGGCGGCGGTCGAGGCGGCTTCGGCCTACGCCGAAGACGGAGAGGAGCTCCTCGGTGTCGTCCCCGCCGAGCCGGGATTGGGTGCCCGGGTCTACCTCTGTGCATACGGGCGGGGCGAGGCGAAGAGATGGCTCGCTCTCGACTCGGCCAACCGACCCGTTGCCGACCGTGTGCTCGTCCGCGAGGCCGTCTCCATCGCGGCCATGTGCGAGCTTGCCGAGGAGAGTGCGGGGGGCGGAGACCTCGGCGATCTTCGCGCGAGGCTCGTCGAGCTTCGGCTGAGCGAGGCTCCCGAGGGGATCGAGGAGGCGGAAGTGGCGGCCGCCGAGCTCCAGAACACCATTCAAGCGCCGCCGCGTGTAGCGAGCGTGTCCTACCTCGACGCGATCGGGCTGGCGGCTTCGGCGCTCGAGGGTGCGCTCGGCGAGATGGGCGGGTCGCCGTTCGCCGAGGCGATGAAGAGTGGCATGCCGGCGGCCGAGGAGCTCGCCGCCGAAGTCATCCGCGGGTACAAGGGCCCGCTCGGCTAGGGCACCTCGTAGCGATAGACGTTGGTCTCCCGCTGCCGAAACCCTGTCTTTTCGTAGAGACGGTTCGCCGCCTCGCGGGAGGGACGTGACGTCAGGTCGACGGTACGGGCGCCGGCCGCAGACGCGATCCGTAGGGCTTCGTCGACCAGCGCCTGTCCCACCCCGCGCGCCCTCGCGTCCTCATCGACTACGACATCCTCGATCCAGGCGCGGAAGCCCGTCGGTATTCGGAATAGGGCGAGGGTGAGCGAGCCCATGATCTCGCCATCGTCGTCGAGGGCGAGCAGCAGGGTCGTCGCCGGTGACGAGGCGACGGTCTCGAGCTCCTCGCGGCCCGGCGGGGTCGCGGAGGACGAGAGCTGAGGAATCAGCCGTGCGAAGGACTCGACGAGCTCGTCGGAAACGACGGTCGCCTGCTCGATCCGAACCACGGGAAGAGCTAGAGCGCCCCGCCGGCGGCCGGTGGCGCGGTCGGGTCGACTCCGGCGTCTCCGATCGGCTGGCGCGAGAGGTGCTCTTCAACGAGCAGCAGGTTGCCGGAGGCCCGCTCGACGACTGCGAGGAGCGCGGACATGCTCGCGACCTCCTCACGCTGCTCCTTCAGGAACCAGTCGAGGAACTGGGCGCCGACGAGGTCATTCTCCTCACGGGCGAGCGCCGCCAGGCGGACGATCTGCTCGGTGACCGTGCGCTCCTGTTGGAGCGCTAGCGACACGGGAGCGACGGCGTCTTCGAAGTCGTTCCTGGGCTCGGCGACAGCCGGGATCTGCACGGTCTTGTCCGCGTCGAGGAGGTACTGCACGATCATCATGGCGTGGTTTCGTTCCTCGAGCGACTGGCGGTAGAAGTGGCCGGCCAGAAGGGGAAGCGTCTCCGAATCGAAGTACACGGCGATCGCCACGTACTGGTTCGAGGCGGCGAGCTCGTTCGCAACCTGTTCATTGAGGGCATCGACGAAGCGGCTCTCGGGCATTGGCGCGTAGATTATTGACGAACGACGAAAGGAGCCCGGTGGAGGGCGGATTCGGATTTCCATTCGGCGGCGACCCCGACGAACTCATGCGCGGGCTGCGCGAGTTTGCGGAGCGCCAGACCGAGGCCATGCAGGAATCGCAGCGCGAGCAGTTCGCGACGCTCACGCTCAACACGGCGGTGGAGCTCACGGGGGCCGCGCTCAAGCGAATGCAGGTCGAGGGCTCGGCTGACGAGCAGGCAGTTGCGCTCCGCGATGCAATGCGCGTCCTCTTCCCGGAGGCGGTCGCGCTCGTGTCGGCGGCCCGGCAGGGCTTCATGCGCGAGGCCTAGCAGGCGTGGTCTTCCCGGACGGCGGGGCGCTGGCCGTCTTCTCGCTCGCGGCGCTCGTCCTGCTTGTCATTCCCGGGCCTGCCGTGCTCTACATCGTGGCTCAGAGCGTCAGCCGGGGGCGGCTCGCGGGCCTCATCTCGATGCTCGGTATCCAGGTCGGCGGGCTGGTGCACGTCGCGGCGGCCGCAGCAGGTCTCTCTGCGTTGCTCGTCCGCTCCTCGCTTGCCTTCAGCGTCGTCAAATATGCGGGCGCTGCCTATCTCGTCTTCCTCGGGCTCCGCCGCCTCCTTGGCCGCGAGGAGCAGACGGCCGGGAACGCGCCGGAGGGCCGCAGCCTGAGGCGGCTTTTCGCTCAGGGCGTGGTCGTGAACGTGCTCAACCCGAAGACAGCGCTCTTCTTCTTCGCCTTCCTGCCGCAGTTCGTGGAGGTCGCTCGCGGCGGGGTCGCGTTCCAGATCGCGACGCTCGGCCTCGTCTTCATCTTGCTCGCGACGGTGAGTGACGGCTTGTATGCCCTGGCGGCCGGCTCGGCTGCCAGCTGGGTTCGGGGCAGGCCCGGGATCGCGCGCGGCGAGCGGTATGCGTCTGGCGGCGTTCTGGTTGGGCTCGGCCTCCTGACCGCATCTTCGGGCGCGCATCGGAACAGCTGACGGGGCCACCCCGTGCCACCACCCGCTTTCGAGCGTAACCACCAAACCCGCGCACGTGGCGCGCGCGTTGTGTCGCACTAGAATCGACGCGCCGTGACGCTGCTCGACCGTGCCCTCGTCCGCGCGCTTCCGGCGGTGCCGCGGCCGGTCGTCAAGCGGCTCTCGGCCCGCTACATCGCCGGGTCGAAGCTCGCCGACGCGTGCCGCGTCGTGCGCGAGCTGAACGAGGCCGGCAAGGTGGCGACGCTCGACGTTCTCGGCGAGGAGATCACGAGCCGCGAGGAGGCGACGGCGCTTCGCGACGCCTACCGCCGAGCGCTCGAGGTGATCGACGAGGAATCGCTCGACTCGAATGTCAGCGTCAAGCTGACCGGGTTCGGACTCAAGCTCGACCGCGAGCTGTGTCGCCGGAACCTCTCCTCGCTTACGCGCGCCGCCGGCGAGCACGGCAACTTCGTCCGGATCGACATGGAGGATTCGTCGACGACGAGTGCCACCCTCGACGTCTACCGGATGCTGCGCGCCGAGGGGCTCGAGAACCTAGGCGTCGTCCTCCAGGCCTACATGAAACGGACACTCGCCGACATCGCCTCGCTGGGAGACCTGCGTCCGAATGTCCGGATCTGCAAAGGAATCTACGTCGAGCCGCCAGAGCTCGCCTACCAGGAGGACGAGACCGTTCGCCTCAACTTCCTGGACGCGCTCGAGGCGCTCTTCGACCTGGGTTCCTACTCGGCGATCGCAACTCACGACGATTGGTTGATCGGCGAGGCGCTCGCGCTGATCGAGCGGCGAGAGCTTCCAGCCGACAGCTACGAGTTCCAGATGCTCCTCGGTGTCCGCCCCGAGCTGGGCGACGAGCTCGTCCGGCAGGGACACCGCTTGCGGATCTACGTTCCTTACGGGCGACAGTGGTACGAGTACTCGCTTCGGCGGCTGCAGGAGAACCCCAAGATCGCCGGCTACGTTGCAGTGGATGTGCTCAGGAGGTTGCGGCCGTGATCCAGATGGACGAGGCCCTGGAGCCCATCGGATGAGGTACTCGGGCCGTTTCGTCGCGATCGCGGCGCTCTTCGTGACGGCGCTCGTCGTGTCGAACATCATCGCGGTCAAGCTCGTCGAGATGTCCGGCCGAGTCTTTCCCGCGGCCCTGGTCATCTTTCCGCTCTCCTACCTCCTCGGCGACGTGCTCACCGAGGTCTACGGCGTGCGCGCGGCCCGGCGGGTGATCTGGCTTGGGTTCGCCTGCAATCTCGTCGCGCTTGGCGCAATCCAGGCGGCCATCCACCTTCCCGCGCTCGACCCGGATTTCGAGGAGTCCTACGAGGCGGTCTTGGGAACGACCTGGCGGCTCTTCCTTGCGTCGCTCGCGGCCTACCTGGTCGGCGAGCTTGCGAACGCCTACGTGCTCGCGGTCATGAAGGGAGCGACACGAGGGCGGTGGCTCTGGACGCGAACGATCGGATCGACGGTGGTCGGGGAGGGCCTCGACTCGCTGATCTTCGTCACGATTGCATTCGCCGGCACGGGGACAGACCTCGTCAACGCGATCGTGACGACGTGGGTGATCAAGGTGGGATGGGAGACCGCGGCGACGCCGCTCACGTACGCGGTCGTGAACTACCTCAAACGGGCGGAAGGCGTGGACGTCTACGACTTCGGCCGGCCGCTGGAAGCTCGACCCTAGACAGTTAGGCCAGGACGGAGTAGCCGCCGTCGACGACGACGATCTGGCCGCGCACCATCTCCGCCGCCGGCGAGGCGAGGAAGCAGACCATGTCGGCGACGTCCGCCGGCTCGACGAGCCGTCCCGCCGGAGTGCGCTTGCGGTAGAAGTCGAGCATCTCGTCCTTGTTCGGAAAGTAGTCGAGCGCACCCGTCTCGACCAGGCCCGCTGAGACGGCGTTCACGCGGATCCCGTTTGGAGCGAGCTCGACGGCGAGGTAGCGGACGAGAGCCTCGAGCGTGGCCTTCGAGACGCCCACGAGGAGGTAGTTGTCGAGGACGCGGGTGGACCCAAGGCTCGAGACGGCGACGATCGAGCTGCCGGGCGGCATCGCGGGCGCGGCGAGGCGGGCTAGGGTGAAGAGCGCCCTTGCGTTTGCGTTCAGCGTCCAGTCCCAGTGCTTCTCGTCGAGCTCGAGCAGCGGGCGAATCACGCCCGTGGCCGCGTTCGAGACGATCAGATCGAGCGGCCCTGCCTGGTCTACGAGCGCCGCCGTCTTGTCGGGGTCGCCGAGGTTTCCGCGGAAGAGGAACGGCTCGGCCCCGAGCTCGGCCAGCCTGGCGGCGGTCTCCTCCGCCGCCTGGTCGTTGCGGAGGTAGCTGATCGTGACACGTGCCGCGCCAAGCTCCGCCAGGCGGAGCGCGATCGTCCTCCCGATTCCTCGAGACCCGCCCGTCACCAGGACGGACTTGCCTGCAAACGAGGTGGTCACTGCTTCGGCGGCAGGGGCTTCGCCGCGGGAGCGTGGCTGGGAAGCTGGTCCCAACCGGGCCGGGTCGGCGGCTCGAGCGGGCCCTCTTCGGCCTTCGAGCTGGCATACGCGAGGCGTTCGAGCAGCTCGATCTGCCCCTGGCCGTATGCCCGCACGGGGTGATCCTCGGGCAGGCCGGCGATCAGCGCGCGGACGCGAGCACGGATCTGCAGCGCGAAGTGCGGCGTCGCGGGGCCGACGAGCGCGTCGATGTCGTCTCTCGTGGGCTCGGCCACCGGCGCGACTCTACCGTTCGCCGCCTCGTCACGAGAAGACGTAGAGCTCGTTCGTATCCGCCGGCCGCGCCTGGCCGTGCACGTCCGTGCCGCCATAGTCGTGGTGGGTGGCGTGAGCACCGCCGAGGTCGTTGGGGAAGCTCGCCACCGGGCTCGGGCGCGCGAGCTTGATGCACCCGAGCGAGTAGTAGTCGGCCTCACGCTCCCAGCAGAACGGGTCGTCGTAGGTGCTCGTGCAGGACTGCCCGTTTGCGGCGGTCTCCTCGCTGTGGATGAAGAGCTCTGTTCGTCTCGTCACGCCGTCACGGCAGTACTTGTCCTGCATCCACCAGACGCGGCCCTTGATCTTCGAACCGTCGTAGCGGTCCCAGTGACCGTTCTGCGCATACCAGCCCGCCGGCAGCCAACCGCGGCCGACCTGGCACTCGTCCGTCGTCGTCCCCGAGCCTGCGCGCCAACTGCGGGTGTACTGCGCCGGGCTGGGCGGGTAGGTCCACTTCCACGAGAGCTTCGAGTCGACGTTCGTGTCGCGGTCGAACGTCCACCAGCCGTTCGCGGCTGCAGCCGGGGTGGCGGCCCAGCAGAGGAGCAGGGCCGCGAGCAGGGCGATGCGCGCCATCTCACTGTTCTCCTTCCAGCGGGCGGCTTGGGTTGTAGACAGGTCGGCGCCAGACCGGGAAGCCGTGGACTCCGCGCGCCGCCGGCAGGGTCGGTCGCAGTCGAGGAACGCGCCGCCTGCGTCTGTCGTGGTCCAGCCGGTCACGCGGGCACTCCCCGCGAAGCGCGGCTCCGCGACGCCGCCTTCGGCTGCAACCCGGAGGACCGCCCCGAGCTCGATGCGGCCGTTGCCGACACGAAAGACGGCCAGGCCGGAGGCGGACGGAGCGACCGCAAGGCCGTCCTCCCAGTCGCCCGCGTACCCGATCAGGCCGACAGCCGGGTCGACCGTGGTCAGGTCGAGCGCGGCAGCCTGGGAGCCGTCGTCGACGTCGACGACGCGCAACGTGGGCCGTCCGTTCGCGGGGCCGCGCTCGAGGAGCGCTTGGTTCCCAGCGGGCGCGATTGCGACGAGTGCCGAGTCGCGGGCGAGAACACGAACACGGCCCGGGCCGTCGAGGGCGAGCACGTCGAGGGCCTCGCCCTCGCGCTCCTCGTAGGCGATCAGCGTGCGTCCAGCCCAGCCGGCGACGATGTAGCGAGCCTCCTTCGCCGTCCAAGTCTCGGGCGCCGCCGCGAGGGCGCTGCGAACCAGGATCTGGCCGACGTACGGGATGCCTGCTCGATAGTCGCGCTCGGCGCCCTTGAAGTACGCGAGCGCGCCGTCTCCTCGCCAGGCGAGCGAGAACGCGCCTTCCTCGAGAACCTCGTCGGACCCGGTCGCGGAGTCGTACAGGCGAAGCGACGGCGTCGCGAGGGCGTCGCCTGCGGCGATTCCTTGGTCCTGCCATGAGAGTGCGGGATCGTCCTTCCGCAGTACGGCCCAGGCGTTGTAGGCGACATAACGACCGTCCGCGGACGGAACCGCAGCCGGTGTCAGCCAGCCCGCGAGGGGCGCGACCGGCGCGGCGGCGAGCTGCACACGTCCGCGATCGAGGCCGACGAGCGACCTTCCGACGGTGAAGAGGGCGGGAGGCCTGGCCTCGGGTGGAGCGGAAGGCCCTTCCGTAGAAGCGGCGCCGCAGCCGGCTGCCGTCGCAGCCGCGCAGAGCATGAGCAGAATCGTCGTTCGCGCCGTCACCGGGTCTCCTTTTGCTGGCGGTCGGCGGGCGCGACCTTCCTCAAGGATCGCTCGCGGTCGGGCCGATTTCAATTCGCTCTTTTGGCCATGTCGCTTGCGTAGGGTTGCGGCCGTGCGCCACCGGGTCCCTGCCGACGTGCTCCTGCTCGTCACGGTCGTCTTCTGGAGCTTCAACTTCACGGTGGTCAAGTACGCGCTCACGCACGGGTGGGAGCCGCTCTCGTACTCGTCGGTCCGCTTCGCGATCGGCGCGCTTCTCTTCTCCGGCTACACGTACGCGCGCGAGGGGAGCCTGGCCGTCCGCCGGAGCGATGTGCTCTTCATGCTGGGTGCGGCGGCGGCGGGGATCTGGCTGAATCAGCTCTCCTTCGTCTTCGCGGTCAAGCTGACGACGGCCTCCACCGTCGCCCTCATGTTCGGGACGCTGCCGATCTTCGTCGCGCTCGTCTCCTGGGCTTTCCGTCTCGAGCAGCTCCGCCTGCGCCACTGGGTCGCGACGGTGATCTCCTTTTCCGGAGTCGCGCTCGTCGCGGCCGGCTCGTCCGGAGGCCTGTCCGGCGACCTCGGAGGCGTGCTGCTCGGCCTCGCCGCCTCCGCGACCTGGGCGATCTACAGCGCGGCCATGGGGCCGCTCATGCGCCGCTACTCCCCGTATCGGATCAGCGCCTTCATGGGCCTGACGGGCTCGGTGCCGCTCCTCCTGACTGCCATCGGGCAGATCCGGAGCGAGGACTGGAGCCAGATCGGCGGCCTGGCCTGGGCTGCCTTCGTCTACAGCCTCTTCTTCTCGCTCGTCTTTACCAACATCATGTGGTTCACCGCGATCGACAAGGTCGGGGCCGCGCGCGCGTCGCTCTACGCAAACCTGCAGCCCTTCCTCGGCGCGTTCTTCGCCCTCGTCGTCCTGTCCGAGGAGATGGGTGCGCTGCAGGCCGCCGGAGGGCTCGTGATCGGCGCCGGAATCCTGCTCGCGCGGCGTACCCGGCCGCCCGCGCCGAGCCAGGACTAGGACTACTACACTGAGTCGCATGGACGACTTCATGCCGCTGCTCGGCTGGGATCACGTCGAGCTCTGGGTCGGCAACGCGAAGCAGTCCGCCTACTACTACGAGAACGCCTTCGGCTTCACCCGCACCGCCTATGCGGGGCCGGAGACCGGTGTGCGCGAGCGCGCGTCCTACGTGCTCGAGCAGGGTGACATCCGTCTGGTCGTCTCCACCGGCCTCCGCGAGGAGCAAGAGATCGCCCGCCACGCCATCCGGCATGGGGACGGAGTCAAGGACATCGCGTTGCGCGTCGCCGACGCGACTGAGGCCTACCGCCAGGCGGTCCAGCGCGGAGCCCGCGGCGTCGTCGAGCCGCACACGGTCGAGGACGAGCACGGCGTCGTCGAGCTGTCGTCGATCGCGACGTACGGCGACACGATCCATTCCTTCGTCAACCGGAGCGCCTACGACGGCCCGTACATGCCCGGCTACCAGTCGGTCTCGGCGAACGGGAGCCCGAATCCGGGCGTCGGGCTGCAGGCGATCGACCACTGCGTCGGCAACGTCGAGCTCGGTCGCATGGACCACTGGGTCGAGTTCTACGAGCGCGTGCTCGGCTTCACCGAGATGATCCATTTCTCCGACGAGGACATCTCGACCGAGTATTCCGCGCTCATGTCCAAGGTGATGGCGGACGGCGAAGGGAAGATCAAGTTCCCTATCAACGAGCCGGCGGAGGGAAAGCGAAAGAGCCAGATCGAGGAGTACCTCGAGTTCTACGGCGGCCCGGGAGTCCAGCACGTGGCGCTCGCGAGCGACAACATCGTCAAGACCGTGGAGGCTCTGAAGGAGCGCGGAGTCGGCTTCCTGGAGACGCCGGAGGCCTACTACGAGGACGTCGGCGAGCGCGTCGGCTCCATCGACGAGTCGTGGGAGGACCTGAGGCGCCTCAAGATCCTGGCCGACCGCGACGACGACGGCTACCTGTTGCAGATCTTCACGAAGACGGCACAGGACCGGCCCACGCTCTTCTTCGAGGTGATCGAGCGGCACGGTGCCCGCGGCTTCGGGGACGGGAACTTCAAGGCCCTCTTCGAGGCAATCGAGCGCGAGCAAGCCCTGCGCGGCAACCTCTAGCCACTTTTCCCACCTTTAACCGCTCCAGCAGCTACACTGCGTAGTGAAAACCAGGGCGAGTACCGGAGGTCTGTACCTTCCTACCCGTTCGTCAGCACAGGGTAAGGAGGTGTTTTTTCTATGGCAACCGGAACCGTCAAGTGGTTCAACGATTCGAAGGGCTACGGCTTCATCAGCCCGGACGAGGGTGACAAGGATCTCTTTGTCCACCACTCGAACATCGCCGGCGACGGCTTCAAGACTCTCGCCGAAGGGGCGAAGGTCGAGTATGAGGCTCGTGAGGGCGCAAAAGGCCCGGAGGCGACTAACGTCGCTCCCGTGGCGTAGTCGAGGAGGGCATCATCCCAGCGAAAGAAGAAAAGGTCGAGATGGAAGGCGAGGTCGTGGAGGCCCTGCGGAACAGAATGTTTCGCATCCTGCTCGACAACGGCCATGAGACCCTCGGCTACACCGCAGGGAAGATGCGCCGCTACCGCATCCGGATCTTTCTGGGTGACCGGGTGAAGGTCGAGCTTTCACCTTACGACCTCGACCGCGGACGAATCGTCTACCGCTACAAGTAGAGCGTCCGCTGGTGTCAGACGCACGGCCCGGGTGATACTCGGGCCGTATGCGTCTCTGCACCTTCGAACTAGCAGGACGGCTCGCCCCCGGCAGAATCGAGGGCGAGCGCGTCGTCGAACTCGGTGCTTCCTCGCTCGCCGAATGGCTTGGCTCGGGCGGGGAGGACGTCGCCGAGCACGCGCTCTCCGGCGTTCGCCTGCGCGCTCCCGTGCCGCAGCCGCCTTCGGTGCGGGACTTCTACGCCTTCGAGCAGCACGTGCGGACGGCGCGAGCCTCGCGCGGGCTCGAGGTTCCGCCCGAGTGGTACGGCCGGCCTGTCTTCTACTTCTCGAACCCGGCCGCGGTCCTCGGCCCGGAAGACGAGATTCCGTTTCCTCCAGAGAGCTCCGAGTGGGACTACGAGCTCGAAGCGGCCGCCGTGATCGGCGCCGAGGGACGGATTGCCGGCTTCACGATCCTCAACGACTGGTCGGCTCGGGACTTGCAGCGCGCGGAGATGACGGTTGGGCTCGGCCCCGCGAAGGGAAAGGACTTCGCCACTTCGCTCGGGCCCGTGCTCGTGACGCCCGACGAGCTCGGCGACCTCAGCCTCGAGATGACGGCGCGGGTCAACGGGGAGGAGCGCTCGCGCGGAAACCTGGGCGGGCTCCACTGGCCGTGGGACGAGCTCGTTGCCTACGCGGCCCGGAACACGCGGCTTCTTCCCGGCGACGTCCTCGGGTCGGGGACGGTCGGGACCGGCTGCATCCTCGAGCACGGCGACGGGCGCTGGCTACGGTCGGGCGACGTGGTCGAGCTCGAGATCGAACGGGTCGGCGTGCTGCGGAACCGGATCGCCTAGACCCGCGGGAGGCGGGACCTGGTCGGGGTATCCTTTGAGCGATGCCGACCTACCAGCGACTCGGCCGCATTCCGCGCAAGCGCCACATCCAGTTTCGGGAAAACGGCACGCTCCTGACCGAAGAGGTCATGGGGCTCGAAGGGTTCTCCGGCAACGAATCGATCCTGTACCACCTCCACTCGCCCTGCAGGGTGAAGGAGATCGCCGCGTTCGAGCCGATCGAGCGCGAGGAATGGGCTCCCGAGGGACACCAGCACCGGCATTTCCGGACGATGGGCGTCGAGCCCGGCGGCGACGCGGTCTCCGGCCGGAAGCTGCTCATGTGGAACGACGATGTCGAGATCGCGCTCTGTCGCCCGACCGAGGCGATGGACTATCACTACCGAAACGGCGAGGGTGACGAGGTCATCTTCGTCCACGAGGGGCAGGGCACCCTCGAGACGATCTTCGGCGACCTTCCCTACCGGGAGGGCGATTACGTCGTCGTCCCGCGGGGGACCACCTACCGCTTCGTCCCTAAGGGCGAGCAGCGCTACCTGGTCTTCACGTCACCGGGTCTGATCGAGATTCCACGCCGCTACCGGAACGAGTATGGGCAGCTCCTCGAGCACGCGCCTTACTACCACCGCGACATCCATCCGCCGCTCGAGCTGAAGACGCACTCCGACCGCGGCGAGCACGTGCTCCGGTTCCGGGTGAAGGACGGGTACCAGACCTATGTCCTCGACTACCACCCGTTCGACGTCGTCGGCTGGGACGGCTACGTCTACCCGTGGACGTTCAACATCAACGACTTCGAGCCGATCACCGGCCGGATCCACATGCCGCCGCCGGCGCACCAGACCTTCCAGGGCCGGAACTTCGTCATCTGCTCGTTCTGCCCGCGCAAGCTCGACTTCGACCCGCTCGCGATTCCGATCCCGTACCACCACTCGAACCTGAACTCGGAGGAGATGATCTATTACGTCTCCGGGAACTTCGGCTCGCGCAAGGGAATCGAGGTCGGGTCGGTGACGCTCCATCCCTCGGCGATCCCACACGGGCCTCAGCCCGGCCTCGCCGAGAAGTCGATCGGGATGACCGAGACGCACGAGCTCGCCGTCATGTGCGACACCTTCCACCCTCTGCGCCTTTCCCCCCTGGCGCGCGAGACCGAGGATCCGTCCTACGCGTACTCCTGGTACGAGGAGCCCGACGCCGTCAAGAACGCGAAGAACGCGGACGAAGATCCCGCGGGAGTCACATCCCACTTCTAAGCGCCAGGACTCTGGTCCTGGATTTCGACGGGACGGTCACCGAAGAGGATCTGCTGGACACGATCGCGAGCCGGTTCGGCGATCCCGTCGTCTACGCGGAGGTCGACCACGGGCTCGACGAGGGCCGGATGTCTCTCCGCGAGGTGATCACGAAGGAGTTCGCGCCCGTGCGAAAGCCGCTCGAGGAGATCGTCGCCTGGGAGCTCGAGAACGTCCGCGTTCGTCCCGGCTTCCGTGAGCTCGTCGAGCTGGCGGCCGAGAAAGGCTGGCGGGTCGTGATCGTCTCGAGCGGGTTCCACGAGCTGATCGAGCCAATCCTCGAACGGGAGGGCGTCGAGGTCGAGCTGCACGCGAACCGCGTGGATGCGACCACGGACGGCTGGCACGTGCAGTGGCAATACGCCGAGGACTGCGATTCCTGCGGCGAGTCGTGCAAGCGCTCGATCGTGCAGAAGGTCGCCGACGGCGACGAGATCGTCTACGTGGGCGACGGCTA
>JBDTRS010000021.1:0-20051 GCA_039931575.1 Gaiellaceae bacterium
GACGGCGTCGTGCGCCGGCAGCACCGCAGCACCGTCCGACCGCGTGCGCAGGGACAGATCGGCGAAGTAGAGCGCGTGGTTTGCGATCACGAGCTCGGCCTCGCCTGCGCGCTCGCGAGCCTGTTCGGCAAAGCAGGTCCCGACGAAGGGACAGCGTTTGCCGGCGCAGCGATCTGCGCCCACCGAGAGCTCCGCCCAGAGCGTGTGGCTCGGCTCGAACTCGAGCTCGGCCCTGTCGCCGGTCTCGGTCGTCTCGATCCAGTCGCGGAGCCGCTCGAAATCGGCCGCGTCTTCCGCGGTGCGGAAGAGCCCGCCAAGCTGGTCGATGCCCTGCAAGCTCTTGCGGCACAGGTAGTTCTGGCGTCCCTTGAGCACGGCGACGCGCACCTTGCGCCCCAGCGCCGCCGCGGCTGCGGGGACGTCCTTCGTCAGCAGCTGTTCCTGCAGCGCCTTCGTCGCGGTGGCCACCACGACCCGCTGGCCCGACACGAGCGCGGGGAGAAGGTAGGCGAGGCTCTTCCCCGTTCCCGTCCCCGCCTCCGCGACGAGGTGGTCGCGCTGCTCGATCGCCTCGGCGACCTCCTGCGCGAGCGCGCCTTGCTCCTTGCGCGGCTCGAAGCCTGGAAGCGCGCCGGCGAGCCGGCCGCCGGGTCCGAAGAACGTGTCCATGGGGGATGTCGAGCCTAGTTCAGGCTCCGGTCAGGGCGATTGGGTAATCGATGTAGAAGCAGCATCAGGGTGGGCCACCGCAAACCATGTCCACCCGCTCGGACAGCTACCCTGGGAGAGAAGCTTATGGCAGGGAAGCCCTCCAAAGACGCCACTCAGAACCTCAATCCCGACGAGCCGACGCAGGTAGCGCCGAAGGGGACGAAGATCGGGCTTCCGAAGCGCAAGGATGTTATGGCCGCGCTTCGCAAGGTCGCCAAGGCCGATTAGCAACCAAGCCCTTTGACGTCGTCCGGTTCGCGTATTACGCTGGCGGACGTCATTCAAATGGTCGCGTTGCCCATGCGGCAACTTTGAAGATGACCGGTTCCACCTGCACGCACGCGGCGGTGATCGATGTTCGCATCGATGCTTTCTACTGAAAAAGGCCGCTCTTTGCGAATGAATCCGCCTCCAGGCGACTTGACGCCCGCAGGCCAACCCCCTTATGCTGGCGGAGCCAGATCCGGTAAGCCCTCGGGCTCGCCGGATTTGGCGTTTTAATGCCCTGTATCGTTGCGGCACGACACGCGAGCTGAGAGGAGTCCGCATGGGCTGGCTGGACAAGCTGATGGGCCGCGGTAAGCAAGCGGCTACAAGTTCCAGAGATGCCGCCGGCGACGCCGCGGACAAGGGCGGCGAGACGGCGGGTGACATGAAGGACCGGGCCGGGGACGCCATGGGCCGCGGCGAGGAAGCCGCGCACGACGTCCACGACGCGGCGAGCAAAGCACGGGACGAGCTCTAGCCGTCGCTCACGGCCGATCGATTCGGAGGGCGGCGCGAGCCGCCCTCTTCTTTGCCGTCCGATGGCGCCGTTAGCGTTCATCGGTCCATGAGCGCACTCATCGTGATCGCAGCCCTGATCGTCCTCGCCGGCGCGGCGGGTTTCGCCCTCGCGCGGGCCTTCCGGGCGGGCCGCGCCCTGCTGGAGCAGAAGCTCGGCGGGATGGAGGAGAAGCTCGACCGCCGGCTCGGCGACGTCGAGTCGAAGGTCGACCGCCGCCTGGACGGGCTCGACGGCCGCCTCCTCTCGACGCAGAAGAGCGCAGGGCAGACGGCGACCCAGATCGCGGAGAAGCTCGGCAACGTGGAGACCGCCACCGCGCAGGTGCTCGCGCGCGCGAACGATCTCGCGCGCCTTGAGCAGGCGTTGCGGCCCCCGAAGGCGCGAGGTGGCTTCGGCGAGCTCCTGTTGGGCAACCTCCTTCGCGACATGCTCCCGGCCGACGCCTACACCCTCCAGCACGGCTTCAAGAGCGGGGAGCGCGTCGACGCCGTCGTCCGGATCGACAAGCTCGTTCCGGTGGACGCCAAGTTCCCGCTCGACAACTTCGTGCGCTTCGCCGAGACCGAGGACGAGGCGGAGGGCGCCCTTCATGCGAAGGCATTCGAGCGCGACGTCAAGATTCACGTGGACGCGATCGCGGGCAAGTACATCCGACCGGCGGAGAACACCTACGACTTCGCGCTCATGTATCTGCCCTCGGAGTCGGTCTACTACGAGCTCGTCTGCTCGAAGAGCGGCACGCTCTATCGCTATGCGCTCGACAAGCGGGTCTTCCCCGTCTCGCCCACGACCTTCCACGCCTACCTGCTCGTGATCACGCTCGGGCTCAAGGGGCTCCAGATCGAGCAGCATGCCCAGGACGTGATGGCCTACTGCGCGGGGTTGGCGAAGGACTTCGGCCGCTTCCGCGGTGAGTTCGACACTCTCGGAAAGCACCTCGGGAATGCGGAGACGAAGTACGGCGAGGCCGATCGCCGGCTCGTCGGCCTCGAGCGCGATCTCGAGCGAACGACCGATTGGGATCGCGCCGTCGAAGCAAGCCCGGAGCCGATCGAGCTCCAAGAGCTCCCCCGCGCGATCGACGCGGCGTAACCACTCCGAGCGCGGCTCTCCGCTTCGGCCCTCCTCTCAGAAGCGGAGCAATGCGCCGATGCCCTCGACAGGGTCGAGATCGCGGCGGTGCCGGACGGCCCACACGCGCCCCCCGTGCACGAGCGTCTGGTGCACCGCAAGGTCGAGACCGTCGCAGGACTCCTCCATGCTCGTCCCGTCGAGCGGACACTTCCCGCCGCTGACGGCGACCCGGCCGCACCGCGGACACCGGAAGGCCGGATGGTCGGTGCCCTCCGTGAAGAGGAGCAGGTCGACGCGCGAATCGGACGCCGCCTCCAGCGTTTCCTCCCAGCCGGCCGCGGCTCGTCCCTTTCGTCCCACCTCTTCGCGCCAGCGCTCGACGGTCTCCGTCTCCCGCTCGGTGCGATACCGCTCGAGCACCGGGGTGGCCAGCTCGAGGAGCTCGGCGGGTGTCGCATGGGCCTCGGCAGCCGTCCACCCGACGACCGCGGCACGGGCCTCATGCGACAGGATCTCCTCGAACTCGGCGCGGGTCTCCTCGGAGGAGATGACGACCACCTGCGGGTGCTGCAGGGTGCGGACCAGGCGGTCGAGCTCCTCTGCGACTTCGCGGAGATGCCCCTGCACGTGTTCCTCGATGTGACGCTGGTAGCGCGACTGCGACCAGCCGCCCTGATCGTGCTTTCCCAGCTGCCGCTCGAAGCGGTCGGCGAGCTCCTCGAGGCGCCCTCCTCGAAGGCGGAAGAGCTGGCCGCGCTCGCGTCCGACCACGACGACGACCGCCCCCTCCCCGCGCCCGACGAGCGGCACCAGGGGAGCGAGATAGAGCTTGCGACCGACTTTGACACCGTCGGCCACGGGCTCCGTGAGAGCCAGCGGGCGCCAGATGTTGTCGAGCCCCGACGAGAAGATCGCCAGTCCACGGGCGCCGTTCCGCGTGAACTCGTGCTCGTAGAAGCTGCGAATCCGGTCGAAGTCCTCCCGCAGGCCCAGGCGTTGGTCGTGGGTCAGGTCGCGCCGGTTCGCGCCGTCCGCCTTGGCCGCTTCGTCGAGCAGGGAGTGGAGGCGCGTGGCAGCGTCACTCGGCGTCGGCGTGACGCTCGGATCGAGATCCAGGTAGAGGCTGATCGCGCAGCCCTTTTCGGCCTCGAAGCCCGCCAGGTCACGAAGCTCGTCCCAGGTGATCGTGCGTGCCATCGCCCTCCGCGAGTACGTTTTCCTCCGGGCGGAGAAACTATACGACGGAACATCCGCCCGCCGGACAGCGTTTACTAGGTAGAAGCATGAATTCCGCACACAGAAAGGATTCCGTGAGCACGAGCGAAGTGCGCGAAGTGATCGTGATCGGCGGCGGCCCCGCCGGGTTCACGGCTGCGCTGTATTCGGCGCGCGCGAACCTGAACCCGCTGGTCATCGAGGGCTTCGCCTGGGGCGGGCAGCTCATGATTACGAGCGACGTCGAGAACTATCCCGGCTATCCCCTGGGCATCCTCGGCCCCGAGATGATGCAGGACTTCCGCAAGCAGGCGGAGCGCTTCGGCACGGAGTTCATCACCGACGACGTCACGAAGGTCGACTTCTCCGAGCACCCGTTCCGGGTGTGGGTCGGCGGGGACGAGTACCGCGCGGAGGCGATCATCATCGCCACCGGCGCGAACGCCCGCCAGCTCGGCCTGGAGTCGGAGCGAAACCTCCAGGGGCGCGGGGTCTCCTACTGCGCCGTCTGTGACGCGGCCTTCTTCAAGGAACGGGAAGTCGTGGTCGTCGGTGGGGGCGACTCGGCCATGGAGGAGGCGAACTTCCTGGCGAAGTTCGCGACCAAGGTCACCGTCGTCCACCGCCGCGACAGCTTTCGCGCGTCCCCGATCATGGCCGACCGCGCACGCGCCAACGACCGCATCGAGTTCGTGCTCGATTCCGTGGTCGAAGAGGTGCGCGGCGCGGAGGACGGGCACGTCACCGGCGTCGTCGTGCGCAACCTGAAGACCGGCGCCGAGACCGAGCTTCCCGCCGACGGCATCTTCGTGGCCATCGGCCACGACCCGAACACGGCGCTCTTCCGCGGCGAGCTCGACATGGACGAGGCCGGCTACATCATCACGAAGGGGAAGACGAGCGAGACGAACATCCCCGGCGTGTTCGCCGCAGGCGACGTCCAGGACCACGTGTACCGGCAGGCTGTCACCGCCGCCGGCTCGGGCACGATGGCCGCGCTCGACGCCGAGCGCTGGCTCTCGGCCCGGCAGGGCAAGCCGGAAGAGGCGCTCGCGGCGCCGCGGAATTGATAGTTCTGTAGTCGAGACCCGTGCCGTACTTCATCTGCCCGAACTGCCGGCGGCGCTCGATCGACCACGACCGCCGCGAAGACCTCACGAACGAGGCCGTCGGCTGCGCCCACTGCGGCTTCGGGTTTCTCTTCGAGCTCCTCGACGACTACTACCCCGCGCCGGGCACGGGCTTCGTCGTGTGCGACCAGATAGGGCGCATCCTCGCGTCCGGCCAGGGTGTCTTCGAGCTCACGGGATACCAGGAGCAGGAGCTTCTCGGTCGCGACCTGATCGAGGCGTTCTCGCTCGCTGCGAACGGCGACTCGAATCCCGCGCAGGTTGCCGTCGAATGGGGAGTGCGCCAGCTCGGCAAGAAGGTCTCTCTCCGCACGAGGTCGGGAGTCACGAAGGAGATCACCGCCGATTTTTTCCCGGCCTATGACGAGGACGGCGGCCTCCTCGTTGCCTTGATTCCGCGTTCCTAGCTATTAGGCGGCGGCTTCGCCGGCCTCGAAGAGCCGGCGCTCCGCCCAGGCCTGCAGCGCCTCGACTGCAGCGAGCGAGGCAGTCAGCTCTTTGATCTCCGCACGAATCTCGCCTGGATCGGCTCGACACAGTAGGCCGAGCGACTCGAGGCGGGCGACCGACCCGTCGTCGAGCGCCCGCCTCGCTTCCCGCTCGATCGCCGACTGTCGCAGGCGGCCGCGCGCCCGCTCGAGCTGAGCGGCGAGGGTGGCAGCCCGCGCCGCGAGCTCGTCCGCGTAGAGCGCGAGGTCGACCGAGCGCACTCCCCCAAGGTACGCCGCCCTTTCGCGCGGATGCCGCCCGGAACGTGACGCCTCAGACACGACTCGACGAACAGAGGTCGCGGACGACGCACTCCGCGCAGCGCGGTGCCCGCGCAATGCAGACGCGGCGCCCGTGCCAGATGAGCAGGTGCGGGAAGCGCGCCCAGTCCTCCCGCGGCACGAGCCGCATCAGGTCGCGCTCGATCTTCACCGGATCGTCGTGCCGCGTGAAGCCGAGCCGCTGTGAGAGCCGGCGCACGTGGGTGTCGACCACGATCCCCTGAGTCGCGCCGCGTTCGGCGGCAACCACGTTCGCGGTCTTTCGGCCCACGCCGGGCAGTTGGACGAGCTCCTCGAGACGCATCGGCACTTCCCCGTCGTGCTCCTCGATGAGGCGCTGCATCGCCCCGCGCAGGTTCCTCGCCTTCTGGCGAAAGGTGCCCGTCGGGCGAATGTCGGCCTCGAGCTCCGCGAGCGGCACCGCGAGGTAGTCCGCCGGGCGCCGGTACTTGCGGAAGAGCCGTTCGGTCACGCGGTTGACTGTCACGTCGGTCGTCTGAGCGGAGAGGATCACCGACACCAGGAGCTCGAGATCGTCGCGGAAGCGGAGGGCGATGACCGCATCGGGGTGGGCGGCGGCGAGGCGCTCGATCACCGGCCGGATCCGCGCCCGCTTCGGGCCGACGCGGCGGCGCGCCTCGGAGACGTAGCTACGCGCCATCCGGATCCAGTCCTACGCTGGTCGGCATGGATGACACCCTGGAACGACGCGCGATTTGGCTTGCCGCACTCTCGACGTTCTTCTTCGTCGTCAGCACGCTCGGCTTCGCGGGGATCGGGAGCAGGGAGGCCTGGCGCGCGGCCCTGTTCGTCGCAACGGTTGCGGCCACGCTCTTCTCCGTGGCAGCCGCCGGTCTCGCCTTCGCCTCCGAGGGACTTGGCTGGCGGCGGGTGCCGCGGAAGGAGCGGAGCCTGGCGCTCAGCTTCGCGCTCTTGTGGCTCGGCCTCCTGTTCACAGCGATCAACGTCACCTCCGCCGCCGTCGAGTATCTCGGCGACGGCGAGTTAGGGTAATCGGCAGCAACGGCTTTTTCGACTTGGCCCCGGCGACTAAGGGGTCAGCGTCGAAACGGCCACGGGGGCTGTCCCCGGCAGGCGCGGCCCCGCGCAAACGACATCGAGGGCCGGACAACCCGCGCAGGCGAACTCGCTGGGCGTCGGCCGAAACTCGCCGTTCTGGATCGCCGCGATCGCGGCCGAGAGCTCGGCCTCGAGCTCGGGCACCTCGGAGCGCGCAAACGTCCGCGTGACGACGTTCTCGGGCTGCTCGAGAAAGACGTAGGCGACTTCGACCTCGTCCGCGCCGGCCCGAAAGGCCGCGAGCGCATAGACCAGGCGCTGGAGGGAGTAGTCGTCCTCGAGCGCCTCTTCGGGGGTCAGACCCTCGAGCCGGTTCGTCTTGTAGTCGACGACGAGCGCGCGGGCGTCCGTGAGGCGGAAGACGTCGAAGCGTCCGTGCAGAAGGACTCCGTCGTGCTCGAAAGCGAAGGGGAGCTCGGGGTGCACCCCCTGCGACGCCGCCAGTTCGTGGGCAAGCGGGGAGTCGTGCCACGCCTGGACGAGAGTCCCGATTCGCTCCAGGTCGTCCGCGGTCGCGCCTGGATACCGGGCGAGCACCCGCTCGCCGCTCTCCTCTGCAGACACGCCGTGCTCGAGGAGGACGTGGACCGCGTCGCCGATCTCGGTGGCGGCCAGCCCTTCGCCTCCGGGGATCCCGCCCGCGTCGTCGGCCGAGCGAAGGCCGGCGATCCGCTCGGCATAGAAGCGATAGGAGCAGCGCCCGAAGAGCGCGAGGGCGCTGTATGAAAGCCGCCGAATGCGAAACGGCGGCGGCTCGGGGACGGGCACCAGGGCGGGCAGTTTCGGAGCGACGCGAGCAGCGGCCGCCTCCTCGGTTGCGAAGAGCTCGAGTTGCGCGAGCGTGGGCTCTTGCGGGCCGGGGAGAACCGCCTCCCCGCGCCGGTCGACCCGCATGAGGACGCGGGCCCCCTCCCGCTCGAGCTCCACCTGGTCGTCCGCGTCGAGGTCGGCCTCGAGCCGATCCAGGATCCACCGGATCGGCGCCTTCGCATCCCTGGTCGACGTTGGATCGACCGCGCCGGAGACGATCAGGCGGTCGATCGCCCGCGTCATGGCGACGTAGTAGAGACGCCGCGACTCGGCCTCGTCGGCGGCGCGCTCTGCCTCGCGGAGCTCCTCGAACCCCGAGGCGGCGTGGCGCTTCCCGGTCGACGGATCGACGATCTTGAAGCCGACGCGTCCGTCGGGAAGGCACAGGATCTCGTCGCGAGCCGCGTGCTCCGGGTTTCTGCCCGCGTCGGCGACGACAACGACCTTGAACTCGAGACCCTTGGCGGAATGAATCGTGAGCAGGCGCACGGCGTCGCCGCCCTCCTCCTCCGCGACGGCCTCGCTCTCCTTGGCTCCCGCCGCCTCCTGGTCGGCGAGGAAGCGGAGGAAGCCTTCGATGTCGGGGCCGCGCAGGTCCTCGTACGAGCGGGCGAGCCGCCCGAGCTTGCGCAGGTTCGCGTACCGGCGGCGACCGTCCCAGAGAGCCAGCACGGCGAGGTCGTAGTCGTGCTCGGAGATGATCCGCTCGCACAGGCGCTCGAGCCCTGCGGTGGCGGACAGGCGCACGAGCCGGTCGTAGCGTTGCCGGAAAGCCTCGAAGAGGCGCCGGTCGCGCGGCCCGAGCTCGGCAGGAAGCTCGCGCTCCATCCCGGAAAAGAGGGGGCGCCTGCCCGCCGAGCGCCGCAGGAGGTAGAGCGCGTCGTTCGAGACGCCGACAAAGGGCGACGCGAGCACGCTCACGAGCGCCTCGTCGTCGTAGCGATTGAGGATGAGGCGGAGGTACATCGTCAGATCCGCCACCTGCTGCTGGCCGAAGTACCCCCGCCCTGCCGCCCGGTACGTCGGCAGGCCCTCACGCCGCAGGGCCTCCTCGTAGCGCTCTGCATCCGTCCCCGCCGCGAACAGGAGGACGATGTCGCCCGCCGCCGCTTCTCCGGCGTCGACAAGCTCGCGGACGCGGCGCGCCACGTGGCGCGCCTCGGCGACACGCCAGTGCACCTCTCCCTCCCGGTAGGTCGACTTGTCGGTGACGAGCAGCTCCACCGCGGGGCCGAAGAGGGGGTCGGCGAAGCGCCCTGCGGCGACGAGCGGCTCGTAATCGGTCCCGAACTCGGCTCCAAAGAGATGGTTCACGACGCTCAGTACCTCGGGGCGGGAGCGGTAGTTCTCGGTCAGCGGCAGGACGCCGGCGCTGGCTGCCCGCCGCTCCCGGAAGACCTCGACGTCGGCGTGCCGGAAGCGGTAGATCGACTGGAACTCGTCCCCGACGAAGAAGACCTCCTCGCCGGCGACCAGGTCGACGAGCTCGCACTGGAGCCTGTTCGTGTCTTGAAACTCGTCCACGAGAATCGAGCGGAAGCGCCAGCGCGCGTCCTCCCGCACCTTCTCGTTGAGCTCGAGGAGGGAGCGGGCGCGGAGCTGGAGGTCCTCGAAATCGAGGGCCGACTCGCGCGCCTTCGCCTCCGAGTAAGCCTCGTCGAAGACACCGAGGAGCCCTTCGAGGAGGGCCCGGTCGCGCGTGGCGATCTCGTCGAGCGCCGCCTGCTCCACCGCTGCGAGCGCCTCGCCGAAGGACGCGAACCGCTCGCGCTCTGCGCCGCCGACACGGAACTCGGACAGGTCGAGCAGGCGCTCCGCCGGAGGCGCCGGGTCGACGAGCTCGAGGGCATCCTCGACCTGAGCGCGCCCCTCGAGCCCTGTCTCCGTGACGCTGAGCGTGAGCTCGGCGACCTCCTTCAGCTCCGCGAGCCGGTCTCCCAGCGACGAGGACGGCTCGCCGGGGAGCGCGAGCGCTCTGCCCGCGGAGCGGAGGCGGTCGTAGACGCTCGTGAGCATCCCCCGGAGGCCGTCGCCGCCATAGGTCGCAAGCAGGCGCACGCGCTCGGCGTCACTCCCATCGATGTAGGACGCGAGCGCCTCTGCGAACGCCTCGGAACGAAGGACGGATGCTTGATTCTCGTCGAGGACGCGGAAGCGGGGATCGAGCCCAGCCTCGAACGGGTGCGCGCGCAGAAGCCGATGGCAAAAGCCGTGGATCGTCGAGATCCACGCTCCGTCGAGCGCCCGGGCCAGATCGTGGCGCTCGAGCTCGACGAGCCGCTCGCGGATGCGGCTGCGGAGCTCGCCTGCGGCCCGCTCGGTATAGGTGATGACGAGCACGTTGTCGATCGCGAGCCCGCGCTCGCAGACGGCCTTGACGAAACGCTCGACCAGGACGGTCGTCTTGCCCGTGCCCGCGCCTGCCGAGACGAAGACGATCCCCGGCTCCTCGATTGCCGCCACCTGCTGTTGGCTCGGCGCCCTCATGCCTTTTTGACCCGGCACATCGTCCAGAGCGTGCACCAACGGGGGCATTCGCCTGTGCGCGGGTCGGTCTGCACGTCTCCTTCGTGGATCCGGTCGACAACTCTGCGGGCCCTGGCCTGCGCCTCGTCCACCTGGCCCCAGAACTCATCCTCCTCCACGTAGTCAGGCCGTTTGAGCCCGGGCACGGCCTCCTCGCGAGCCTCCATGCGGACGAGGCCGCGAGCCTCCCGAGTCCCTGTCAGGCCCCGGTAGAGCCCCCCGAGCGGCTCGATACCGACGAGATCGCGGAGGGCGAGGATGTAGAGGGGAATCTGGAGCTTCCGCTCGGTGTCGATGTCGCGCGCGCCGTGGGCGCGGCCGAGCTTGTAGTCCTGGACGATCCCGCGCGCGCTGAACGGGTCGACGTCGATCCGGTCGATCTTGCCCGAGACGGTGAAGCCGCCGAGCTCGAGGCCGCGCTGGAGCTCGACCGGCGCGCCGCTCGTGCCGAACGCGACCTCGAAGCGTCGCGGGACGAGCGGGAAGCCGAGCTCCACCTCCTGACGGATGAAGTGCTCGAGATCGCGGGCGAGGGTCTCCTCGAGTTCGAGGCGGTCGACGTCCGAGAGCTCGACGCGGACGCCGCCGGCGATCGCCTCGACCAGGCACTCGCGGAGGAAGACGAGCGCTTCGTCCAGGCGCTCGGGCGGGACGGCGTCGGTTCCAAGCCGCTTGGGAAGGCCGCTGTAGAAGCGGTAGAGCGTCTGGTGAGCGATGCCGCCGCGGATCCGCGCGTCCACGACGGCGTCGATCTCCTTTGGGTCGATGACCCGCTCGAAGAGCCACATCGAGGAGCACTCGAGAAACCGCTCGAGCTCCGTCACCGAGAAGCGCGCCCGCTCGGCGAGCTCCTGAACGACGAGCGGATGGGAGAGCCGGGTCGGCCGGTCGAAGGCCGTCAGAGCGCGCTCGACCTGGCGCTCCCAACCGTTCGCCCGCGCGAGTGCCCGCGCGTCCTCCACCTCGCCCGCGCCGATCGCGGCTGCGGCGCGAAGCCGCTCGCGCTCGGTGGGGGCGCGCTCGATCTCCCAGGAGAGGCTCGAGAGCAGCCGCCTCCGTGTCGCCCGCGTGACGTCGCCCGGCTCGAAGCGGGAGCGCACCTCTTCGTAGAACGGGCTCGGCTCGCGTGGGCGCCCTTCATCGTCGGCTGCCTCCCGGACGAGCACGAGCTGGCGCCAGGCGCGGGTGCAGGCCGTGTAGAAGAGGTAGCGCTCGCGGGCCAGCGGATCGGGGCGTACGAGCCGGCGGCCTCGTCCCGCCTCCTCAAGCTCGCGCCGGCGCTCGTCAGGGAGGAACGGGCTTTCGCTTGAGCGCCGCGGGAAGACTCCCTCCTCCATTCCCATGAGAAAGACCGCCTGCCAGCGGCGAGTGCGTGCGCGTAGGAGATCGACCACCGCGACCCGTCCCGGCTCTCCACTGCCGCCGAGGCGGATCTGGACGCGCTCAAGGGCGGCCGCGATCTGATCGGAGCCGAGATCGCCGCTGCAGAGATTTCGCCAGGCGTCCAGCTCCTCCAGAACCTTGAGGGCCGCCTCGTGGGCCCTGAGGTCGAGCCTGGAGGTTTCGCCTATCGGCGGGGCATCGAGGCCGTACGCGGCGCGGAGCATGGAGCGCACGAGTTCGCGAACGCCCGCGAGCGGCGTCTCTGCGGAGCGCAGATCTCGGAGAGCCGGAATGGGATGGCCCAGCAGGCGCTCGGCCTCCTCGACGACGCGGCCGGCCTCGCTCACGGCGCGGCCGCGCAGGCGACCCTCGACGAAATCGGCCCGGGAGCGGGCGAGGCCGGAGTAGGGCGAGCGGAGGAAGGCGAAGAGGTCCCGGCGCGACCCGCCGAGCCAGGCGAAGCGCAGGAGACCCAAGAGAGAGGCGCCGAACGGCGTGCGCCGAAGCGAGAGGCGGCCTTCGTAGGAGTACGGGAGGCCGAGCGAGGCAAACGCCGTCTCGAGCGGCGCGCGCAGCCGGTCGAGGCTCGGGGCCACGACCGCGATCTCCTCGGGCGGCGTGCCGGCGCGAATGAGCGCGATGATCTCGTCTGCAGCAAGCTCGAGCGCGGCGCGCGAGCCGGCGGCCTCGAGAAAGCGAATCGCCCCGTCGAGGGGAGGCGGCTCCACGCGACGCTCCTCGAAGAGAGTGCGCTCGAGATGCGCGAGAGCGGGGCTCGCGTACAACCCCTGCGGCTCGAGCGACTCAACGTCGTCACCGGCAAGCCGAGCGAGGTCGTCTGCCGTCCGCTGGAGTGAGCCGAACGCGGGCCGCAACGGTTCGTACGGAAGCGACACGGTCACCTCGGCGCGCCCGGCGAGCGCCTCGAGGAGTCGCCACTGCGCTCCGGTCAGGTCCTCGAACCCGTAGGCGAACACTGGCGTGTCGTCCCAGGCCGCGATGTCGCCAGCGACGAGGCCCGCCGCATGGCCGCGGGCCAGCTCCCGATCCCAGAGCCCGAACCGGTCGAGCTCGGCGCGATAAGCCCGGAACAGGTCGGCGAGCGGCCCGTCGAGCTCGTCGGGCTCGAGCAGGGCGGCCGAGACGTCGGCCACTGCATCGCCGAGGGCCTCGGGGAAACCTGGGTAGCGTGCGGACGGTCGCAGTCCGTTGAGACTCGCCCCCGAGACGACGCGCGTCAGCAGGAGGCTGCGCTGGGCCTCGGTGATCTGAGGACGCCGAGCGCCGTTCCCCGCCCGCTCCCCGATCCGGCGGAAGAGGTCGTCGAAGGTTCCGATCGAGCCGCCGAGGAGCGCGGGGAGGCGAGCAAGGAGGTCCCGCTCGACGCGGTCGACGTCCGCCCGGTTGGGGACAATCAGGACCGGGTCCCGTTCGAGGGCCTCGACGTAGCGATCAAGGAGACGGGCGACCTTGCCCGCGTTGGCGGGGCCCACCAGCAGAGCGAGCGCCATTCGCTTGATTCTAGCCGTCTGCCCGGCGGTCGCTTCCCGCCGGGCAGACGGCTACAAAGACCGATTTTGAGCCGAAAGTGAGCTAGGCAGCGGCCTTCGGCCGGCGCCCGCGTCGTGCAGCGGCGCGACCGGGCATCTTGCCCGCGCAGTCGTCACAGAGATCGGCAGCCTTGGCGCCGCGGCGCGCGTCGGTATATGTGACACGCATCCCTGCGCCCTTCCCCTCCCCGACTTCCTTATCGCAGTTGTCGCAAACAAGGACTGTCTTTCGAGCCAATGTTTCCTCCTGAGATGAATTGTGCGGCCCCGGATGCTAGCGGAAAAGCCGACGGCTTTACTCGACCGAGATTTTCGCGCCCAGGAACGCTTTCGTTCCACCCGGGCTCTCGGAAACAGCGTTACCGCTTATTGCCGCCTTGGCACCGAAGTGAACCACGATTCCGAAACCCATTCTCGTCTTGTCCCCCGACGCGTGATCGGCGCGAATACCTCGCACACTGTTGTCATCGATCTCACACTCGGAATAGTCGCCGCAGTAGATCCCAACCCCGAGGGAATCCTGGACATCGTTTCGCTCCACTACTGCCATTGACATCTCGGTTAGCGTGAGCGCACGCAGCGTCGTCCCGCTGACGTAATTGTCGCGGACGTGTACCTGCGCGAAATGGCTGACGATGCCCTCACGTCCGCCGACCACACTGCAGCCTTCGACCAGGCTCGGATGAAGGTCGAAGCCGAACGAGATGTCGATGCCCTGCGCGTAGTCTCCGGCGGGCGAATGAATGAGGCAGTCGCGGATCGTGACGTAGGCACGCCGCACGTGAATGCCGTCTAGCAGCGCGCCCGAGATCCTGACGTGTTCGATCGTGACGTTGCGGGCGTCGTCGACTTCGATCCCGTTGTCGCCACCGACAACTGTGACGTTGCGGATCGTGACGTTGTCCGCTGTGACGAGAATCCCTCCGCGCACGACGGCGCCGGGCTCACCAACAAGCTTCTGAGCATGGTCGAGGACGAGCGGCCCTTCGTGGACTCCGGCCGCGAGGCGCACCGTGGGCGGCTGCGCGGCCCAGGCCACCCCGCCGAGAAATGCGAGCGCCGCCAGCACCAGGACGGCCAGGAGGATGCCGGCGCGCCCGAGCTCGCCCCCGTCCTCGCCGTAGGACAGACGGACGTAGGGAAAGACGGCGTGCACGAGGATCTGCGCGACGAGCCACGAGCCTGCGAAGAACGCGAACGCGACGGCGAGGGGCACCGCGATCCCCAGCGCGTAGACCACGCCCATGACAGCAGCCAGCTCGAGCAGCGCCAGAGGCAGCGCGAGCCAGCCCGGCTGGTAGTCGAGCCTGCGGTCATAGACGAGGTCGAAGGCGAGCCCCACCCCGACCATTGCTCCCGCGAGGGCGAGCGGCCACCACTCGGTGATCGCGGCAGCGAGTCCACCGGCGGCGAGGAGCGGCGCGAGCGCGGCGGCGAGGCGGGACTCGATTCGCCCCCTCAGCGTGAACGACACGCCTGCACCCTCCGAAGAAAGCCGCGAGCCGCGTACATCGCCCCCATCAAAGTATCCCCGGCCGGAAAGGCCCATTGGCCCGCCACGCCCGCCAGCGAAAGAGTCCGCTCCTCGTTCGTGAGCGACTCGACCGTCGAGTCCGGAGCGAGCACGATCCAGCTGCCCGCCGTGGCGAGGCCGTGGTCGACGACGAGGCCCGCCAGCAGGGGATCGTGCGTGTACCCCCGCTTGAACCCCGTGGCGCAGATCACCTGTTCGGCCCCGTTGGTTTCCGCCGCGACTCGGAAGCGGCCCGCCCGCACCGCGTGCTCGAGAGGCTCGTCCCAGTCGCGTCCGGGGGGATAGGAGGGCGCCGACCAGCTTCGAAGGAGCTCGGCCCGCTCAGGCGGTGTCGTGCGGTGGAATGTTGCCAGGCCGCGGCGTGTGAAGAGGTGGCGGGGAAGGTTCAGCGGCCGGCGCTCGGGCTCCCGCCGGCGCACCGAGACCACCGAGGAGCCGGCCGCGAGGGCATTCAGCCACTCGGTCGCCGCCGCCATGCCAGCGCCGACGATCTCGACACGTTCGGCGTAGTCGTGCGGCTGGTAGGCGTGGACGGTGCGCGGCTCGCGCTCGAGCCCGTCGGGGAAGGCGAGCCCCGGGTGGCCCGTCGCAACGAGGACGTGTCGGAACCGGCCCTCCCCGTCGAGCTCGAACCCATCCTCGACGGCGCGGATCTGCTCGATGCGCCGGTTCCGGAAGCTCTCGTTCCAACGGCTTTCGGCGCGGAGCTCGGCGACGTGCTCGAGGAAGTCGCCCACGGTCGGGTGGTAGCGGTCGAGGAGCGAGAGGATGAGCGGAACCGGGTTGCTGCTCCGTCTGGCCGCGCGCACGGCGAGGCCGGGGAAGGAGCGGGGCGCGCAATGGCCTTCGCTTTCGGAGCGCATCCGGCGCTGCCGGATCGCGGCGGCCCTCTGCCTCCACTGCCCGGCCGGGTCAGCGTCCGTTCCGAACACGGCTATTTCGGCGGGAGTGAGTCCCCCATGTCTGAGGGTTGCATAGGCGCTGAGGCCCGCGAGACCCCCGCCGACAATTGCGCACTCAGTTGTTCCTGTCTGTCGCATCACCGTGCGCTTGGCGCGCGAAAAGCGAGCCCGGACTGTCGACGCTTTGCAGCCGCCCAGACCCCGGTGACTGGCACGGGCTGGGACAGCCTCATGAGCGGATCATTTCACCGAGCCGGCGAGGAGCCCCTGGACGAAGTACCGCTGGAAGGCGAAGAAGACGACCAATGGAATCGCGAGCGACACGAACGCAGCCGGCGCGATCAGCTCGAGATTGGCTCCGAACTGACGCAGCTGCGAGAAGATCGCCACGGTAATGGGCTGCGTGTCGCGCGCCAGGGACAGCGCGACGATGAGGTCGTTCCAGGTCCAGAGGAACTGGAAGATGGCGAGCGAGGCGATCGCAGGCAGGCCGAGAGGCAGGATCAGCCGCACGAAGATCCGGATCTCGGATGCCCCGTCGATGCGGGCAGCCTCGAGCAGCTCTTTCGGTATCCCGATGAAGAAGTTGCGTAAGAGGAAGATGGCGAACGGCAATCCGAACGCGGTGTGGAAGAGGACGAGGCTCAACACCGTGTCGAAGATCCCGACGTCGGAGTAGAGCGAGAAGATCGGGATCAGCGCCATCTGGAGCGGAACCACGAGGAGCGCGATCACGAGGAGGAAAAGCCAGTCCCGCCCCGGGAAGTCGAGCCAGGCGAAGGCGTAGCCCGCGAGCGCGGCGACGATGATCGGGAGGACGGTGCCCCCGACCGAGATCCAGACAGTCGTCAGGAGCGCCGAGCGAATCGACTCGTTGTGGTAGATCGATTGGTAGTTCTCGAATGTGGCGAGGCTCGGCTTCGTGAAGACCTCCCACCAGCCGAGGTTGTTCACGTCCGTGGACGAGAAGAGCGACGTCAGGAAGAGGCCGATCGTCGGGACGAGCCAGAGCAACCCGACGAAGACGAGGAGGAGGTGCACCGGCGCCTTCGCCAGGACGCGGAGGATCTTCGACGCCGTGGTTTCCTCCTGCACCACCACCGGCGCCCGGCCTGCTTCCGCAGTCGCGCTCGTCATCAGGCCTCGCTCCGGAACCGGCGGATGTTGAGCCCGAGGATCGGGATCACGAGCAGGAAGAGGAAGACGGCGATCGCGGAGCCGAGGCCGAAGTCGTTCACACCGCCGAACGAGGTACGCCACATGGCGAGCGCGATCACGTTCGCGTCGTCCTGCACGGACTGTGGCGCGACGGCGAGCACGATGTCGAAGACCTTGAGCACGTTGATCAGGAGCGTGATGAAGACGACCGAGAGCACGGGAGCAAGCAGCGGCACGGTCACGCGCCGGAACGCCTGCCATTCGGTCGCGCCGTCGGTGCGCGCCGCCTCGAGTACGTCACGGGGGATGGCCGAGAGGCCCGCCGCGATCACGACCATGGCGAAGCCGGCCCAGATCCAGATGTAGGCGATGATGATCGACGGCGTGATCAGCTTCGCGCCGAGCCACGAGACCCCGCTAAAGGGCTTCGCGAAAGTGGATGCGCCGATGTCGACGTTGTACGTGCCGGCCGCTAAGCCCTCGAAGGCAAAGGTGCCGTCGTCGGCGGTCTTTGTCGAGCCGACTTTCCCTCCACTGGAGTCACGGAGCTCGACGGTCACCCCGGGCAGCCCGACCTCCTCCGGCTCGACCTTGTCGGGCGTCCCGCCGCCGGGCTTGAAGTCCCGCCAGACAGCTCCCGAGATCCCGTCCGGAAGCGGCTGGGGCTCGACGGCCTGCTTCGCCGTTGCGGGCACCTCCGTGGAGCGAATCCGCGTCAGCCCGAGGAGCGCGACGCCTCCTGGCTCGAGTGGCTTCGTAAGCTCCAGCCCTCCATCGGGCTGCTGTGTCAGCGCGTCCGAGGACGGCGCGGCCTCGGAAAGGACGCCGGACGGGCTGAAGACGCCCTTGACCGCGCCGATCCCGGCGTTGATCGCGCCGCGATCGGGCTCCTGCTGGTACATGATCCGCCACGTGACGCCGGCGGCGAAGGCCGACACCGCCATAGGCA
This sequence comes from Gaiellaceae bacterium, assembly GCA_039931575.1. GTDB lineage: Bacteria > Actinomycetota > Thermoleophilia > Gaiellales > Gaiellaceae > DATEOR01. The sequence goes on from JBDTRS010000021.1 coordinate 17,580, forward strand.
TGAAGACGACGGTCTTGAAGGCGACCGACCAGCGGATCCGTTCGGTGAGGACCGCGAAGATGAGCCCGAGGGCGGTGACGGCTGCAGGGACGACGGCCACCCAGATCGCGTTGTTCTCGATCGCCCGCAGGAGCGTGTCGCTCGAGAAGAGCGTCTTGTAGTTGTCGATCCCGACGAACTCCGAGCCGTTGCGGCCGTAGAAGCTGCGGATGACCGTGCGAACAGTCGGATAGACGATCCAGACGCCAAGGAAGAAGATCGCCGGCGCGAGGAAACCTGCTGTGATGGCGTACTTCCGCCACTCGCCTGCCCCGGCGCTCGGCGGAGCCTCCCGGATAGGAGGCTCCGCCGTAACGCTCGCGCCGCTCACGCTTTGCTAGCCGCCGTAGGCCTTGGCGGCCGCGTCCTCCATCTTCTGCGCGATCCCGTCAACGTCCGAGGGATTCGCGAGGAAGTCCTGGAAGAGCTTGAAGAGACCCTGCCCGACCGTGCCGCCGAATTCGGACGGCTGCAGGTCGGAAAGGTCGAAGCGGAAGCTCTCCGCCTCCGCGAGAGCCGACGCCGTCGCCTTCAGGATCGCGTCCGGGTAGGCGTTCACGTCGACGTTCTTGTTCGGCGACGAGAACCCGCCGAGCTTGACCCAGATATCCGAGGCTTCAGGCGACGCGAGGTACTCGACGAGTGCCTGGGCCGCCGGGCTGTCCTTGAACATGACGACCTGATCGCCACCGCCGACGACGGCAGGCGCCGAGCCGTTGATGGACGGGAAGTCGAACTCGTTGAAGCCCGTCTCGGGCTCGGCCGTCGTCGAGTTGACGATCTCGCCCGCGACGAAGTCGGCCTCGATGACCATGGCCGCCTTGGGCGGGTCGGCGAAGACCTGCGTGACCGAGGTCGGGAAATCCGTCTGGAGCGCGCCCTGTGTTCCACCGGCGATGTTGTCGGTGTCGCCGAAGATCTTCGCCATCTCGGCGAGCGCGTCCTTCACCGACTGGTCTGTCCACGGGATCTCATGCGTGGCCAGCTTGTCGTACATCTCCTCGCCGGCCGTGCGCAGGTAGATGTTCTCGAACAGGTCGGTCAGCGTCCACCCGTCCGCCCCGCCGATCGAGTAAGCGGGCACGCCCGAGGCCTTGAGGGTTCCTGCGGCCGTGAGAAGCTCGTCCCAGGTCGCCGGCGCCTCGACGCCCGCGTCCTCGAAGACCGGCACGTTGTACCAGACGGTCGACTTGTTCGCGCCCTTGAAGAGGAAGCTGTAGAGCTTCCCGTCAAAGGTCCCGAGATCGACGATCGACTGGCTGAAGTTCGCGGCGATCGTGTCCGCCGCGAAGTCGATCGGCTGGAGCTCGCCGGCTTGCGCGTACTCGTTGATCGTGCCGGGCTGCGCGATCGTCGCGAGGTCGGGCGGGTTGCCGCCCTGAACTGCGGTCGCGAGCACGGTGACGATGTTGTCGCCCGCCGCGTTGTACTTCACGTCCACGTTCGGGTACTCGGCCATGAAGCCGTCGAGCACCGCCTGGATCGACGCCTGCTCGGTGCCGACCCAGATGCCCATGAGCGAGATCGAGCCGGTAACGGATTCGTTGCCGCCCCCACCCGTCGTGCCTCCGGCGCTTCCGCCGTCGCTGCCCCCGCCGCAGCCTGCTGCCACGAGTGCAAGTAGGGCAACCAGCCCCAAATAGAGGAACCGACTCCTCATCACGCTCCCTTCCCTTCGTCGTTTTGGTAGATCCCGAGACCTGTCTCAGGATCGAAGAAGTGCAAAGCACGCGTATCGACCACCACCTCGATGGTCTCCCCCTCCTTCACCTTCGATCGCGACCCGAAACGCCCGACCATCGCCGTCTGCCCGCCGGGCTCTCGGTCCGCAGATGCCTTGCGATCGTCGCCGACATCCTCGGCGAGCTCGCGCACCTCGTCGGTGATCGCGGGCGGAGCGTCGACGGAGAAGTGCACCATCACCTCCGAGCCGAGGGCCTCGGTGAGCTCGACCTTGCCGCGGATCCGGCGGTCGGGTGGCGCGTCGCTCGCAAGCGAGGCGTCCTGGAGGTCTTCGGGACGGATTCCGAGAACGATTGTCTTCCCCTCGTAGCGCTTGAGCGCAGGACGGGCGGCGAGCGTCTCGGACGCGACCACGAGCCGTTGGCCTCCAGCCTCGGCGACGACGTCCCCGTTCGACCTCGCCAGGGTCGCCTCGACCATGTTCATCGCCGGGCTCCCGATGAAGCCGCCGACGAAGATATTGAGCGGATGGTCGTAGAGCTCTTGGGGAGGCGCCACCTGCTGGAGCTGGCCCTTGCGCATGACCGCGACGCGATCTCCCATCGTCATCGCCTCGACCTGGTCGTGGGTGACGTAGAGCGTGGTCGTGCCGAGGTCGTCCTGCAGTCGCGCGATCTCCGCGCGCGTCTGGACGCGGAGCTTCGCGTCGAGGTTCGAGAGCGGCTCGTCCATGAGGAAGGCCTGCGGCCG
>JBDTRS010000022.1:0-19963 GCA_039931575.1 Gaiellaceae bacterium
TGCGCGGATCGGCGCCGACGGCGGCGGCGTCGCGCGCGTCGCCGGGACGCCTGAGCTCGGCCAGGCGAACGACTGGCTCGTCGCGCGCCTCGAAGAACTCGGGCTCGAAACGGAGATCGATGCCGGCGGAAACGTGTTCGGGCGGTGGCAAGCAGGCGAGGGCAGCGCCGTCCTCTTGGGCTCCCACCTCGACACGGTCCCTCGCGGCGGCCGCTACGACGGCGCCCTCGGGGTCGTGGCGGCGCTCGATACCGTGCGCACGCTGCGAGAGGAGGGGATCGTGCCCCGTCGGCCGCTCTGGATCGTCTCTTTCAACGACGAGGAGGGCAGCCGTTTGCAGACCGGCATGCTCGGGAGCCGCGTTTTCTGCGGCGATCTCGACCTCGACGACTGGCGCAGTCGCGGCGTCGCCGACGCGATGGCTGCCGCGGGCTTCGACTTCGCCCGGCTCCCGTCGGCCCGCGGCGTCGACGGCGTGGGCGCCTACCTCGAGCTTCACATCGAGCAGGGGCCCGTGCTGGAGCAGAGCGGGGAGGACGTCGGCGTCGTCACCGCGATCACGGGCCTGCTCGGCTTCCGCGTCCACTTCCTCGGAGCGGCCAACCACGCGGGCACGACGCCGATGGAGGTCCGCCGCGATGCGCTCGCGGGTGCCGCGCGCGTCATCCTCGCGCTGCGGGACGAGGCGCGCGCGCGCGACGGAATGACGGCAAATGTAGGCGTCATCGCGTGCGAGCCGGGCGGCTTCAACGTGATCCCGGGGGCGGCCGAGTTCACGATCGACGTCCGCTCGCCGACCCCCGACGGCTTTGCCCAGGCCGAGCAGTTCGTCCGGGACGTGGTCGAGCGCGTGGCGCGGGAGGAGCGTCTCGAGGTCGAGCTCGCGGTCACACACAAGAAGGAGCCCGTCGCGCTCGACTCCGGGCTGCAGGACGTGCTCGCGGCGGCCGCGGAGGCGGAGGGCGCCAGCTACCGCCGCATGCCGAGCGGCGCCGGCCACGACGCGATGGTGCTCGCCCACCACGTGCCGGCGGCCATGCTCTTCGTACCGAGCAGCGACGGCGTCAGCCATTCGCCCGCCGAATTCACTGCTCCCGAGCAATGCGAGCTGGGGTCCCGCGTCCTCACGCGGGCGGTGCGCATGCTCGTTGCCTAAGAGCCCGTCTCAAAATGAGGACCTGAGCCGCCATTCTGAAACGAGCTCCCTAGCTCGGATCACTCAATCGAGTGACGTAACGGGGCCGTTGATCTCGTACTGTCCGAGCGAGGGTGACTGCGGCTTTCAAGCATCGAGTGCTCGTTCTGAGCTGCGCGATCGCGGGCTATGCGATCGTGTTCGCCGCGTTCGTCTTGTTCGAGGTTCCGGGGCTGGGCATCGCCCACTTCTTCTACATTCCCGTCGCCGCCCTCGCGCTCACGGGCGGGGTGCGCCGGGGCATGCTCGCCGGGGCCAGCGCGGGCTTTCTCTTCTGCGTCGGTGTCTTGATCAACCCGAACATCTCGCCGGCCGAACTGCTCACGCTCACGACCCCGATCCGGTTCCTCACATACACGACGATGGGCGGCCTCATCGGCTGGTTCGCCTGCCGCGACCGGGTGCTCGTCGAGCGCTTGCGCGTCCTGGCCGAACGCGACTTCCTCACCGGTCTCCCCAACACGCGCGCATTCGAGGCGGCGATCGCGCGCCGGCTCGACGACGGGATTCCGTTCGCCCTCCTCCTGGGAGATATGGACCGTCTCAAGGAGATCAACGACTCGCACGGGCACGCGGAGGGAAACGACGCGCTGCGGCGGCTCGCACTCATGCTCGGTCGCAACCTGCGCACCGACGACGAGGTGGCTAGGGTCGGCGGCGACGAGTTTGCCGTTCTCACCGTGCTCGCCCGCACCGATGAGGCGGCCGCCTTCGCCGCCCGCCTGGAGGCCGTCCTCGCGGGGCAGGGGAGCCCGATCACCTTCGGCTGGGGCGTGTTTCCCGTCGACGGGGAAAACGCACTCTCGCTCTACCGCGCGGCGGACGAGCGCCTGTATGCGCGCAAGCTCGTGCGGGGACATGGGCGCAGGTCTACGAGCCTGTATCCCGTCGGCGCCTAGCGGCCCGGCCCTTACGGCCGGCTAGTGGCGGCAGCTGCAGACTGGCTCGCCGAGGTAGCGGCGCTCGAGCTTCATCCCGCACTGCCGGCAGGTCGGGGGGAGCTTCTGCGCGAACACGAGCACGGCGCGGGCCACGGTCATCCAGGCGAGAGCGACAAGGAGGAGGGCGAGCGGGAAGTCCCGGGGCATGATCGTTTCGAAGTATCGGACAAAACCGCGCGATGCCTTAGTGATGTCCCGCGCGGGACTACAATGAATTTCGTGGGCGTCGTCGCCATCGTGCTGGTCGCCTGCGCCGTCGCTCTCCTCGCCGGCGCCGAGTGGCCCAGGCTTTCTGCGCGCTTTGGATTGGATGCCCGCCGGAGCCGGAAGCGGGCCCGGCGCAAGGGGGCCCTGACGGTGATCGAGGGCGAGGCGGCGGACCCGGACGACTTCGCCAAGAGCGTCGAGCGCGATCTCGAGAACCTCCCCGTACTGGGCGAGCGCGACGACCGTTCGCGGCGCTAGCCGCAAGCTACAATCGCCCCACCGCGCGGATGTGGCGGAATTGGTAGACGCGCACGGTTCAGGTCCGTGTGGGCGAAAGCTCGTGGAGGTTCAAGTCCTCTCATCCGCACTAGAACATTTGGCTCAACCATGCGGTTTTGGGGCCAAGCTCATCTGAACACGATTCGCACCTGGGGACGAGGTTGCTCACGCTCGCGGCGCGATCGGTCTGTACCGGCCTCGGGCGGGGCTCATGCGAGAGATACGGTCAGGCCAGAAACCTCGCAACCTGAGTGAGACGTCGCGGGGGGAACCTTGACTTCCGACACCGGGGGGAGTAGGAACTTACCTCCTCTCAACTACTACGAGGCGCGACCAGAGCTTCTTCCGAGGAATTTGCCGTCGTCAAACCGCCGCAGCGGGTCGCGACGATCCGAAGGGATCGCTCTCGAATCCAACAACGAGTCGGGTCGACCCGTTCGTTCGCCGATCCCGAGCATCCGCGGGCGAGTACTGGAGTCTGAGACCGGACTCCCCATAGCGAATACCCGGCTGGCGGGCGAGATAAACGGCACCCCCGTCGAACTCCATACGGGCAACTCGGGTGAGTTCGCCGTATCTTTGGAGAGCCTGGACCGGGCGGATGGCTCGCCCGTGGAGGTAGCCCTGGTGGACGAAGCGGGAAACCGCCTCGCCGCACGGACGATCCCTTTGGAAGACGAGTCGCCCGTCGAGTTGAGGCTGAGTTCGGCGAATCAGCCAGAGGCAAAACTGAGGGACGTGGCGCGCGAGCTGAAGCTCTCGATCCCGCCCAAGCTCGCCACCCGCCTCGAGAGCGCTCATGTCTCCACGCTCGCCGACATTCTGGTCGCAGGCGGGCTCGCGAACCTCGGTCGCCTTCCCGTGTCTCCCGAGCACCCGGCCGTCGAGGCTCTGGACCGGCACGCGAGGCTAAGCGTCCTACCCGTCGACCTAGACGAGAACGTCTTGCTCGCTGGCGCGGGCTTCACGGGTATCAGAGATATGGCAGAGGCGCCTCTCGCGGAGGTCGTGGCCAGGCTAGGCGAGGATAATCGCGATCTGGCTGCACGCGTGAAGGCGGCGGCGGATGTGCAGTCACGGCTGATCGGAGGCGTGACCTCAAGCCAGTTGATCGCCGGGAACGGCACGGGTTCGAGCTCTCAGGCGGCCACGATGGCCTGCAACTGCGAGGACTGCCAGTCGGCGACCAGCCCTCTCGCTTACCTCGCCGACCTGCTCAACTACGCGGTCGGGCATCTGAAGCGGAACCGAGGCCTCAGAGGCCAGTACTACGACACCCCCAGCTTCAAGGTCTGGAAGCTCACCAGGACCGACCCGACGGTCGACTTCGACTGGGGCGACGAATCGCCGGATCCTCAGCTCTCGCCCGGGAGCTTCTCGGTTCGCTGGACAGGGGAGCTCGAGCCTGAGTTCTCCGAGACGTACACCATCTCTGTTCTCTGCAGCGATGGCGTGCGCCTCTGGATTGACGGCACTCGCGTGATCGACGACTGGGTGGCCCATCCTCCGGTCGAGCGAAGCGTGAGCCTGAACTTGACTGCCGGGCGCCGTTACAGAATTAAGCTCGAGTACCTCTCAGGCTACAGCCATAACGGTCCCAGCCTCGTCAAACTCTTCTGGTCGAGTGCGAGCCGGCCGAAAGAGGTCATACCGCAGGCGAGGTTCCACAGCGAGGCGGGCGACGGTGACGTCACGCTTCCCTACCTCCAGCAGACGTTTCACCAGCCGCTCGCCGATCTTCCGGCCGCCTGCGATTTCGTTGAAAAACAGGTTCGGACAGTCCGAATCGTCATCGAGGTGCTGCGGAGCTACCTCGGGAAATCGGACGCGCCCGAGTGGTATCTGCGCGAGGCGTACAACCGTCTTCTCCGGGAGCTCGGCACGTCCTATGAAGAGATCAGGGCGGCGCGCGGGGCACCAAAGGAGGTTCTGGTTGCGCTTTCCGAACGTCTGGGCTTCGACCTCGTCCCGCCATCGCAGGCGCCTGGCCCTATCGACGCAATCTTTCTCGACCCGCAGGCTGCGGCTCCGAATAAGCTCGACGAGGACACGCTCGAAGCGCTTTTCGGCCTCCGGTCGACGACGAAACCTCCGCTTGATCCGGACGCGCCACCGCTTATCGCCCGCTGGCGCCTCGCCCATCTCCGACGGAAGTGGAAAACCAGCGACTGGTCCGGCTCACCTGCGTACGAGATCCCATACATCGATCCCGATGTCATCGGACCGTCGGACATCACGAACCCCGTCTCTACCGACCCCGCCTACAAGCTGTGGGATCAGCGGCGGAAGTGGGTCAACGATCGAATCCTGGTCAGGCAGAGCGCGCATGAAGCCGGCAACTCGCTCGACGCGATCCTAAGCGACCCGTTCATCGGTCTTATCGACTACTCCGGCGGCGGGGCCGGGACGCCACTCGCAACACTCCTCGGGCTCGCCGCGCAGCAGGAGCAGGGCACGGACATCACCTTGCGACTGGCCGATCTCACTCTGTCCCGAACGGAGTTCGAGTATCTCGTTTCGGTCGCCCGGCTCGACGCGAATCCAAACGGGGTAGTGCTGCCGGACGAATGGGCCGGCGTCTGGGAAATCGTCACGAATGCCGAGAAGCGCCGGCAGCTTTCATCCTGGCGGCAGGCCGAGAAGCAAGCTGGGATCTACCTTGGTCCTCAGTTCTTCAAGCTCCGTGAGCCCGGCTCGGGTTCGCCGACGCCGGGGCCCTGGCTCGGCGATGCCGATGCGCGAGGCAGGTGGCTCCGTGTCCTGAGGCCTCGTGTCGAGCAGGAGGAGGCGATCGAACCGGCCATCAACCGCTCGATTGACGAGGTGGAAGAGGCGGTTCTCCCGCGCCTTCGCGATTGGCTCGTCTACTCCCTCGGTGGCATCGCCACCGGCGCGACTGCGATATCCAAAGACGACTGGAACTGGGTGACTCGGCGCCTGCAGATCGACGCCGGGGTTGGCGGATGCGACAAGACAACTCGAGTTGAGCAGGCGATCGAGACGATTCAGGGCGTTCTCTTCGGCGCTCGAAACGGCCTGCTCGAAGACGAGATCCTTGCGCTCGATGCTCCCGACTTCGATCGCGAATGGCGATGGCTGGGCTCTTTCTCGAGCTGGCGCGCCGCGATGCTCGTGTTCATCTACCCGGAGAACACTCTCCGGCCGTCTCTTCGCCGGCGCCGCACCCCGGCATTCGACGCGATGCTCGATCGCCTGCGGAGCCGATTCGGTGTCTCAGCGAAGGACGCTCTCGCGGAAGCCGCTGAATATGCAAAGTACTTCACCGACGTCTCGACGCTCGAGTTCGCAGCTCTCGCCGCGACGTCCGGCCCTTATCCCTCGGAAGGGCGCGATCCCGACGCGCCTCCGGGCCCGACCGTGCCGTACTGGCTCATCCTCGCGCGCGCTTCCTCGGGCAAGTTCTACGCCTGTGCCGACAGCCGTCGACCGGACATCGGGACCTGGAGCAACCCAGACCGCACCTTCTGGCGCGAGATACCCAAGTTGGACGCGGCAAGCGAGATCGCCGCGATCTTCCCGTATCAGGAAGGTGGGCGCGGCCTGATCGCCGTTTACGGGCGTTCGTTCCGCGACGGCGCCCCGGTCTCCTACTTTGCGAAGTACGACAGCGGTTCCTGGGGAGAGGCGGCCGAAGGGGATCCGCCGGATCCGCTCGTGTGCGCTGAGAAGGAGGAGCGCGGATCGGTCCGGTCCGACCCAGCCGCCGCAGCGCGCGGCGTGCAGGAGTGGTCACTCTCGGGGAACGAGCGGCTGATCCGCGCCGACGTCGACGGGGACGGCGCGAAGGAGATCGTGCTGATCGACGGCGGCCGAATCGGCATCCTGCGCGGTAGCGAGGGAGGCCTGGTCGTCATGGCGCAAGGCACGATGCCCGCCGGCTGGCAGGTCCCGTCGACCCAGGGCATTGTCCTTCGCACGGAGGTCACGTTGACTCCGAACCGGCGCGAGCGTCTTCTCGTCACGAATTTCGGCACTTCCGAGATCGGGCTTCTCGGTTTGCGAACAGACGGGTCGATCGGGCTCATCTGGAGCAGCAGCGGGTCGAACATCAGGCGCCCAAACGGCACGGCCGGGTGGTCGATTAACTTCACTGACCGGCCGGTGACGGAGGGGAGCGGCAACCAGCAGGCCAATCTGCAACTGGCTTTTCACCAGCTCGTCTCGTTCAACGTCGACTGGGAAGATCGCAGCGAGCTTCTCGCTACGGAACGAGTCGGCCCGCCGGGCGGAAAGGTAACGAGGCTTCGGGTGCACATCTTTCGTGTGAGCGACACCGGCATAACGTTCGACCGCTCGCTCCCAGAAATCGATCTTCCCGGCGAGTACCCGAAGGAGAAAGCCCACTGGAAGAACTGGGGCCCGCTCACCCCATATAGGAATGGGCTGGCGGCCGTGATCGAACGCGACCTGTACACCACGATCTACGAGCAGCCGCTCGGCTCGGACTTCGCGCTCGTCCTGCTGCAATGGGACCGCTATGCGGGCTCCTTCTCTGCCGAGACCTTCCCGGACGACATCACCACGGCCGATGGCCAAATGACATGGGCCTTCGCCCAGACCGATCGCTTCCTCCCTCTCGACGCGGACTCCGGAGACAAGATTCTCCTGACGACCGCCTCGGGCAAGGCGACCGGAATGCTCGAACGGAAGAGTTCGTTCGGCCTCGCCTGGGGGGACGATTCCGAAATCTCCAGCCTCTGGACGCGGGCCGCGACGGACGACTTTGTGGCGGCGGACGTCGACGGGGACGGTGTCCAGGAGGTCATCGGCTTCACGAGAGATGCGAGCGCGACTGAGCAAAAGGCGGGCGTCTTCAAGTGGGCGGACGGGCAGCTCGGGCCGAGCGCGATTCTGAGCCGCAGAATCGACCGGCCTGGCGGCATCGGCACGACGGGCTGGAACCTCGACGGCACCTCGCGTTACCTGAGTGCCGACGTCGACGGGGACGGAGTGGACGAGATCGTCGTCCTAACTACGGCCTCGAGTGGCGCACCACGCCTCGGCCTACTTAGGGGGTTCAGGCGCCCGCGGGGCGCCTACGAGCAGGGAGTGAAGAGTCGCTACGGGCCGGCAAGCGTTTCTCTGCGAACAATCGAGCCGAAGTACTCCGACCCGCAGATCGCGGCCCGGCGTGCGCGCATTGCCGACGCCTACGACTCAAATCTTTGGCCGACCAGTCCGAACCACGCAGACGTCATCTATCTCGATGAAGCGTACTTTCACGTTCCGATGGAGCTCGCGCTCCGACTGGCTGACGCCGGCGACTACCTTGGCGCGCTTGACTGGTTCGGCTCCCTCTACGACTACTCCCAGCCGCTCACTCGCCGGAAGGTATGGGCCGGGCTCGTCCGGGAGGAAACATTCTCGCTTTCGTTCGAGCGCGCGTTGGAATGGCTTCGGGACCCGCTCGACCCGCATGCCATTGCCGCGACGCGGCCGAACACATACACGCGCGCGACCATCGTCCAGATAGTCAGGACGATCCTTGCCTACGCCGATTCCGAGTTCTCAAAGGCGCGGTCGGAGACTGTGGCCCGAGCGCTCCAGCTCTACCTTGCGGCACTGGAGCTTCTGGACGCACCAGAGGTTCGTCAGGCTAAGGACGCCTGCCAAGAGATCCTCGAGGGCTTGCGGATCCAGATTGGTGAGGACGAATGGATGAGCATTTGGCACGACCTGATTGATGTCCTCGGTTCCCTCAAGGAGCAGGGAGTCATCCTCCAGGTGGCTGAGCGGCTGCGCGAGGTGCTGTCGAAGGAAGAGCACGCCGCGATACAAGTCGACAAGGGACGGCGCATCATCGAGCGCGCTGTAAAAGCAGATAGCACGGCGCCGCAGACGATGGAGAAGGTCTTGGCGGCGAATGCGCAGACGTGGAGCGAGGCTGAGGGACAGGCCTTGATGAGCAGGGACCTCGTCGCCGCCTCTAGCAGCATCGGCCGGCTTGCGTCACTCGGGGTGAAGGAGCGTGCCACGAATGAGATCCCACTCTTCGGGGAGAACGGTGGATCCTCGGGAGTGGTCCCGGACGACCCGTCGAAGGGTGCCTATTCCTTCCTCGGAACGGATGTCGACGGACGCAGAGGCTACTACTCGCACGCTTTCTTCCCGGCGCCTTCGTTCGTCTTCTGCGTTCCGCCGAACTCGGTTGCAGACGCGCTTCGGCGCCATGCTCAGCTCAACATCCAGAAGATCCGCAGCTGCCGCAACATCGGCGGCATGGAGGCTCATCTCGAGCCCTATGGCGGCGTTACGCTCGCCGACGCGGGAGGTGCAGATGTTCTCCCCACAGCGCGCGATACGACGCTCCAGCCGCTTCCGTATCGATTCCCGATGCTTATCGAGCGGGCGAACAACCTCGCTAACCTCGCGGCCCAGATTGAGTCCTCGATGCTCGCCTCGATCGAGAAGCGCGACGCGACGGAGTACGACCAGCTGCGCGCGCGTCACGATCTCGCCCTCGCTCGTGCGGGGATTCGACTAAGGGAACTCCAGCTCGGCGAGGCCATTGATGAGATCGGTTCGGCTCAGCTCCAACGGGATAGGGCGCTTCTTCAGCAGAGCCATTATCGGCGGCTCCTCAAGGCCGGACTCTCCGCCTACGAAGTCGCCGGGGTTGCGGCCGCAGCGCAGGGAGTGGCCCTCAAGTTCGCCGCCATTTACAGCATCGAGACAATCATCGAATGGGCGGGCACCTCCGCCTCCGCGATGGAATCGCTCGGCCAGTTGCTTCTGACAGGCGCGACCTTCGAACGCCGCGAGCAGGAGTGGCGGCAACAGCGTTGGTTGGCCGAGCAAGATGTGAGAATCGGCGAGGGGCAGATTCGCCTCGCGAGGGAGCGGGCACTCATCGCGGGTCAGGAACGGACCGTGTCCGAGCTCCAGTACGACGCTGCTGAGGCTGCACTCGACTTCATTGCAAACAAGAAATTCGCGAACGTCGAGCTTTATGACTGGATGAGTGGGGTGCTCGAGGGCATCTACCGGTTCTTTCTGCAGCAGGCCACGGGGATGGCGCTGCTCGCCCAGAACCAGCTCGCGTTCGAGAGGCAGCAGCTACCTCCGGCATTCATCCAGGAAGATTATTGGCAGCCGTCCTCGCCGCCTCCTTCGGACGCCGCAGATGAGGCGACCGACCGCCGGGGATTGACGGGCTCCGCGCGCCTCCTGCGCGACATCGTCCAGCTTGATCAGTACGCCTTTCGCACCGACCAGCGCAAGCTGCAGCTCTCAAAGACGATCTCACTCGCCGACCTTGATCCGATCGCCTTTCAGGAATTCCGGGAGACCGGAGTGGTTCGTTTCGCGACCCCCATGGAGATGTTCGAGCGGGACTTCCCGGATCATTATCTGCGGCTGATCAAGCGGGTACGAACCTCCGTGATTGGGCTCATCCCGCCGACGCGAGGCCTGCATGCGACTCTCTCAGCGGTCGGAACCTCGCGGGCGGTCATCGGAGGCGAGACGTTTAGGACAGTTACGATCCAGCGCGGGCCCGAGTCAGTCGCCCTCACCTCGCCGCGAAACGCGACTGGTCTCTTCGAGCTCGACCCTCAGCCCGAGATGCTCGTCCCATTCGAAGGCATCGGCGTCGACACACTTTGGGAACTCAGCATGCCCAAGGCTGCGAATCTCTTTGATTTTTCGACAGTTGCGGACGTCCTTTTAACGCTCGACTACACCGCCCTACGCAGTACCGATTACGGCGCCGAGGTCATCGAGCGGCTGGATCCTCTGTTCAGCGCGGACCGCCCATTCAGCCTCAGGCACGAGTTCCAGGACGAGTGGTTTTACATACACAATCCAGATCAGTCGGATCGGCCGATGACGATCGAGTTCGAGACGACGAGCGGCGATTTCCCACCGAACGTCGACGACCTCGAGATCCAGCATGTGGCGCTCTACTTCTCGTCGGCGTCCGGCGACCCGCCCGCGTCGTGGGCGAACGACCTCGAGACGACGCTCGCCTTCGATCCAGACGACGGCCCGGTCGTGAACCTACCGACGGCGGCCAAGCCGGTCAACGGGTTGATTGCCACGCGGAGGGCCGCTGGCGCGGTGTGGACGCCGGTGCTTGGTCAGTCGGCAACCGGCAAGTGGACGCTCACACTTCCGAACACAGCCGCGACGAAGAAGATCTTTGGCGAGGAACGTCTCGACGATGTGCTCTTCGTCGTGACCTATCGGGGCACTCTGCCGCCCTGGCCTTCGTAACGGCTCGGCTCGAGCATGGCTTCCGAAAGCGCCGCCGACGTAATTAATCTTCCGCAAGGAGGCGGCGCGCTCTCCGGCCTGGGTGAGTCGTTCGCGCCCGACCCCCACACGGGCACAGGGAACCTGACGCTCCCGATTGCCCTGCCGCGGGGGAGGAACGGGTTTCAGCCCGGGCTCGATCTGCACTACAGCACCGGCTCTGGGAACGGGCCATTCGGCCTCGGCTGGTCTCTCGGGATCCCGTCCGTGTCCCGCAAGACGGCCCGTGGGGTGCCCCTGTACCGCGAGACCGACGTTTTTCTGCTCGCCGGGCTCGAGGATCTCGTGCCCGTCGAAGCCGGTTCGGGGTGGACGAGGTATTCGCCTCGGACGGAGGGATTGTACGCGCGTATCAAGCGGTTCGAGACGACGTCGGGGGACTACTGGGAGGTTACGACGAAGGACGGGCTCGTCAGCCTCTTCGGGGCCCGGAAACCCTCCGGGGGCACTGTCTCCGTCGAGCCCAAAGCCTGCGTTCGAGACCAGGATCGGGTTTTCTCCTGGCAGCTGACACAGACGACCGATCCGTTCGGCAACCGGATCGAATACGCATACCAATCGGACGAGCCGGACGACGCGGCCTTCCGAACTCGCGACGACGCCAACGGTCACCGGTGGCTCGGTCGCCTTCCGGACTCAATCCGATATATCGACTTCGAGGACGCCGAGGGGAGCGAGCGCTTCCTCGTCACGGTCAATTTCGACTACGAGGACCGCCCCGACCCATTCTCGGATTACCGGTCTGGGTTCGAGATCCGTTCGACTAAACGGTGCACGCGCATCCGCACCGCCTCGCACGCAAACAAGGATCGCGCTCAGCCAATCCGAACCTACGAGCTGACATATCTGGACGATCGGCACGGGGTTGCAGGGGAGGTGCTGCCTCCTAATCGCGTTTCGCTGCTCGCCGGGTTCGCCGTCCTCGGCCACGAGGACAACTCGCCCACAGTGCTTGGGGCAGCGGTGTCGGAAACCCCTCAGCTCCTTCTGGACTACACGCACTTCAACCCGGAAAAGCGAAGCCTGAGCGCGATCGACGGCGACCTGCCGGCAAAGAGCCTGGCCCAGCCGGGATACGACCTCGTCGATCTCACCGGCGATGGCCTGCCGGACATCGTTGAGCTGAACGGCGCGACGCGCTACTGGCGCAACAGAGGGGGGAGGTTCGACCCGCCCAGAGATCTGGCGACCACTCCCGCGGGCGTCGGGCTCGAAACTGGGGCGCGCATTCTCGACGCAAACGGCGACGGCCGAGCCGACCTGCTAGTCGACGAGTACCGCGGCTATTTTCCCGTCGGACTTGAGGCCCGGTGGGACGACCGTTCGTTGCGCCGATATAGGCGTTTCCCGACGATCGATCTTGGGGCTTCCGACGTTCGCCTTATCGACCTCGACGGGGACGGCCTCACCGATGTCCTTCGGGGAGGGTCGAGCTTCCACTGTTGGTTCAACGACGCCGACCCAGCGCAGGCGTGGGCGCGCGAGCGGCTGATTTCTCGTAGGCGGATCGACGAGTTCCCGAACGTGGACTTCGGGGACGTGCGCGTCCACGTCGCGGACATGAACGGTGACGGCCTGCAGGACATAGTCCTCCTCCACGATCGCTCGATCTGCTACTGGCCCAGTCATGGGCACGGGACGTGGGGGGCGAGAGTCTGGATGGAGTCCCCTCCCGACTTCGAGTTCGAGTACACGCCTGAACAGATCCTTCTCGGCGACGTTGATGGAGACGGCGCGGCGGACCTGCTCTACGTCGACGGCGATTCGGTCACCGTGTGGGTCAATTGCGGAGGCAATGCCTGGAGCGATCCCATAGTGATCCATGGGACACCCTCGCCGGCAGACGCCGACGCGCGACTCGCCGACCTGGAGGGAGCGGGGATCGGGGGGGTTCTCTGGACCCGCGACAAACTGTCGGATGACGATGCGTCGATGTTCTTCCTCGACCTCACCGGCGGAACCAAGCCATACCTCCTTCGCGAGATCGACAACAACATCGGGGCGACCACGAAGATTGAGTATCGGTCGTCGAGCTCATATGCAATCGCCGACGAGCTGCGCGGAACCCCGTGGCTGACACCCCTCCCATTTCCCGTGCAAGCGGTCTCACGGCTCGAGTCAATCGATCGGATCTCTGGAGGCACGGTCGTCAGCGAGTTCGAATACCACCACGGATACTGGGACGGTCACGAGCGGGAGTTCCGGGGATTCGGGCGCGTGGATCGGCGCGACACCGAGTCGTTCGAGAGCCATGCGGCCGCTCATGGCGAGGGCACCCTCTCCAAGAGGATGTACTCGCCCCCGGTGGAGACGCGCTCCTGGTTCCATCTCGGGAGTGTTGGCCTCGAGCTCGGGCTCACGTCCGAGCCGGATTTCTCTGAGGAATGGTGGTCGGGTGACCCGAGGTTGCTGCAGCGGCCGGCCGAGACGACGGCGTGGCTCCAGACCCTTGCCGCACGTCAGGCTGGCGACGCGCTGCGCAGCCTTCGCGGAAGCCTGATCCGGAAGGAGGTGTATGCCCTCGACGGGTCGAGTCTCGAGGACCGACCCTACTCGGTTGGCGAGACGAGCTACGGCATCCTCGAAGTCGCGGGCAAGGGCGTCGGGACGACAGTGTTCGCCGCGGAGGTCCGCGCACGACGCGCGACGGAATGGGCGCGCGGCGAGGATCCGATGACAACCTTCTCATTTAGCGATTCCTACGACAGTTTCGGGCGTCCCCGCCACGAGACAAAGGTCGCTTTGCCCAGGCGTTCGGCGAAGCGCGCAGATTATGACGTCGCCCATCAGGGCGTCATACACGCGGACGAGGAGAGGGTCCTCTGCACGTTGGTGCAGACGGATTGGGCCACGCCCAGTCCGGCCGAGCTTTACGTTCACGACCGCGTCTCACATGCGGTGGAACTCACGCTGGAGGTGCCGCCGAAAGTACAGGAGCAGGACTCCGGGAATCTCGGCCATGTCCTCGTCGATCAGCGCGATGCAGCCGTCTACATTCGCGATCTTTTGCTGAAAAGCGTGGAGGGCTGGTCCGCCGGGGGGGCCCTTCCAGCGGGACTGGATCTCTTGGGCCACAGTCGTAACCGGTACGACGGAACCGCGTTCACCGGTCGCAATGATGGGAAGGTCGGCCCTTACGGCGCGCTCACGCGTACGGAGACCCTCATCCTCACCGACGGGGACCTCGATTCCGCGTTCGGCACTGACCGGCCTTCGTATCTCGGTGGGGGCGCGGCCATCCCTGCCGGAGCTCCGCCTGGGTTCGGCGCCTCGATCGGATACTCGAAGCGGGTGGCAACGCCGAGCCGGTACTTCTCCGGGTATTACGCGGACACGGCACGGCGGCGCGTTGAGCAGCGCGGCGTCGTCACGGCGACGAAAGACCCGCTCGGGAGCGAGACGGAAGTGGTTTTCGACAAGTTCGATCTCATGCCGGCGAAGGTCATCGACGCGGCGGGACTCGAGGTCGAAGTGAGCAACGACTTCAGAGTCTTCCAGCCATCGAAGCACGTCGACGTCAACGGGAACGCCACTCGGTACCTGTACACCCCGCTCGGTCTCCTAGCGAAGACCTGGCTCGAGGGTCGAGCAGGAGAGGGCGGCACCGAGGCCGAGCCCGAGGCGCGATTCGAGTACGACTTCATGGCTTTTGCGAGCTCGCGCGAAGACCCCGAGCCGCAGCCGATATACGCCCATGTGAGCCGACGTGTCCAGCACGCGCACGCCGGTACTTCTCAGGATCGCGTCGAGGCCCGCGACTACTCCGACGGATTCGGCCGTGTCGTGCAGACGCGGGCGTTGGGAGAGAGGCTCGCGGTCGACGACCTCGGCCTTCCCTCCACCCATGGAGAGCCGTCCGCCGATGCCACCGGCGCGACGTCCCAACAGCGTGTCGTCGTGAGCGGCTGGCGCGTCTACGACAACAAGGCGCGCGAGGTTCTCACGCACGAGTCCTTCTTCTCAAAGGGATGGGCTTTCGAGAGGAAGCCCGACATCGGAGCGGCCTGGGAACGATGCTACGACGCCCGCGGGCAGCTCATCCGGATGGTTGCGCCCGACGGGGCCGAGGAGAGAACCATTCTCGGCGTTCCGAAGGACCTGACCAAGCCTGACGATTTTGCTCCGTCGCCTTGGGAAAGCTACGGATACGACGCGAACGACCTCGGCAAGCCGGGCGCAGTCTCCGGGAGTACGAGGCCGGCGCATGCCAGTCATCGTTCGACTCCGAGCACACGGGTGCTGGACGGGCTGGGCCGGATAGTGGCGCAGTTACAACGCAATGGCCAGGCCGCCCCAGACACCTATGCGACTCGCTCCTCGTACGACCTGCACGGACACGTCCTGTCCGTTCTCGACCCGCTCGGGCGCCGAGCCATCGAGCACGCGTACGATCGTAGCGGCCGGATCCTCCGCACCGTAAGTCTCGATGCCGGTGTGCGGACGTTCGTCCCGGACGCGGCTGGACACGTGGTTCAAGCCCGAGACAACCGGGGCGCGCTCGTTCTACGTGAATACGACCGCTTGAGCCGCCCGACCCAAATCTGGGGGTGCAACCGGTCGCAGGATCCTCTCACGCTCCGCGAGCGCATTACATACGGGGACAGTGGGCAGGCGAGCCAACCTGCCTCGGCGCGTGCCGCGAATCGCGCCCTCAATCGGCTCGGGCGCCCGTCCATTCACAGAGATGAGAGTGGTCGCGTCGACTTCGAGCTGTACGACTTCAAGGGGAATATCGCCCGGAAGTCACGTCGCCTGGTTCGCGAGGCGAGCCTCGCCGCGGGTTGGGAGGCGGACTGGAGCCAGCCGGGTTCCGACAGTGCGCTCGAGACCAGAAAATTCCAGATCGACGGCAGCTACGACGCTCTCGATCGAGCCTACGAGATCACGTACCCCCTAGAGACAAAGCCACGCGCGGGCCAGACGACGGCGCGCCGCTCGAAGCTGACGGCTCGCTTCAACCGCTCGGGCAGTCTTGAGCACGTCGAGGTTGATGGAACCGTCTACGTCGAGCACATTGCCTATTCCGCTCAGGGCCAGAGGATCCTGATCGAGTGCGGAAACGGGCTAATGACCCGCTACTCGTACGATCCGTTGACTTTCCGGTTGGCCCGGCAGCGGACGGAGCGATGTCAGCATCAGGGAACTCTCGTCTGGCACGGAATCGGGCAGCCCCTGCAAGACGTCGAGTTCGCCTATGACCCGGTCGGGAACGTCGTTTCACTTGACGAGCGTGTACCTGATTGCGGGGTGACAGGGACAGCCCACGGACGCGACCGATTGGTGCGCACGTTCGCGTACGACCCGCTGTACCGGTTGACCGCAGCGAGCGGTCGTGCTTGTAAGGGCTCGGGCTCACCTCGCGCGATCTCAGACGCACTCGGTTGCGGCGGATACCTTCCCGGCGTTGCGAATCCCACGCAATCGAATGCCCCTGAGTTGACTGAGCGGTACACCGAGACGTACTCCTACGACTCGATCGGAAACCTACTCTCGCTTGCCTACCAGGCCGCAAGCGGCAACTGGCGACGTGACTTCGGGATAGGCGACAAACCTCCCGACGAATGGGAGAAAGCGAAGAGCAACCGGCTGACCTCCCTCGTCGTGTCGAGCAGTACGACGACCTTTGCATTCGACGACTGCGGAAACCTCGCCTCACAAGATCTCAGCCAAAAGCACACATGGGACCACGCGAATCGAATGACAGGGTTCGAGATCTCGGCGGGCGGCCCGGCGTCGATCGACGCCCGATATGTCTACGACTCCTCCGGGGATCGCGTTATGAAGCGTGTCGTGCGAGGCGCGGCAACATGGGCGGCTGTCTCGGTCGACATCGACGGCATTTTCGAGTACCACCGGTGGCGCGAGAACGGAGCGACCAAGGAAGGTAACACCCTGCATATTGCGGACGGGGAGCGCAGAATTGCCCTGGTAAATCTTGGAGATCGTCGCGCCGACGACGCGGGTCCGGTTACGCAGTACCACCTCGCGGACCATGTCGGGAGTTCAGCCCTAGTCGCGGGTGGCAACGGGAGTTGGGTGAACCGCGAGGAGTACTTTCCTTATGGGGAGACGAGCTTTGGCAGCTTTGCGAAAAAGAGATTCCGCTTCAACGGGAAGATTCGTGACGAGGAGAGCGGGCTGGTGTACTTCGGCGAGCGGTTCTACGGTCCGTGGATGGCTCGCTGGACGAGCTGCGACCAAATGGGGGCCGTGGACGGCCTCGCGCTTTACGCCTACGCCCGCGGAAGCCCGATCGTCCTTCGCGACGAGCACGGCCGCCAAGGCGCCCTCGCTGACCAACAGACATACCGCAATCAGCAAAAGGTCGAGAAGGCTTTCTTCTCATCGCTCTCACCCCAAGAGAAGGCGATGTGGGCCAAGGCTCAGGTCGACCAGGTGCGCGAGAAGTTCGTCGCCTCGATGACACCGAAACCCGGATCTTTCGCGGAGCTCCAGTGGACACTCGGCGAGTACAGCGGCTGGCACAACATCATGCGGATGATCACCGGGGAAGACGAATGGTCGCATACGCTCACCCTCGACGACAGGATCGGGGAAGGAGTACTCGGCACTGCGAAGCTGACATCGGTTGCTCTCGACGCGTACTCGACTGCCTCAAGCGTTCGGGAGGCTTACTCGGTGCCCGCAAAGGCCCGGGCCTCGACCGCTACACGGGCAGCGGATGCCATGGAAGAAGGTCTTGTGAACTACGAGGCCGGGCGTCTCGGCACTCAGACGCATAGCAGCGCTGGCAAGGTTCGCGAGGCATTCGGTGTCCCCGGAGTGTCGCCGAAGTCTGTTCACCCATCCGCGCCGCCAAACGTGGCGGCAATGGAGGGGGCGGTCTTCGAATCCGCCCACGTGGTTCCGCAATCAGTGGGCAAGAATATTCCTGGCTACAACCCCAATACAGCCGAAACGGTACTCATGCCCAAAGAACTTCACGCATCATTCGACGATATTTGGAAGCCTGTTTGGGAGGACATGAAGGATGGCGCAGCCGCAGGAAAATCTTCTACGGCATATGACGTGGAAGTGATGCTCAAATCAGCGATCGACAAGTCCAACATGCCGCCACAGATGAAGGGAACCATGCACTTCATGGTCGACACTGAGCTCTACGGCAGGCTCGGCCTGAATAGAAGTTCGGTTGTACTCAAGGGCAAGGTGCCTTAGTCGAGTCGGACCGACGGCCAAGAAGCGACAGCTAAACTGAAGCCATGCTCAGGGCCGGAAAGATGCTTGCTACGGTTATATAAGCAGTGACAGACAACTGAATCGAGCAAGGACTTCGTGAAGGACCGGAGAGGATGATCACGTCTGCGAAATGTTTCCGGGCCCTTCCGGCGTCCACGAGATCAGACCGTTCTGCAAGAACGTGACTGATTTCAGCTAGACAGTAGGAGAAGAGGTGGACTAAGAGGCTCTCCTCCTGATACGCGTAACTACGAGAACTCTTGGCCAGGTCGCCTGTACCCGGGCCCACGTGGTTAGGGCCGAGCCGAGTCGGTAGGGCAAACCGTTCACCCGCACGCAGTACGCGACGGTTGGGCGATGGGAAACGACCCTCGGGTAAATCGGCCTAGCCGACTGCGCGAAGGAAGTCCGAAGCGATGGTTTCCGGCAGCATCTCCGCGTACGCCTGTTCAGTAATCGTGGTGTTCGAGTGGCCGAGAATCCGACTCACCGTCGCCAGGCTCGCACCGGAATTGAGCGCCGAAGAGCCAAGCGTCTTGCGCAGTCGTCGTGGAAAAAGCTTTACCCCGACTCCTTCCCCGACCCGATGAACTACGAGGTAAAGCTGGTTGCGATGCCACGCCTTGCCGGTCGACGTCATGAAGATCGGCGCGTCAACCTGGTTCAGCGGACCGCTTCGAATCAGAAACGGGTGAAGCTCGCTTGGTACCGGTATACGCCGCCGGCCTCGGTCCGTCTTCGACTCACGGACGTTGATCCAGAGGCGCCCGTCTCGCCACTCAAAGACGCAGAGCGCCGAGATGACGTTCCCCCGAGTGTTGTTTGCGGGTGGACGCCCGTGGCGCTCGCAAAAGTCCCCTTCGTACCAGTCGAGGAAGTTCGCGAGATCCTGAGGCGTGACCTCTTCGAGAGGTCGGTCGCCGATCCATCGGATGAAGGGTTCCAGGTTCTTGGCGTGAGTCGCCACGGTCGAGGCCTCTCGACCCCTTCGGGTGAGGTTCGCCTTGAATGCCGGGATTAGGTCTAAAATCCGCATGGTTAAGCGCAATTCTAGCATTCGCCTGGTCACCCTTTGAGCATCTGCACAGCCTCCGGCGACGGCTGTTTCTGTCCTCTCATCCGCATGACTCATCTTCTGGCCGCCGAGCCGGCGGTTCCGGGGGCGGCGTCCGACCGGCTCGGCTACCCTGGTTCGGCCCGTCGCCTCGATGACCGTCGCGGCACCGGCCTCCCTATTTCCTCCTTTCAGACACACATCCATACCCGTTTGTGGGTTGAGTCCGTTGCGTAGCCGGACGATGTTTCAGAGCATGAGAGGGTTTATCCGTCTGTGCCGCTCGCGCCGCGGCAAGATCGCGCTCAACGTCGCCTCAGCCGTCCTGGGAATCGGCGTCGCCGTGTTGGCGGCGCGTCATTTCGCCAAGACCGGGTGGCCGTTGGCCCACGCCGACTTCCGGCTCGTGACTGCGGCCGGCGGCTTCTTCCTTCTCTCCTATGCTTTCAAGGCTTACGGGTGGCAGCGACTCTTCGCGCCCTCCCATCGCCCGTTGAAGATGGCGCTCGCAGCAGCAGGTAGCGCCGCAACTGTTGGAGGCGCGGCTCTGCCGGGGCGGTTCGACGACGTCGTGCGGGTCGCAATGGTTCGGCGCTTCGGCTCGAGCGACTCGGGCGTCGGAACGGTCTGTCTCTCGCTCGTGATGAGGCTGTACAAGCGGCTGCATACAAGTCTGAGTTCGTCGCCAAAATGAGTCATGAGATACGAACTCCAATAGCGGCAGTTCTCGGCACGATTGATTTGTTGAAGACAACGCCCTTAAATGAAGAACAAAAAGATCTAGTTGAGATTATCAATGCATCTGCAGAAAGCCTG
>JBDTRS010000023.1:0-19211 GCA_039931575.1 Gaiellaceae bacterium
GACGCTCGCCGTGAAAGAAGCGCTCGACGATGCGATGCCCCGCGGTCCGCCCAATGACGTAGGCGGTGTTGTCGCCGAGAATCGCCCCGCCCGCGGCGCAGGCGATGACGAGGCCGAGAATGAGATCTCCACTCGAGGCGAGGACACCCGCCAGGATGACCGACGTCTCACTGGGGACGAGGGGAAAGATGACGTCGAGCGCCGCGATCGCGAAGAGGAAGCCGTACGTCCACGGCGACCCCGAGACGTGGTCCGTCAGGGACTGGAACACCTAGTGGCCGTGCTCGTCAGGAAGGCCGAAGCGGCGCGCGGTTCCTTCCTCCGAGTCGAACTGGATCAGAACAGCCGGCTCGTCCCCGACGACCCAGGCGTCGTGGCCCGGCTCGATCGTGACCACCTGCGGGGCGACGAACTCGAACTGACAGCCGTCCGCGTACTCGCCGGCGATGTGGCCCTTGGCGATGAAGCCGACGTGCGCGTGCATGCACAGCTCGGTCTCGACGCTCGGCTTCATGTGCGTCGACCAGCGAAAGCCGGGCGGGTAGACGGCCCGTTTCACGCGCCCGTTGCCGGCGCGCGCGGTGTCGACCTCGGCCCCGCCGATCTCCCGGTGCTCTGCGCCCTCGATCGGCGCCAGGAGGGGATCCATGCGGGGAGTTTAAACGTCCGCGGCCGGCGGAGGCTCCGAGCCGCCGGTCTGGCGCCAGAGCACGATCTTGCCCTCCACGACCCGGAACTGCGCCGTCGCCTCGCCACCCGGCGCGTCGCAGCGGGACATCTTGCGGTCGGAGAGGACGAAGGTCGCAGTCGCCGTCTCTCCTTCCGTGGCGAGCGCGACGATCTTGCCCGCACAGGGAAGGCTCGCATTCCAGGCGAGCGCGATGTCATGGCTCGAGACACGGATCCCCACCTCGCCCTGCTCGATCCGAGCGCCCTTTGCGAACAGGTTCGCGGCCGCTTCGTTGTCGTCCGAGTTGAGAGCGGCGCTCCAGGCGCGCACCACCTCGGCCGGCGAGGCCTCGCCCTTCCCGCCGCAGGCGGCAAGGACAAGAACCGCCGCGGCGACGGTCACGTACCTCACGACGACCCCGCTCGAGCTCAGCTCTCGGCGGGCCCGTCGCCCGAGCGGCGCTTGCGCCAGAACATGAGCCCGCCGACCGCGGCCGCGAGCCCTGCGAAGATCGCACCGCCACGCTTGCTCGTCGCGCTTCGTGCGGCGGCCTTGGCCTTCCGCTTGGCGATCGGCTTGCCGACGGCCAGCACCAGCCAGCCGATGAATGCATTGCGCTTGCTGAACACCATTCTTCCTCCTGTCTAGGCTTTCGCCGCGGCTCGTTTGCGGTTCGGGATATGGATGGCGCGGCCGAGTGCGACGAGGCCGGCTTCCTTCAGTGCCTCGGAGAGGGTCGGGTGTGCCGCCATCCCGTCGGCGACCGTCTCGATCGTCGCCTCGGCATCGAGGGCGACGACTCCTGCTTCGATCAGATCGGTGACGTGCGGGCCGACCATCACGACACCGAGAAGCTCGCCGTACCGTGACTCGTGGATCGTCTTCACCCACCCCGTGGTCTCGTTCTGCATGATCGCGCGCCCATTCGCGGCAAAGGGGAACGAGCCCGTGAGGACGTCGTCGCCGTACTGCTCGCGTGCCTCCTCTTCCGTGAGGCCGACGCTTGCGATCTCGGGATCCGTGTAGATGGGACGCGGGACGCCGCGGTTGTCGACTACCGCCTCGTGACCGAGCGCGTTCTCGGCCGCGACCTCGCCCTCGCGGAACGCGGTGTGGGCGAGCTGCCAGTAGCCGGCACAATCGCCGACGGCGTAGATGTGCGGAACCGTGGTGCGGCGGTGCTCGTCGGCGGCGACCCCCTTCTTCTTGTCGAACTCGACGCCGATGTCCTCGAGGCCGAGCTCTTCAACATTCGGCCCGCGCCCCGTCGCCACGAGCATGAGGTCGCAGTCCTTGGTCTTGCCCCCGAAATGGACGCGCAAGCCGTCGCCGGTCTCCTCGACCCGGTCGCACTGCGCCTCGAGGTGCAGCTCGATGCCGCGCTTCTTGAACTGCTTGGCGAGCTCCTTCGCCGCGTCGTCGTCCTCGAGCGGAATGAGCTTCGGCAGCATCTCCACGATCGTCACCTCGCTGCCGAACCGGCTCAGGATTGAGGCGAACTCGCAGCCGATGATACCGCCGCCGAGAATGACGATCCGGCGCGGCACCTCCGTCTGGGCTAGCAGGCCGGTCGAGTCGACGCAGCGTTCCGAGTCGATCCCGTCGATGGGCGGCCGCAGCGGCGACGAGCCCGTCGCGACGACGGCGCTCTTGAACGTGATGTCCTCCCCGCCCTCGACGGAGATCGTGTTCGCGTCCTTGAAGCGGCCGGTTCCCTTGACCCACTCGACGCCGTTCGCCTTGAACAGACCGGCGACCCCGGTGGTGAGCTGCTTGACGACGCCCTCCTTCCACTTCTGGGCGGTCGAGAAGTCGAGCTCGGGCGCGCCGACCTTGACTCCGAGCTTGTCGAAGGTCTCGTGAGCCTCCTTCAGCGCGTAGGCGGTCTGCACCCAGGCCTTGGTGGGGATGCAACCCACGCGCAGACAGGTGCCGCCGAGCTCTGGATCCTTCTCGATACAGATCACGCTCGCGCCGAGCTGGGCCGCGCGGATCGCGGCCGGGTAGCCGCCCGGCCCACCGCCGAGGACGGCGACGTCACATTCCATTCTCGCCCTTTCCGTCGGGAAGTTCTCTTCCGCGATCCTACCCGCGAGGGCGTCTTTGGAGTCCATTAAAAGCGGGAGGGCGGCTTCCCTTGGAGTGCCGCCCTCGCCGTGACCCGGGGTTAATCCGGTCAGGCGAAGGCAACGGCAGGACGCCGGGCGCGGGCGATCCCTGAAACGAGGGAGTTGGCTAGGCTGGGAGCGCGTGGACGCCGCCCGGAACCGCCGCGACGAGCGCGGGCTCTCGCCCGCCATACACGCTCTCTATGCGGGCGAGCGGGCCAAGGCGGAGCGCATTCTCCCCGACGCGCCGACCGTTTTCGAGGCGGCCGCCTTCGGTCTCGAGCCGCGGCTGCGCGTGCTCCTCGATGCCGAGCCGTGGACGGCGACGGCATTCTCCGGCGACGGCTTCACCGCGTTGCATCTCGCCGCCTTCATGGGCCACCCCGGTGCTGTGAAGCTCCTGCTCGAGCGCGGCGCCGACCCCGAGGCAGTGGCGACGAGCCAGGAGATCGGCCCGGTGCAGCCGCTCCACAGCGCGGCGGCAACCGGCCGGGTGGAATGCGCGCAGCTTCTGCTCGCCGCGGGGGCCGACGTCAACGCCCGGCAGGCCGGTGGCTTCACACCCCTGCACTCCGCTGCGCAGAGCGGGAACGAGGAGCTGACGCAAGTGCTGCTCGACGCGGGCGCCGACCCCGCGGCCAAGACCGACGATGGCAAAACCGCCGCCGACCTCGCGCCCTAGAGGTACTGGGACAGCTGGACCCGGTTTCCGTCCGGGTCGAAGACGTCGAGCAGCCGGATCGTGCCTGGGATCTCGACCACGACCCCGACCTTGACGCCGGCCTCGCGCAGGCGCTCGGCTTCCGCCTTCACATCGGGCACGTCGAGCGTGGCGATCGCATCCTCGTCGGCATCGTCGCCGCCGGCGAATTCACCCTCGGCGAGCGCAACCTCGACCGACTCGCGCACGAAACGAGCCCAGCGGCCCTCGTCGTCCACGTAAACCTGCTCGAAACCGAGAGTGCGCGTGTAGAAGTCCCGTGCCGCCTCCAGATCGCTGACGCGATACCAGATCTTCACGGGACTAGAGGGCCAGGCCGGGCTCTTCGAGGAAGGCCTTGACCGTGGCGAGGAACTCGGCGGCAGTCGCGCCGTCCACGGAGCGGTGGTCGACGGTCAGCGTCATGTCCATCCGCGGTCGGGCGACGATCTCCTCGTCCTCGACGACGGCGCGCTTCTCGATGGCCCCGACCGCGAGGATCCCTGCCTGCGGTGGATTGAGGACGGCCGTGAAGCGCTCGACGCAGTACATGCCGAGATTCGAGATCGTGAACGTTCCGTTCTCGAGGTCGCCGGCGCGGAGCTTGCCGCCGCGCGTGCGCTCGACGAGGTCTGCGCGGGCCGCCGCGATGTCAGGGATCGAGCGCGACTCGCAGCTCGGGATGACCGGCACGACGAGGCCGTGCGGGACGGCGACCGCGATCCCGATGTTGGCGCTCGGAAAGAGCTGTACCGAGTCGCCGGCGAAGTGGGCGTTCATGTCGCGGTGGCGCATGAGAGCGAGTGCGACGACCTTGGTGAGGATGTCCGAGTAGGTCGGGCGCACGCCGCCCTCGTCGACTCGGGCGAGCAGCGCCTCGCGAAGGCGCATCGACGCGCGCATGTCGGCCGACATCGCGATCTGGAAGGCGGGCGCCTGCCAGGCCTCGGTCATGCGCCGCGCGATCGTCTTGCGCATCTGGTTCAGCTTTACGACCTCGATCTCGCCGGTCGCTGCGGCTGCAACTCCCGGTGCTGAGCCCGGGCTTGCGCCTGCGCGCTCGACGTCTTCGGCGACGATCCGCCCCTCGGGGCCCGTGCCACGGAGGCCGGAGAGCTCGATCCCGCGCTCGCGCGCGATCCTGCGGGCCAACGGCGAGGCCTTCACGCGTCCTCCCGCGTCGCCGTTTCCGTCCACGCGCTGCTCGGGCTCCAAAGGGCCTTCGGGCCCGGCTTCGCGTCCGCCCTCGCGCTCCTCCTCGCGCTCCGGGGCCGGGTCGCCCTCCTCGGCCGGCTCCCCCTCGGTCACCTCGGTCGGCTCCTCGGCCTCCGCTTCGGGGGCCTCGGCGACCTTCTCCCCCGCCTCGCCGATGACGGCGATCGGCTTGCCGACCTCGATCTCCTCGCCCTCGCCGGCCATGATCTTCAGGAGGACGCCCGATGACTCCGCCTCCACCTCCTGGGTCACCTTCTCGGTGTCGAGCTCGTAGAGCGGCTCGCCCTTCTCCACCTTCTCTCCCTCGGACTTGAGCCAGCGCACGATCGTGCCGGTCTCCATGCCCTGGCCCAGCCGCGGAAGCGTGACCTGGTTGCTCATTTCTTGCCGACGGTCTGCTTGATCGCCGCGAGCACGTCCTGCATGTGCGGGACGACCCACTCCTCCATCACGGGCGCGAACGGGATCGGGGTGAACTTGGCACCCACGCGGGCGACCGGCGCGTCGAGGTAGTCGAACGCCTTCTCCTGGACGATCGCTGCCACCTCGGCGCCCCAACCCATGCGCGTGACCGCCT
Source organism: Gaiellaceae bacterium (assembly GCA_039931575.1). Classification (GTDB taxonomy): domain Bacteria; phylum Actinomycetota; class Thermoleophilia; order Gaiellales; family Gaiellaceae; genus DATEOR01. Next base: position 5,271 of record JBDTRS010000023.1, read on the forward strand.
CGTGGGCGACGACCGCGCGGTTGGTCTTCTTGACCGAGGCTATGAGGGCGTCCTCGTCGAGCGGCTGGAGAGTTCGTGGGTCGAGGACCTCGACGGAGATGCCTTCCTTTTCGGCCTCCTCGGCCGCCTTGAGCGACTCGTGCACCAGGCGACCCGTCGCGACGACGGTGACGTCCTCGCCCTCGCGGTGGATTCTCGCCTTGCCGATCTCGATCGGCTCGATCTCGTCCGGCACCTTGCCCTTGATCCCGTAGAGGGTCCGGTGCTCGAAGACGATGACCGGATTGTCCTCGTAGATCGCGCTCCAGAGGAGGCCGCGGACGTCCTCGGGCGTCGAGGGGAAGATCACCTTCAGCCCGGGCACGTGCACGAACCAGGCCTCGAGCTGCTGGGCGTGCTGGGCGCCCGGCGACCAGCCGGCCCCGCCCTGCGTCCTGATCGTGAGCGGCACCTTGATCTGCCCGCCCGACATGTAGCGGTGCTTGGCGGCCTGGCTGACGATCTGCTCCATCGCGAGCGTCGTGAAGTCCTGGTACATGATCTCGACGATCGGGCGCATGCCTGCGACGGCCGCGCCGATCCCGGCCCCGACGATCGCCATCTCCGAAATCGGCGTGTTGCGGACGCGCTCCGGGCCGAACTCCTCGAGCATCCCCTGCGTCACACCCATCGAGCCGCCCATCTCGGCGATGTCCTCGCCCATGATGAAGACGTCGTCGTCTTTCCGCATCGCCGTGGACATGGCGTCGCGGACGGCCTCTCTGTAACTCAGCTCAGCCACTACGCGTACACGTTCTTCAAAGCGTCCTCGGGCTTGGGGTCGGTGCCCTGCTTCGAGAACTCCACGGACGCGTCGACGATCCTGACGGCCTCAGCGTCCATCTCGTCCCATTCCTCGTCGGACAGGGCGAGCCGCTCCCGCGCCTTCGTGATCGGATCCTGGGTGCGGCGCAGCTCGTGTACTTCCTCGCGCGGACGGTAGACCTGCGGGTCGCCGATGTAATGTCCGGTGAGGCGGTAGGTCTCCGCGAGAAGAAAGACGGGCCCCTTGCCCTCGCGCGCGTGCTTGAGGGCCTTCTTCGCGGTCTCGTAGACCGCCTCGACGTCCTGGCCGTCCACCTTCATGGCGGTCATCCCGAAAGCGTCGGCGCGCTTCGTCAAGTCTTCGATCGGAAGGTGCTGCCGCGCCGGTGTCGACTCCGCGTAGTGGTTGTTCTCGCAGACGAAGACGGCCGGCACGCGCCAGAGCTGCGCGAGGTTGAGGGACTCGTGGAACGTCCCGATGTTCGTGGCCCCGTCGCCGAAGAACGCCACCGCCACCCGCGGCTCGCCGCGCATCTGGAAGGCGAGCGCGGACCCGACGATTCCCGGAAGCCCTCCACCGACGACCGCGTTCGCGCCCAGGTTCCCGCGCTCGACGTCATAGAGGTGCATCGAGCCCCCGTAGCCGTGGCTCATCCCCTCGACCTTCCCGTAGAGCTCGGCCATGACCTCGTTCGGATGGGTGCCCTTGGCGAGCGTGTGCCCGTGTGCGCGGTGCGTCGAGGCGATGACGTCGTTCTCCTCGAGCGCTCGACAAACGCCGACTGCGACCGCTTCCTGGCCGATGGCGACGTGCAGGAACCCCGGAAGCTCGCCGGCGCGGAAGCGCTCCTCCACCTTCTCCTCGAAGCGGCGGATGAGAAGCATCTCGCGCAGGAACTCCTTCAGGCGCTCGCTGGACGAAACCTGCCCCTTTTCCTCTAGCGTGGCCACGCGCCGACAAGCTAGCAGCACGCCACTAGACTTGCGCCCGTGCATCTGGCCGAGCAATGGCGGGAAATCGAGGCCCAGCTGCCAAAGGGCTGGACCTCGGCGAGCCTGTCTCTCGCGCTGGCCGAGGACGCCGATCCGGACCGCGCGGCTCTTTTCCTCGCGTCGCTGATGCCGGGTCGCCTGGGATCGAGCTTCCGGCTCGAGATCCTCCCGGAGCGGGACCCCGGCCAGATCCTCGCGCGCCTCGACGCAGAGGGAATTCGCGGACGCCTCGACCTCGTCGGGTCCGACAAGGGTCCGGCCGAGATCCCGGTTGCGGCGCCCTCGCACGCTCACGGGCCTCTGGCCGGGCAGTGGGGCGAGCTGCTCGAGCACCTGCCGCCCGACTGGTCCGATCTGTACGCAGAGCTCGAGCTGTCATCCTCCGACTTCTTGCAGCGTGGAGCGTTGCTTCTGGCGCCGGTCAACCCGGCCCGATACGGAGGCCCGACGGTTCTGCGCTTTCGCTCCGCGCGGCGCGCCGGCTACGGGGTCGCGCCCGAGATGGCGCACCGCTGCCTCGAGCGGCTCGACAGCGAGCGAATCACAGGATCCGTCCGCATCCTGCGGGTCCTCTCGGACACGAGCCTCGTCGCGACGCAGGGCCCCGTGTGGCGGGTGGGAGGGCGGTTGGTCTGAGCGAAGGCGCAGAGGCTCAGGTCTCGTGGAAGGTGCTCGAGCCGGGCGCCGAGGTGATCGCGTCCGGCGGTGAGACCGTCGGCAAGCTGTCCCGGGTCGTCGGCGACGCGGACGCGGACGTCTTCACCGGCCTCGCGATCAAGCACGGTCTCCTCTCGGGCGAGCGCCTCGTCCCGTCCGAGCGAGTCAAGGGGATCTGGCCGACGCGGATCGAAGTCGAGCTCACAAAGGACGAGGTGGAGCGGCTTCCGGACTACGAGGATGCCCCCGCGGTCCGCTTCGAGCCCGGTTTCTCGAGCCTGTTCCGCCGCCTCTTCGGCCGCGGCTAGCGCTCAGGCCCGGAGCTCGGCGGCGAACTGCGCGCCCAGCGCCGCCACGATGCGCTCGCGGAGCTCGCGGGCGTCTTCGTCCGAGAGCGTCCTCTCAGGCGACTGGAAGGCGGCGTGGAATGCGATCGACTTCTTGCCCTCGCCGATGCCCTCCCCGCGGTAGACGTCGAAGACGCGCAGCTCCCGTAGATCCGCCCCGGCAGCCTCACGCGCCGCGGCAACGATGTCTGCCGCAGCGACGTCCTCGCCGACGACGAACGCGAGATCCTGCCGGAGCGCGGGGAACGTGATCACGTCTTCGTAGACGGTTCGTTCGGGCAGAAGCTCGAGCAGGGCGTCGAGGTCGAGCTCGAAGGCTCCCCAACTGCCCTCCAGCAAGGTCGGGTGCAGCTCGCCCAGCCAGCCACCCTGGACGTGCGCGCCCTTCCCCGGATGGAGGAATGGCTCCTGCGCGCGCTCGAAGCTCGGGTCGATCACGAGCGCGGAAAAGATCGTCTCCACCGCTCCCTTGACCGCGAAGAAGCCCCCTTCCGCGATCCCGCCGACGTGGCGTCGCTCCACCGGCAGCTCCTCGTCCGACGGGAGGTAGACACGGGCGATCTCGAACAGGCGAATGTCCTCGTTGCCCATGTTGACGTTGTGCCGGGCGGCGGCCACGAGCCCGTGCAGGAGCGTCGTGCGCAGGACCGCGTGCTCGGAGGTGAGCGGGTCGGGAAGGCGGAACGCGCTCGGCTCCGGGTCCGAGGCCGCAAGGCTCAGTGTGTAGGCCTCGGAGTACCCGACTCCGACGAGCACGTCCTCCACGGCCCGGCGCAGCCGCTGGTCCGGCGCCAGCTGCCCGAACATCGCGCTCCGGAGCGGGAGCGTGAAGGGAATCTTCTCGAGCCCATGCACGCGCGCGACCTCCTCGACGAGGTCGATCTCGCGCGTGACGTCGCCGGCACGCCAGGTCGGGACGGTGACGTCCCAGTCCTTGCCCACCTCGAATCCGAGGCCTTCCAAAGCGCTCCGCTGCTCGTCCTCGGGAATTTCGACACCGACGACCCGGTTCACCCGCTCGGTGCGGAGCCGAACGACGGGCCGCTCCGGCAGCTCGCCGACGACGTCCTTGTGACCGACCCACGTCGCCCCGGTGAGCTCCACGATCAGCTCGGTCGCCAGCGCGGCCGCCTGCGGCGCGAGGTACGGGTCGACGCCCTTCTCCCAGCGGTTCGACCCCTCGGTGCGAAGGCCGTGCCGTTCCGAGCTCCGCAGGATCCCGACCGGCTCGAAGTTGGCTGCCTCGAGGAGAACGTTTGCCGTCTCGTCGCGCACCTCGGTTTCGAGCCCGCCCATGATCCCCGCAAAGGCGATGGCGCCCTCTCCGTCGGCGATGACGAGGTCTGCCTGATCTAGCTTCCGCGGAGTCCCGTCGAGGGTTGTGAACTCCTCGCCCGGCCGCGCCCGCCGGACGACGATCTTGCCGCCGCGCAGCTTGTCGAAGTCGAAGGCGTGCAGCGGGTTACCAAGCGCGAGCATGACGTAGTTGGTCACGTCGACGACGTTCGAGATCGGACGCATGCCCGCAGCCGTGACGCGGGCCTTCAGCCAGGGCGGCGAGGGCGCGATCCCAACGTCGCGGAAGAGCCGGCCGATGTAGCGGGGGCACCCCCCAAAGTCTTCGACGGCAATGTCCAGCGCCTCGCCGCCGGCCTCCCCTGGATCGCGTCCCGGGGGCGAAGCGAGCTCGGCCGAGAAGAGTGCCGCCACCTCCCGCGCGATCCCGTACACCGAGAGGCAATCCGGCCGGTTTCGCGTCAGCTCGATCTCGAGGATCTCCTCACCGAGTGGAAGGACGTCCGCAAGCGGCGTGCCCGGCTCCAACGGTTCCGAGAGGACGAGGATCCCGGTGTGATCGCCGCCGAGCTCGAGCTCTCGCTCCGAGAGGATCATCCCGTCGGAGACCTCGCCGCGGAGCTTCGCCCGCTCGAGGCGGTTGCCATCCGGGAGCACCGCACCGGGAAGAGCCACGGCCACCGTCGCGCCCTCGCCGAAGTTCCAGGCGCCGCAGACGATCTGGCGCGGCTCGCCCTCCCCCACGTCGACCCGGCACAGCTGAAGCCGGTCGGCGTTCGGGTGCTTGCCGGCCTCGACGACGCGCCCGACGCGAAAGAGGCCGTAGTTGCCGTCGCTGTCGGCGACGCCGCGGCGCGTGATCCGCTCGACCTCGCCGGTGGCGATCGCGAGCCGGTCGGCGATCTCCCGCGTCGTGGCGGAGACCTCGACGTACTCGCGCAGCCAGGGGATCGGGACTCTCATCTCAAAATTGCCGGAGGAGGCGAAGGTCGTTCTGCCAGAGGCTGCCGATCTCGGGGAGCCCGTGGCGGAGCATGGCGATGCGCTCGAGGCCGATCCCGAACGCGAACCCGGTCCACTCCTCCGGGTCGTAGCCGACGAATTCGAGGACGTTCGGGTCGACCATCCCCGACCCGCCGAGCTCGATCCAGCCCGACCCGCGGCAGACGGCGCAGCCCTGGCCGGAGCAGAGGAAGCAGGAGACGTCGGGCTCGAGCGACGGCTCGGTGAACGGGAAGTAGTGGGTGCGGAAGCGCATCTCGCGCTCCGGGCCGAAGAGCGCTCGCATGAGGTGCAGGAGCGTGCCCTTCAGGTCGGCCATGGTGATGCCCCGGTCGACGGCGAGGCCCTCCACCTGGTGGAAGACAGGGGAATGCGTCGCGTCCGGGGTCTCGCGCCGGTAGACGCGGCCCAGCGAGACCATGTAGACGGGGGGCTCCTGCTCCTCCATGACGTGGATTTGGGACGGTGAGGTCTCGGTGCGGAGGACGACGTCGTCGGTGAGGAAGAGCGACTGGAGCTGCGAGCGGGCCGGGTGCGTCGTGGGCAGGTTGAGGGCGTCGAAGTTGTAGTGCGTCGTCTCGACCTCGCGTCCGTCGACGACGCGGTAGCCGAGGCCGAGGAAGATGTCCTCCACCTCGCGCCGGACCTGGGTGACGAGGTGCAGGTGCCCGCGCCTCATGGCCTGGCCGGGCAGCGTGATGTCGACCTGCTCCTCGCCGAGGCGGCGGCCCAGCTCCTCGCCCCGCAGCGCGGCCTCGCGCTCGCTCACGGAACGTTCGAGTGTCTCCCGCAGCGTGTTCAGCACGCGGCCCGTCTCGGGGTCGCGCACGTCGCGAAGCGCCTGCTTCAGCTCGCTCTTGCGGCCGAGGTAGCGGACGCGCGCCTCGTCAAGCTCATCGAGGGTCGTGGCCCCCGCAATCGCGCTTGTTGCCTTGCTTTCGAGGGCCTGGACGTCCACCGGCGGAGCGTATCATCGCTCTCCGTGAGCTCTTATGACGCCATCGCGGCCCTCTACGACCCCTGGAGCAGGAGCGTTCGCGAGGACATCGACTTCTACGTCGCGGAGGCGCGGAAGTCCGGCGGGCCGATCGTGGAGCTCGGCGTCGGCACGGGCCGGATCGCCGTTCCGATCGCCCAAGCTGGGGTGCGGGTGATCGGCGTCGACGACTCGGAGGGGATGCTCGCCGTCTGCCTGGCCCGCGCGGAGGAAGCCGGGGTCGCCGACCTCCTCGACCTGCGGCTGGGCGATCTTCGCCGCCCGCCGGTCGCCGAGCGCGTCCGGCTCGCCATCTCGCCGTTTCGGGCGTTTCTGCACCTCACCTCGGACGAGGAGCGGCTCGATGGCCTCCGGGCTGTCTACGGCCTGCTCGAGCCAGGAGGACGGTTCGTCTTCGATGTCTTCGCCCCGAGCCGGGAGGACGTGGACGAGACGAACGGGCGCTGGCTCGAGCGCGAGCCGGGGATCTGGGAGCGGGCGGACTGGGACCTCGAGCGCCGCGTGCTCACGCTCTCGGTGCGCGGTGAAAGCGGCGAGACGACGATGCGCCTCGCGTGGCGGGATCCGGAGGAATGGCGCGCCCTCCTCGAGGGCGCAGGGTTCGAGGTGCTCGCTTCCTATGGCTGGTTCGACATGCGGCCGTACACGGGCGAGGAGGACACGGTCTGGATTGCGGGCCGTCCGGCGGTTTAGGGTAGGCCCGTGCTCTTGGTCATCGTCGTCGTTGCGATCATCCTGGCCCTCGCCGGGATCGTCGTCCTGCTCTACAACCGTCTGGTCCGGCTGCGGAACCGCGCCGAGAACGCCTGGGCCCAGGTGGACGTCCAGCTCCGACGGCGCTACGACCTCATCCCGAACCTCATCGAGACGGTAAAGGGCTACGCGTCGCACGAGCGCACGACCTTCGAGGAGGTGACGAAGGCCCGCACCGCCGCGCAGCAAGCTCAGACAGTGCCGCAGCAGGCCCAGGCCGAGAACATCCTCACCCAGGCGATCGGCCGGCTCTTCGCAGTCGCCGAGCAGTACCCGGAGCTCCGGGCCACCGAGAACTTCCAGCAGCTCCAGTCTCAGCTCGAGGACACGGAGCAGAAGATCGCAATCGCGCGCCAGGTCTACAACGACTCCGTCCTGACCTACGACAACGCGCTCGAGACGGTGCCGACGAACATCGTCGCCGGCATGTTCAGCTTCAAGCCCCGCGAGTACTTCGAGGTCGAGGAGCCCGCAGCCAGGGAGGCCCCACGCGTGCAGTTCTGAGGGCTGCGTGCCTCACGGCCGCGGTCCTGCTCGCGCTCCTCGCGCCCGGCGCGGCGGCGGCGAAGTCGTTCTCCCTCCCGTCGGCCTACATCGACATCGGCGTCCAGGCGGACGGCTCTCTCGCTGTCACGGAGATCATCTCCTTTGCCTACGACGGCTCGTTCTCGGGCGCCTACCGGGACATCCCGCTGCGAGACGGCGAGCGGATCAGCGACGTCTCGGTCCTGGAGGACGGCGTCCGCTACTCACCCGGCGCTCCCACCGAGCTCGGCTCGAACGGCGAGCCGGGCACCTTCGGAACGACACCGATCGACGGCGGTCTGCGCATCGTCTGGCACTACCGGGCCTTCTCGGAGACCCGCACCTTCTCGATCGGATATCGCCTGGCGAATCTCGCCGTCGCCTACGACGACGTCGTGGACGTCAATCTCCAGGTCTGGGGCGACCAATGGGAGCAGTCCCTCGGCCTCCTGACCGCTGAGCTGAGGCTCCCGGGCGCCCCGTCCGGTGAGGCCTACCGCGTCTGGGGTCACCCGGTGTCAGTCCGCGGGGACGTGCAGCGGGAGCCCAACCGTGCGCTCCTCCGCGCGGTTCAGGTGCCCCCCAACCAGTTCGTCGAGCTCCGCGTCGTCTTCCCGAGACGGCTGCTCGAGTCGACCGGCGGCGCGAAGGTGCGCACCGGCACCGCGCTCCCCCGCATCGTCGCCGAAGAGCAAGCGGACGCCGCAGTCTTCGAACGCGACCAGGCCCGAATCCGCAGCGCCCTGAACCACCCGGCGAGGACGATCCTGATCCTCCTCGCCGCCGCGCTCCTGCCCGCGCTCGCGGTGCTGGCCGCGACGTTCTGGTTCTTCGGCCGCGAGCGCAAGACCGGCTACGACCGCGAGTACGAGCAGGACCCGCCCTCGGAGCTCGAGCCGGCGCTCGTGCCGCCGCTCTTGCGCCAAAGCCCCGCGGTGGGCTCGCTCGAGTTCACGGCCACGCTCTTCGACCTGATCCGGAAGGGCCGCTACAAGGCGCAGCCCGTCACGACGGAGAAGAGCACATGGGCCGGCCTCCGCCGCGAGGACATCGCCGACCTCGAGATCAGCCAGGGAAACGATGCGCCGCTGGCCGAGGTCGAGGGGCCCGTGGCGAAGGTCATCGACGACGTGCTCGACGGAGGCACGGAGCGCCTCTCGCAGTTCCGCGACAGGATCAAGGAGGGCCGCACGGAGAACAGCAAGCGCTTCGTGGCCTTCAAGAAGGCGGCCGCGGACGCCGTCAAGGAACGCGGTTGGTTCAACGCCGACGGCCTGAAGCCGCTGCTCGGCGCCGGCATCCTGTTCGGGGGCGCTGGCGCCCTCCTTCTCTGGATGGGGGTGCAGCGCTTCGAGTCGTTCGCGCCGCGCTGGAAGGACGTCCTCTTCATCTCGTTCGGCATCTGCCTGCTCGTCAACACGGCGCTTTTGCTCGTCGCCGGCCGGCACGTCGCGCTCTGGCGGCGCCGCAGCCCCGAGGCGGGGAAGGAAGCCGAGCGCTGGGAGGCGTTCCGGCGCTACCTCACCGACTTCCCCCGGCTCGACCTGGCACCGCCCGCCTCGCTCGAGCTCTGGGAGCGCTACCTCGTCTACGGCATCGCGTTCGGAATCGCCGAGCGCGTGCTCCAGGGCGCCCAGTTGCACATGCCGGAGGAGCTCCACCAGGCGAGCTCCATCTACTGGATCAGCCCGACGGGAGACCTTGGGTCAGGGCCCTCGGCGCTCGGGATCGGCGACCTCTCCTCCGGTTTCGGGAGCGCGCTCGCCCCGCCCTCGAGCGGTTCCGGGGGGTTCGGCGGCGGGTTCTCGGGCGGCGGCGGAGGAGGTGGCGGAGGAGGAGGCGGCGGCGCCTGGTAGCGACGCTTGTGTTCCACGCACCGCCACGAATCCAGCGCACGATTGCCCTGAGTGCTGGGGGTTGACTTTGTGCGTGTGGAACACAAGCGACCGTTTTGTGCTCGCGGTCGCTAGCTCGAACGGCGCGCGCGCTCGTAAAGCGCGATTGCGCCGGCTGCGGCGACGTTCAGCGACTCGGCCCCGTCGGCGAGCGGAATCGACGCGAGCGCGTCGCACGAGCCGGCCACGTCGTCCGGCAACCCTTCGCGCTCCGCTCCGAGAACGAAGGTCACCTGCTCGCCGAGCTCGACCTCGAGCAGAGAAGCCCCGCCGCGGGCGACGAGCCCGACCCACGGCCGCGGAGCTTCGTCGAACCGGCCGACGGGAACGCGGAAGACGGCGCCCATCGAGGCCCGAAGCGCCTTGGGGGAGGTCGGGTCGGCGCATCCCTGGGAGAGAGCGACGAACGCGGGGCCGAGCGCGTCGGCGGTTCGGACGAGCGTGCCGACGTTGCCGGGATCGCCCACGTGCCAGAGGGCCAGGCCGACCGGCGTGTCGAGGCCGCGCGGGAGGTCGGCGGTTCGAAAGACGCCGATGACACGCGGAGGGTGAGCGAGCGAGGAGAGCTCCGCCAGCAGGCGTGGCTCGACCTCCTCCGCCGCGCGCAACCGTTTGACGAGAGCCGGACGCTCCGCGTCGATGAGCGCCTCCACGGGCAAGAGGCCCGCATCGAGCCCTGCCTCGACGAGATCCTCGCCCTCGCAGACGAAGAGCCCGAGCTTCGAGCGCTGCCGCGCGGAGCCGAGCTTGCGCACGAGCTTCAGCCGCGGATTGGTCGCGGACGTGATCACGACGCCCATTCCATCGTGTTGGCATGGCCGTCGAGGCGCGCGAGGCGCCGGCGGGCGCCGGGCGGCCACGATTGGGCATCGAGCGCGAATGCGTAGAAGGTCGGCTCCTCCCGCGCGAACTCGTAGGAGACACGCGCGAGCGAGCCCCGCCGGCCCTCCTCCTCCATGGTCGCGTCCAGCTGCTTGCGCTCCTCCGGCGTCAGGTAGACGGTCGAGACCGAGTGGTAGACGACGGTGAGGACGTCGAGATCGCGCTCGGCGAGCAGGGCCGGGAGCATCTCGACGTAGTCGCCCGTGAGCAAGCGGGGCGGATCCTCGCGAGCGATCGCAAGCGCACGCCGGACGCGCTCCAGGCGGTCGGTCTGGTCGGCCCACACGAAGGCTTCGAGGAGACGCGCGCCGTGGTCCGTCGTGACGTCCACGGGCTGGCGGTCGATCCCGATTCGCCGCCGCACGGACACGCCCACATCGAGAAGAGCATTCGGCGGCCCGTCTTCGCTCGCGCCGCTGAGCTCCAACCCCGCCCGACGGTCACCCCACGTCGCCTCTCCATACCGGAAGAAGTAGCGGTCCCAGAAGAGGTTGAGCCCACCGCTCGGCCCGAGCTCGACGAGATCGACTGGGCGGCCGTCCGCGACGGTGAGGAACCCCGGCAGGAGGCCCCAGCAGCGCTGCACCTCGTTGGTCTGCACGGGCTGCTCGGCGACGAAGCGCGCGAGCCAGTCCCGGTTTGCCTCGAGCACCCCGCCAAGCTTCCCCCAGGGGTGGGACACCATTCCGGCCAGCTCGAGATAGTGCACGCCGCCGAAAAGCCGCAAGGGGGCCTCCCAGCGCGCGCCCTCCCCGACGATCTCCGCCACGAGCGGATCGTCCGCCAGGGAGCGGGCAAGCGCGGCGTACAGCTTCGAGCCCCCCTGCTCGAAGTCGTCCGCCATCCGACGGAAAACCTCGGCGATCGTGTCAGACAAGTCTTCCCTCCGGCCTGAGACGCGCCGCAGGCGGTGTTTCAGGCCGGATTGTCTAGAGCGGCTTTGGCCTGGGCGGCGATCACCGTGAAGGCTGCCGGGTCGTTGACGGCGATGTCGGCGAGCACCTTGCGATCGAGCTCGATGTGCGCCTTGTGCAGGCCGTTGAGGAACTGGTTGTAGGACAGCCCCTCCTTCCGCGCGGCCGCGTTGATGCGGATGATCCAGAGCCGCCGAAAGACACGCTTCTTGTTCTTGCGGTCACGGTAGGCGTGGACGTCCGCCTTCATGATCTGCTCTTTCGCCTTGCGGTAAGAGACGCGCGGCTGGCCGCTGAACCCCTTGGCTTCGGCAAGAACCTTGCGGCGCTTCTTGCGCGCGTGAACGGATCGCTTGACGCGAGGCATTTCTCCCTCCCCCTAGCGTCCGAGCAAGCGCCGAACCTCCCGCGCGTCCTGCGCGGCGACCGGCTGGTCGTTCGAGAACGCGCGCTTGCGCTTGGCGCTCTTTTTCTCGAGGTTGTGGCTCTTCATCGCGTGGCGGCGCAGCAAGCGTCCGGATCCGGTGAGCTTGAAGCGCTTCTTCGCTGCTCTTTTTGTCTTCTGCTTAGGCACTTTGAGCTGTCTCCACCTGTTGTCCTGCGTTCTTCGTCGGGCCGAGCACCATGACCATGTTGCGTCCGTCCTGGAGCGGCGGTGACTCGACCTGACCGATTTCCTTGACGTCTTCTGCCAGGCGCATCAGGAGATCCCGGCCGCGCTCAGGGTGCGTCTGCTCCCGGCCGCGGAACATGATTGTGACCTTAACCTTGGCGCGCGACTTCAGGAAGCGAATGACGTGTCCCTTCTTGGTCTCGTAGTCGTGGACGCCGATCTTGGGCCGCATCTTGATTTCCTTGACGTGGATCTGGGACTGGTGCTTACGCGCCGTCTTGGCCTTCTGCTCCTGCTCGTACCGGTACTTGCCGTAATCCATGATCCGGGCGACCGGCGGATCGGCCGACGACGCCACCTCGACGAGGTCGAGATCCTTCGAGTACGCGTACTCGAGCGCTTCCTGCGTCGCCTTGACACCGACCTGCGAGCCGTCGACATCGACCAGGCGTACCTGCTGCGAGCGGATCGCCTCGTTGATCCGAGTCTGATCCTGAACCGGCCGGGCCTGTTCGAATCTGCGCCGCGGCCTCACTGAGACGTCACCAAATTGTGCTGCTTCCTCCTCTTAGGAACACGAAAAGCTGCGCGCAGCAGCTTCGTCAACTCACCGTTTCGGTTGAACCTCCGCGAAGCCCGCGGCTTGGGAGGTGAGGAACGTTGCTCCTGCTTGGCAGGCTCACAGCTTAGCAGCGGCTTGCAGCTCGCTCAGGAGAGCCTCCCAACCGACGGTCGCCTGCTCGCCCCCGCGGCGGCGCACGGCGAGGGCCTCGAGCGACTCCCGCTCGCCCCAGACGACCACGAACGGAATCTTGGCGAGCTCGGCGTCGCGAATCCTCCGCCCCAGCGTCTCCTCCCGCTCGTCCACCAAGGCGCGGAAGCCGTGGACGCGGAGATCGTCCGCGAGCGACTCGGCGTCGGCCGCGAACCGCTCGGAGACGGGCAGCACCCGCACCTGTTCCGGCGCGAGGACGAGCGGCAGGTCTCCTCCGGTGTGCTCGAGGTAGATCCCGACGAAGCGCTCCAGAGAGCCGAGGAGGGCGCGGTGGATCATGGCCGGCGTGTGCTCGACGTTGTCGTCGCCCTGGTAGGTGAGCCCGAAGCGCTTCGGCATCTGCAGGTCGAGCTGGACGGTTCCAAGCTGCCAGCTGCGGCCGAGGGAGTCGGCCATGTGCAGGTCGATCTTCGGCCCGTAGAACGAGCCCTCGCCTTCGCTCTCGACGTACTCCAGGCCCTGCGTGGCGAGCGCGCGGCGGAGCTCCGCTTCCGCGAAGTCCCACTCCTCGTCGGTTCCGAGCTTGTTGTCGGGCCGGAGCGAAAGCTCGACCCGCATGTCGAGCTCGAAGAGGTCGTACAGGTAGTACGCGTAGTCGAGGCAGGCGAGGAGCTCGTCATGGATCTGTTCGGTCGTGCAGTAGACGTGGGCGTCGTCCTGCACGAAGTGGCGGACTCGCAGCAGCCCGTGCAGCACGCCGGAGAGCTCGTTTCGGTGCAGGTTGCCCGCCTCGGCAAGCCGAAGCGGGAGCTCGCGATAGCTGTGGGGCGAAAGTGAGTAGAGCAAGCAGTGGCCCGGGCAGTTCATCGGCTTCAGCGCGAAATCGCGGCCCTCGACCTCGACGCGGAACATGTGCTCCTGGTACTTCTCCCAGTGACCCGAGGTGCGCCAAAGCTCGGATTCGTAGAGGAGGGGCGTCCTCACCTCGGAGTAGCCGCGCTTCGCGTTCTCGCGCCGGCGGAGGTCCTCGAGCACGTTCCAGATGACCATTCCGCGCGGGTGCCAGAAGGGCATTCCCGGTGTCACCTCGGAGAACTCGAACAGGTCGAGGTCCTTGCCCAGGCGTCGATGGTCGCGGCGTTTGGCTTCCTCGATCCGGTGCAGATAGGCCTCGAGGTCCTTCGGGTCGTAGAACGCCGTCCCGTAGACGCGGGTGAGCTGCGGGCGATTCTCGTCGCCGCGCCAGTACGCACCGGCCAGCGAGAGGAGCTTGACCGCCTTGAGCGGCTTCGAGTCCTGCAGGTGCGGCCCGCGACAGAGGTCGACGAAATCTCCCTGCTTGTACAAGGAGATGTCCCCCTCGACGCTGTCGACGAGCTCGACCTTGTACGGCTCCTCCTCGGCGAGAAAGCGCTCGCGAGCCTCGTCGCGGGAGACGTCGAAGCGCTCCCATTGGCGTCCCTCTTCGATCTCGCGCCTGACCTCGGCTTCGAGGCGCTCGAGGGCCTCCTCGCCGACCGGCTCCGGGAACTCGAAGTCGTAGTAGAA
>JBDTRS010000024.1:0-19067 GCA_039931575.1 Gaiellaceae bacterium
TTGGGTCGCTGTTCGCGAGCGAGTGCAGGCGAGAGCGGTTCGAGTTCACGAGCCCGGGGTGGTCGCGGGAGAGGAGCTCGAGCGAGAGCAGCGCCGAGCCGCGGCAGGCCGGGCTCTCGTCGTCGAGCCCCCGCTTCAGGAGCTCCGTCTTCTGGTTGAAGCGGAGCTGGCCGATCGCGCGGTAGGCGACGGCGCGCTCCTGGTAGCTCGTGCTCCGAGCCGCCGCCTCGAGGTCGTCGCCGACCTCGCGACGCAGGTCGGCGAGAGCGCGCTCGTCCTTCGCCTCGCTCGCCCGCGCAACCGCGTCGACGAGATTCACCTCGTCGAGGTTATGGATCGGGGGGCGGGGCCGACGTACTTCGCAGATGGGCGGATGAGCCTGCCCGTACGCATCTGCTCGAGGATGTGCGCCGACCAGCCGGCCACGCGCGCGCAGGCGAACATCGCGGGGAAGAGCGCCGGCGGGATGTCGGCAATGTCGAGCACGACGGCCGACCAGAACTCGACGTTCGTCGCCAGGACGCGCTCGGGATGGCGCGCCGCGAGCTCCTCGAGCGCCGCCTGCTCGAGCGCCTCGGCGACCTCGACACGGGGGGACTCGAGCTCACGGGCCGTCCGGCGGAGGACGCGGGCGCGAGGATCCTCCGCGCGGTAGACGCGGTGGCCGAAGCCCATGATCCGTTCGCCGCGGTCGAGGAGATCCCGGACGTACTGAACGACGTCGTCGCCGGCTTCCGCCACCTCGTCGAGCATCTTGAGGACGCGCGTCGGAGCCCCGCCATGGAGCGGGCCGGAGAGTGCACCCACCGCAGCCGACATCGCGGCGCCGCAGTCCGCGCCGGTCGAGGCGACGATCCGGCCCGTGAAGGTGGACGCGTTGGCGCCGTGCTCGGCCGCCGAGACCCAGTAGGAGTCGATCGCGCGCGCGTGCCGCGGGTCGGCTTCGCCGCGCCAGCGGAGGAGGAAGCGCTCAGCAGCGGTGTCGCCCTCGGCAACGCGGCCGTCCGGAACGCGATCCTGGCCGCGCGCGGCCTGCGCGACAATCGAGATCATCGTCGCCGAGAGCCGCGCCAGATCGTCGCGGGCCTGGGTGTCGTCGATGTCGATGAGCTGCTTCAGGCTCCACTCGCCCGAGAGGGACGCCGTGGCCGCCTGGAGGTCGGCCATTGCGCTCCCGGTCTTCCGGGGGAGGTCGACGTTCTGCGCGCGGGGCATACCCGGCTCAAAGCTGTCGTCGACGAGCAGCCCCCAGACCTTCTCGTAGGGAACCAGGCCGACGAGCTCCTCGATGTCGACGCCGCGGTAGCGAAGCGCGCCGCCTTCCTTGTCCGGCTCGGCGATATCCGTCTCGAAGGCGACGACGCCCTCGAGCCCTGGCTTGAAGACGCTTCCTTCCATCTCTACGCGAACGGTACCGAACCCGGTGCGGATTGGGCCCTCAGCTACGATCACGAGCGCGCCCATGGCCCACCGTGTGACCCTGATCCCCGGCGACGGCACGGGCCCCGAGCTCGCAGAGGCGACGCGTCGGGTCCTCGAGGCAACGGGCGTCGAGTTCGACTGGGACCTGCAGGAGGCCGGTGCCGACGTGATGGAGCGCCACGGTGGCAACCCGCTCCCCGACCACGTCCTCGACTCCATCAAGCAGAACGGCGTCGCGCTCAAGGGGCCCATCACGACTCCGGTTGGAACAGGCTTTCGCTCGGTCAACGTCGCTCTTCGCAAGACGCTCGACCTCTACGGGCAGGTGCGCCCGTGCAGGAGCTACCGCGGGGTCCGCTCCCGCTACGACGCCGTCGACCTGGTCGTCATCCGCGAGAACACGGAAGACCTCTACGCAGGCATCGAGTTCGAGGAAGGGACCGAGCATGCGGCGGCGCTGATCGACTGGATCGAGCAACACGGGCAGGGGCGTATCCGCGAGGACTCGGGGATCTCGATCAAGCCAATCTCGGTGACGGGCACACGGCGCATCGTCCAGTTCGCGTTCGACTATGCGCGCAAGAACGGCCGCCGCAAGGTGACGGCCGTGCACAAGGCCAACATCATGAAGTTCACGGACGGCCTCTTCCTCCGCGTCGCCCGCGAGGTGGCCGAGGAGAACCCCGCTTTCGAGTTCGAAGACCGGATCGTGGACAACATCTCGATGCAGCTCGTCCAGCGGCCCGAGGAGTACGACGTCCTCGTCTGCCCGAATCTCTACGGCGACATCGTCTCCGACCTTTGCGCGGGCCTCATCGGAGGACTCGGGCTTGCGCCGGGCGGGAACTTCGGCACGCAGGCAGCCGTCTTCGAGCCCACGCACGGCTCGGCCCCGAAGTACGCGGGCCAGAACAAGGTCAACCCCATGGCGATGATGCTCTCCGGCGTGATGATGCTCCGCCACCTCGAAGAGCGAGACGCCGCCGAGCGTCTCGAAGGAGCGATCGAGGGCGTCATCGCCGAAGGGCGCAGTGTCACCTATGACATGAAGCCCGCCCGGGACGACCCCACGGCCGTCGGCACGAGCGACGTGGCCGACGCGATCATCGACCGGATGGGAGTCCGCGTATGAGGAAGAAAGTGACCGTGGTCGGCGCGGGAAATGTCGGCGCGACCGCCGCGCAGGAGATCGCGCGCCGCGACTACGCGAACGTCGTCCTCGTCGACATCAAGGAGAACCTCCCGCAGGGGAAGGCTCTCGACCTGAACCAGGCGGGCCCCGTGCTCGGCTACGAGCCGACGATCGTGGGCTCGAACAGCTATGCGGAGAGCGAGGGCTCAGACGTCGTCGTCGTCACCGCCGGCCTGCCGCGCAAGCCGGGGATGAGCAGGGACGATCTCGTGACGACGAACGAGTCGATCGTCGGCTCGGTGACGCGCGAGGCGGTGGAGCGTTCGCCCGATGCCGTGCTGATCGTCGTCTCGAACCCCCTCGACGCGATGTGCCACGTCGCCAAGAGCGCATCGGGGTTCCCGAAGGAGCGCGTCTTCGGGATGGCGGGAATCCTCGACACGGCCCGCTTCAGCACGTTCATCTCCTGGGAGACGGGCGCGTCTGCGAAGGACGTGACCGCCGTGGTGCTCGGCGGCCACGGCGACCAGATGGTGCCGGTCGTCTCCGCCACGAGCGTGGGCGGCATTCCGCTCGGCAAGCTCGTCGCGGACGACCGGATCGAGGCCATGGTCGAGCGCACCCGGAAGGGCGGCGGCGAGATCGTGAACCTCCTCGACACCTCCGCCTGGTATGCGCCCGGCGCGGCGGTCGCCCAAATGGTCGACTCCGTCTGCCTCGACCAGAAGCGAGTGCTTCCCTGCACGGCGTTCCTCGAGGGGGAGTACGGCATCGAAGGGCTCTACATGGGCGTGCCCGTCAAGCTCGGCGCCGCCGGCATCGAGGAGATCGTGGAGCTCGACCTTTCCGACGAGGAGCGCGCGGAGCTCGCCAAGTCCGCGGACGCCGTCAGAGAGGTCGTCGGCGTCCTCGCCGGGTCAAGCTGAGAAGGCGCCGCCTCCTTCCCCTCGTCGCGCTCGTCGTGGTCGCCGTGATCGCGGCCGCGATCCTCGCGTTCGCCCCCTCGAACCACTATCTCTTCCTGCCCGACCCAGCACGTGCGGTCGAGCCGCTTGTCCACATCGCCGGCGAGAAGGACCGGCCCGGGAAAGGCGGCATCTACATGGTGGACGTCGTCGTTCGCCGCGCCAGCATCCTCGAGCGCTACTTCCCAGGGCTCCACGAAGGGGCGACGCTCGTGCCGGCAGAGGTCCTCAACCCGACGGGGGTGAGCGAGAGCGAGCGGAGGAAGAGCAGCCTCAACGAGATGAGCAACTCGCAGCAGATCGCCGCCGCGGTCGCGCTCCGCTATCTCGGCTACGACGTGCAGGCGACCGCCGACGGCGCCGAGGTCGACCTCGTCCTCGCCGGCGCGCCGGCCCAGGGGAAGCTCGAGCCCGGGGACATCATCACCCGCGTCGACGACACGACGGTCAAGACCCCCGAGGACCTGCGGGCGGCGATGGACAAGGTGGAACCCGGCGAGACGGTCTCGGTCACCGTCAAGCATTCCGGAGGAACCCGAACCTTGGAGATCGGGACCCGAGCCGACCCCGAGACCCCGGGGCGCGCCGTCGTCGGCATCTACGTCCAGTTGGCGACGAACATCAAGCTTCCGATCAGCGTGAAGGTGGACAGCGGCTCAATCGGAGGCCCCTCGGCCGGCCTTGCCTTCGCCCTCGACATCGTGGACGAGATCGGCCCACGAGACATCGACCGCGGGAAGCGCATCGCCGTCACCGGGGAGATCAACCTCGCAGGCCAGGTCGGCGAGATCGGCGGCATCAAGCAAAAGACGATCGGCGCGCGCGAGGCCGGAGCCGATGTCTTCCTCGTCCCGGTCGCCAACGCCCCGTCCGCGCGCAAGTACGCTGAGGGGCTCCGGATCGTAGCCGTCTCGAGCCTCACTCAGGCGTTGCGTGTTCTGGCAACATTGTAGTTGCCTCACCTGGCAACGCATGTGCCATTCTTGGCGGAAATTGCGCGAATTTGCTGTTTGAAGCCCTTCAAAGCTCCAGTCTGCAGTCCTATAGTCCTGCCTCTCGGGACCGATGACGAAGCGCCTAGCGACCACGTGCGACGATTGCTTTTTCCGCCGAGCCGAGTTGTGCGCTCTGCCCGGTGACACTCCGTGCCCGACCTTTCGGGCGGCCGCCTCGACACTCGCGCCACCCCGGCAGCCGAAGCTGGTCGCCCGGCCCGCGCTGCGCGCGCACGCGGCGGCTTAGCGCGGGAAGCGCGGGTCGGCGCGGATCGCGTCGAAGTCGGAGTCGGACTCCGCCCACTCGCGGGTGCGCGGATCCGCGGCGACCGCCTCGGCGAGGTGCGTGAGCGCATCATCGGCACGGCCCGCGAGCGACTCGAAGCAGGCCAGGTTGTAGAGCACGTTCGGGTTCCCGGGATAGGCGGCAAGCGCTCGCTCGAACACCTCCACGCCCTGCCCCGGCTCGCCGGCCTCGAGGAGCGGCATCGCCTCCAGCCACGCTTCCCAGGGCGAGGCCTTGAACGCCTGGCCGGTGAATCCGCCGACCACGAGCACCGTCGTCCCACGCTCGCGTGCGATCGCACCGCGTCGCACCTTCGGCTCACCGACGAAGACGAACGTGCCGGCAGGCGCTTCGACGTCCTTCCCGTCCAGCTCGAAGACGGCGTGGCCCGAGACGACGAAATAGAGCTCTTCGTGCCGTCCCGCTCCGTGTCCGAGCTCGTCGTGCTCCTCGATCACGCGGGCGCCGTCCTCGGGCGCCGTGTACGCGTTCACGCCGAAGCTCGAGATCCCGAAGCGCAGCCGGACCGGGGAGATGCCGAACGCGCCCGAACTCGTGACGGGCGCGATGTCCCTCAGGTGGGCGGTTGCGAAAGGGCCGCTCAGGCGGCAACGGCCGCTGCTTCGCGCACCAGCCGGCCGAGGCGCGCGATGCCCTCGTCGATCTCCGGAGCGGTCGCGAACGAAAACGCAAGGCGCGCAGACTCCTCGCCTCCGCCGTGGAAGAAGAAGTCCGCACCTTTGATGAAGGCGACGTCTTCCTCTCCCGAACGCGCGAGGAGTGCCTCTGCCTCGACACCCGACGGGAGGTCGAGCCACAGGAAGTACCCGCCTTCGGGATGGTTCCAAGCGGCGCCGTCGGGCAGCTCGCGCTCGAGCGCGGCGATCATCGCGTCGCGGCGGATGCGCAGCCCGCCGCGGACGGTCTCGAGATTCGGCTCGAAGCGCCCGCTCGTGAGGAACTGAAGGAGCGCGGCCTCGACGAAGATCGCAGGCGAGACGTAGTTCGAGAGCACGAAGGTCTCGATCGCGGGCACGAGCTCCTCGGGGAGCAGGACGTAGCCCGTGCGGATGCCCGGCGCGACCGTCTTCGAGAACGAGGAGAGGAAGAGCGTCTCGCCGCCGGAGAGCTCGAAGAGCCGCGGCAGCGTGTCGCCTTCGAAGCGAAGGAGCCCGTACGGGTCGTCCTCGAAGACGACAGCTTCACGCTCGGCGGCCAGGTCGAGCAGTCGCCGGCGGTTCGGCAGGGAGAGCGTCCGGCCGCTCGGGTTCTGAAAGGTCGGGATCGTGTAGACGACATCGCCGGCGCGGAGCGAGCCTGCGAGCGCGTCCACGTCGAGGCCGTCTTCGGCGAGCTCCACCTGCTCGACCTCGGCGCCGAGCTTCCGCAGGATCGAGAGCGAGCGGTCGTAGCAGGGCGCCTCGACGAAGAAGCGCGAGCCGGACTGCACGAAGTGGCGAGCGACGAAGGCGAAGCCCTGGAGCGAGCCGTTCGTGATCACCACCCGGCCGGGATCGACGTCGTGCTGCTCGCCGATCCACTCCTTGAGCGGGGGATAGCCCGCCGGCGGCCCGTACTGGAGGGCAGTCGCCCCGTCGCGCTCGAGCGCCTCGCGCGCGCAGTCGCCGAAGGCGGCGATCGGGAGGAGATCGGGACCGGGCATGCCGCGTGCGAAGGAGATCAAGCCCACGGACCGAGTCTAGCGAGCGGCGCGGCCGCGGTCAGGCGCGAACGCCGGCGACTTCCGCGACGACACGGGCCACCTCGGTCGGGTTCGTGCCGACCCGGACACCGCAGGCCTCGAGCGCTTCCTTCTTGGCCTGCGCCGTCCCTGCCGTGCCGGAGATGATCGCGCCCGCGTGACCCATCGTCTTGCCGGGTGGCGCGGTGAAGCCTGCGATGTAGGCGACGACCGGCTTCGACATCTCCGCTTCGATGAAGCGCGCCGCCTTCTCCTCCTCGGCGCCGCCGATCTCCCCGACCATGACGACGTACTCGGTCTCGGGATCGGCCTCGAAGCGAGCGAGGATGTCGATAAAGGACGACCCGACGACGGGGTCCCCCCCAATTCCGACGATAGTCGATTGCCCGATACCGAACTGGGTCAGCTCGTGCCCGATCTGGTACGTGAGCGTGCCGGATCTGGACACGAGGCCGACGTTGCCTTCGTGAAAGATCTCGGCCGGGATGATCCCGACGTTGGCCTTCCCCGGAGAGAGGACACCGGGGCAGTTCGGCCCGATCAGCGTCACGTCCCGCGGGCGGATGTAGTTGTAGACGCGCAGCATGTCGTGCGCCGGGATCCCTTCGGTGATGCAGATCACCGTCCCGATGCCGGCGTCGACGGCCTCATAGATCGCATCGGCCGCGAAGCGGGCGGGCACGAAGACCATCGCGGTGTTCGGGCTCGTCTCGTCGACCGCCTGGCGCACCGAGTCGAAAACCGGAATGCCCTCGACCTCGGCTCCCCCCTTCCCGGGGGTCACGCCCGCGACGACGTTCGTCCCGTGCTGCTTGTTCCGCGTCGCATGGAAGGAACCCTCGCGCCCGGTGATGCCCTGGACGACGAGCCGGGTCTCGCGGTCGACGACGATCGCCACTAGGCCGCCTTCCGTCCCTTCAGGGCCACGCGGTCGAGGCGGTAGAGCCCGTTGTCGATCCGGTCGGCCAGAAGCTCGCGCACTCGCTCCGCCTCCGCGCCACGACAGCCCGTCCGCTCGAGCCACGGCTCGAGCCGGACCGCCGACTCGCTCTCGCGCTCAGCCTCAATCGTGAGTCCCGCCTCCGCGAAGAGCGACCGCCATTCATCCAACGAGTAGTTGCGCACATGCGAGGAATCTCGCTGCCGGTTGGCCTCCTCGCCCGCATCGTTCACCCAGAGGTTGTCGACAATGAGGACGAGATCGCCCGCCACCCGCGCCATCTCGCGGACCCCCGCCTGCACGTCCTCGAAATGATGCGCGGCCAGGCGGCAGGCGACGACTTCGAAGCCGGCGTCGGGAAACGGGAGCTCCTCGGCGCGACAGACGACATCGGCGCGCATCCCCTCCGCTGGATCGCAGGTGACCACCTCGATCCCGGCCTCGCGCAGCCGCCGAGCGACGTGCCCGCCACCACTCGCGACGTCGAGCGCGGTTCGTGCTCCCTGCGCCCACTCGACGAGGACGTCGAGGTCCCAGCCCTGCCGGTGCTCCTCGCTCTTCCTGTAGGCCTCCGCCCTCTGGTCCCACACCGAGCTCACCGCGCCAGCTCGACGACCCGCTCGGCCGCTGACAGCATCGTCTCCTCGACGTACACGTTCGCCGGCCCGGCCTCCTTCAGCAGGGCACGCCCTTCCGGCGCGTTCGTCCCGTCGAGGCGCACGACGATCGGGAGCTCGATGGTCATCCGTCCAAGCGCGTCGAGGATCCCGCGCGCGACCTCGTCGCAGCGGGTGATCCCGCCGAAGATGTTGAAGAGGATCCCCTTGACCTGGGGGTCGGAGGTGATCACCTCGAGTGCGGCCACCACGCCCTCGGCGTCACCGCCGCCGCCGAGATCGCAGAAGTTGGCGGGCCGTCCGCCTACCTGGTCGATCACGTCGAGCGTCGACATGACGAGGCCGGCGCCGTTCCCGAGGATGCCGATCTCGCCGTCGAGCTTCACATACGTGACCCCTTTCTCGCGCGCGAGGCGCTCCTCCGGCTCGCCGGCCTCGGGATCGCGCATCTCCGCCACGTCGGGGTGTCTGTAGAGGGCGTTGTCGTCGACCGTGAACTTGGAGTCGAGCGCCTTCACCTCACCGGCGGGCGTCACGATCAGCGGGTTGATCTCGCAGAGCATCGCGTCCGCGCCGACGAAGGCCTCGTAGAGCTTGGCGACGATTGCGATCACCTGCTTCTGCTCGTCCGGATCCTCGAGACCGGCCGTGAAGCAGAGCCAGCGCGCCTGGAAGGGCTGATAGCCGACGAGCGGATCGACGTGCAGACGCGCAAGCGCGTCCGGATGCTTCTCGGCCACCTCCTCGATGTCGACGCCGCCCTCGGTCGTGAACATGAAGAGTGGCTTCTTCTCGCCGCGGTCGAACGTGACCGACAGGTAGTACTCCTTCGCGATCTCGGCGGCCTGCTCGATCCAGAGGCGGCGGACGATGTGGCCGCCGATGTCCAGGCCGAGGATCTCGCCGGCACGCTCCTCCGCCTCCTCCGGCGACGCGGCGATCTTGATGCCGCCGGCTTTGCCGCGACCGCCCGTCAGCACCTGGGCCTTCACGACCACGGGAGGCCCGAGCTCCTCCGCGGCGGCGCGCGCCTCCTCCGGACTGGACGCCAGCCGGCCCTCCGAGACGGGGATCCCGAAGCGGGCGAAAAGCTGCTTTCCCTGGTACTCGTAGAGATCCATCCGGCCGCGGGCGAGTCTAGCGGGAGCGAGCGGCCGACTTCGCGCGCACCCACGCTGCGCCTCGCTGAAGTCACCGCGGCGGTCGCGACCCGGGCGTTCCGGGCATAGAGACGGACGCTGTAGCCTTCCCCCGTCCTTTGAGAGAGGAGAGAGCATGAGCACACTGCAGGAGGAAGAGATTCAGACCCAGGCTCGCGCCGAGTTCGAGGTCCGCGACGAGACGGCGGACACGGATCAGGACGATCAGGACAGCGACACCGACGACACGGACGCGGACGACACCGACTCCACCGACACGGACTCGACCGACGCCGACACCGACGCAGAAGACCCGAGCTAAGTGGCCCGACCGACAACGCCCGCCTGGGCTGCGAGCGGCTGCAAAGCGTCGTCAGCCTTCGTCCTCGGTCGCCTCCAGGCTTCCTAGCCTGCAGGCTTCCTGCGTCCTTGTCTGACTCGCTTTTCGCTCGCCGCAGACCGGGCGGCGTCATCGGCCGAACCACTGGGTCAGGGGCCCTGGCTCGCACGCTCGAGCCGGTCTCCGTAGAGGAATTCCTCGCAGAGCACTGGGAGCGGGAGCCGCTCGTCGTCCCTCGCGGCGAGGAAGGTCGCTTCGACGACCTCCTCTCCGTCGCGGACGTCGAGTGGCTCGTCTGCTCGTCCGGGTTGCGCTTCCCGGCGTTTCGCCTCGCCAAGGCGGGAGCGAAGCTCGACGTCTCGAGCTACACGAAAGACCTCTCCTGGCGGCCCACGCCCTTCACCGGCGCCGTGGATGTCGAGCGGGTGCTCGCCGAGTTCGAGGACGGCGCCACGATCGTCCTCCAGGGTCTTCATCTCAATTGGGCACCTCTCGCGGAGTTCTGTCGCGCGCTCGAATCGGAGCTCGGCCATCCCGCGCAGGCAAATGCCTACTTCACGCCGCGCAGCGCGCAGGGGCTACCGGTCCATCACGACACCCACGACGTCTTCTCGCTCCAGGTCGCCGGCGAGAAGCGCTGGCTCGTCTACGAGCCCGTCTGGGAGCTGCCGATCAAGAACCAGCGCTACAAGGAGAAGATGGGCGACCCGGGCCCACCCGTCCACGACGTCACCCTGCGCGCCGGAGACACCCTGTACCTGCCGCGTGGCTGGCTGCACGAGGCGAAGACATCCGCCGCCGACTCGCTCCACATCACCGTCGGCGTCAACGTCTACACGTGGATCGACGCCCTTCGCGCTGCTGTCGAGAGCTGCGCCGCAGACGTGGCCTTCCGCCGCTCGGCCGGCGGCGAAGGAGCGGAGGACCTGCTCGAACGCCTCGCCGAGCGGCTGCAGCCCGACCAGGTGGAGCGCAGACGGCGGCGCAAGCTCCTCCGGACGCGCCGGCCGATCCTGGGCGGCCAGCTGAGCCAGCTGCGCGCGCTCGACGAGCTCGATCTCGAGACGCAGGTGGAGCGACGGCCGACCGTTCTCTTCGACCTCTCCGGGGCGACGCTCGCCTTCGAGGGCAAAGACGTCAGCTTTCCGGACGACGCCCGCGAGGAGCTCGAGTTCATCGCGGAGGCCGCCGAGCCCTTCACCCCCGCTGAGCTGCCGGGCGACCTCGACGACGAGGGTCGCCTCGTGCTCGTCCGCCGCCTTGTGCGAGAAGGCTTTCTGCTCGTCAGCGCAGCCGCGCCACGAAGCGGCGCGGACGCTGCTGAGTGATCGACCCGCAAGTCAGGTAGACGGGCTCGGCGCCGAGCTCGGTCGTCACCTCGGAGACATAGACGCGCCCGTTCGCACGCAGGCGGACGATCCAGCCCTCGTCGCCGCGCTCGACCTTCACGAGCTCGACGTCGTGGATGCCGCGGAGTCCAGTCGACTCACGCACGGACAGCTCGGCGGCCTGGACCGCGAACGTGTAGGCCGAGCGGCCTCGGAAGCGGTCGAGATGGATCTGCCCGTCGAAGTAGTCGTCGAGGATGGGATCGAGATCCTGCTCGCCGACCCGGCCGTAGAAGAGGCCCTCGGGCAGGACGACCACGTTGCCTGCGAAGCGGTCGCCACCGACATGGGTGGACTGCCAGACCCAGGCGGGATCGACCTTCCCCTTGATCCCGTCGTAGAGCGGCCGGCCGTACTTCGCGCAGCAGCGGTCGCGCTTGCCGTGCGTGCAGACGACGAAGAGCGGATGGTCGAGCGGCACGCCGGGCGTCCCCCCGCCGAGGAGAGCGGCTGCGAAGTCGTATTCGACGAGGTCCTCGTGGCGCTCGAACTCGAGCGCGTAAAAGCTCTCTTCGCCGGGCCTGCAGCTGCCGAAGTAGAGCATCCGCCGCTTGTGCTTGCGGCGCTCGGGGCGCTTGACGAAGAGAAGACGCACGTGCCCGAGCTTCGCAAGCTGGTCGCGTAGGTGGCCCTTCAGGGCCTCCGAGAGGAGGCTCCCACCAAGCACGTCCCGGTCCCAGAGACCGCGGTACTCGACCAGGATCCAGCGGTCGACGCGGCTCGCCGTCGCTCCGAGGGGCTCGGTGGCGGCGTCGGAGACGTCGGCGCAGAGCTCTCGCTTGGCGCTCACGGCCACTGGAGTAAGGCTAACCACTGTAAGGCACACCTTACATAGACCCCAAGCCGGACCACCCTATTCTGCCGGGGCTTCGGAGGTTGCCGCGCCTCTCTCCTGGGCGACGACGCAAATCACCTGGCCGGTCTTGACCGGCTCGCCGACGGTGACCGAGAGGCCGCTGATCAGCCCGTCGCGGTGGGCCGTGATCTCGTTTTCCATCTTCATCGCCTCGACGATGCAGATCACCTGGCCGGCCCGAACCTCGTCGCCCTCGGCCACCTCGACCGCGAGCACCGTCCCCTGCATCGGGCTGACGACGGCCTCCTTCACAGCCTCATGGCCGCCCGCGCCGTCCGCCCGCGCGCGACGCCGGCGACCCAGCTCGGCGTGAGGCGGCTCGGGACGAAGAAGGGTGATCTCGAAGCGACGGCTGTCGAGCTCGACCTCGACCAACTCCTCTCGGACCCGTCCGTCCGGCGGCCGCGCTAGCCTTGTTGTCTTATAAGACAACCTCTCCGATTCCTGTGCCAGCTCCTCCGACTCGACGATGCCGTGACACGTCTCCCCCGCCACGAAGCACGGGTGCCGGAGCAGCGCCTTGTGGAAGCCCACGAGAGTCTTGACGCCTTCGATCTCGAACTCGTCGAGCGCCCGGAGCATGCGCGCGCGGGCCCGCTCGCGATCGGTATCCCACACGCAGAGCTTGGCGATCAGCGGGTCGTAAAGGCCGACGACCTCCGCGCCCTCGACGAGCCCGGAGTCGACCCTGACGCCAGGGCCTCCCGGCTCGCGGTAGCGGCTCAAGGTGCCCGGCGACGGGAGGAAGCCGGTCGCCGGGTCCTCGGCATTGATCCGGCACTCGATCGCGTGGCCGGAGAAGCGGAGCGTGTCCTGGGCGACGCCGGTCGGCTCCCCCGCTGCGATCAGGACCTGCTCGCGCACGAGATCGACGCCGGTGACGAGCTCCGTGATCGTGTGCTCAACCTGGAGGCGGGTGTTCATCTCGAGAAACCAGTAGTTGCCGTCCCGGTCGAGCAGGCCCTCGATGGTGCCGGCGCTTCTGTAGCCGACGGCGCGGGCGGCCTCCACCGCGATGGCGCCGATGCGCGCGCGGAGGTCGGGCGTGACGGCCGGCGAAGGGGTCTCCTCGACGATCTTCTGGTGGCGGCGCTGCATCGTGCAGTCCCGCTCACCGAGATGGACGACGTGCCCGTGGCCGTCCGCGAGCACCTGCACCTCGACGTGACGGGGATCGTCGATGAACTTTTCGACGTACACCGTCGCGTCGGCAAAGTACGCCTGTCCCTCGCGCTTCGCGGCAGCGAACGCGCGCTCGGCCTCCTCCGGCCTCTCCACGATCTTGAGCCCTTTTCCGCCGCCGCCCGCCGAGGCCTTGATCGCCAGTGGCCACCCGTACTCCCCCCCGAGGCGGACGACCTCCTCCGGAGACTCGACGGGCTCGGTCGTGCCCGGAATGACGGGAACGCCGGCATTTCGCATCAGGTCGCGCGCGGCGATCTTCGAGCCCATCACCTCGATCGCCTCCGCAGGAGGCCCGATCCAGACGATACCGGCGGCCTCGCACGCGCGCGCGAAGCTGGCGTTCTCAGCGAGGAAACCGTATCCCGGGTGCACAGCCTCCGCCTCCGAGCGCCGCGCGGCGTCGAGAATGCGCTCCTGATTGAGATAGCTTTCCGCCGGCGCGCCGGGCCCGATCAGGTACGCCTCGTCCGCGGAGGCCGCATGGAGCGATCCGCGGTCGGCCTCGGAGTAGACCGCGACGGTGCCGATCCCGAGCTCGCGAAGGGTGCGGAAGATCCGGACGGCGATCTCGCCGCGGTTCGCGACCAGAACCTTTGCGAAAGCAGGCATCGGCGCGCGTATTCTGTCCTGTCCGTGCACTTTGCCGACCAGCTCACGCTTGCCCGAGTGCTCTCGGTGCCGCTCGTCGTCGTACTCTTCGCCTGGGACTTCCCCAACCACGACTACTGGGCGACGGGGGTGTTCGTGGTCGCGATGGGGACCGACTGGCTCGACGGCTGGTGGGCCCGGCGAACGGAGCGCTCGTCCAACCTGGGCCGGCTTCTCGACCCGGTCGCGGACAAGCTCCTCGTCATGGCGGCTTTGATCATGCTGGTGGAGCGTGCGCTCCCGGCCTGGATGGTCGCCGCGATCGTCGCGCGTGAGTTCCTCATGTCCGGCCTGCGGCTCGCCGCGCTCGAGCGGGGAGTTGTGATGGCCGCACGCGACCTCGGCAAGCTCAAGACCGGCGCGCAGGCGCTCGCCGCCGCCCTCGCCGGCCTGGCCGCCGGGGGCGCCTTCACAACCGACATCGCCTGGTGGGCCGGGCTCGTCGCCCTGGCCCTGACCTGGATCTCGGGGCTGGACTATTTCTTGAACGCGCCAAGGGTGTTCCGTGGCCGGCAGCCTGCGTAGCTTCGAGCAACGCGACCGGGGCGCAGTCCTGGAGCTCTCACGCCATGCACTCCAGCGCCCCGAGGAGCAGGTGGGAAACCCGCTCTGGACGACCTCGGAAGAGCTCGAGAGTGAGCTCTCAGACTGGGAAGTCTCTCCGGAGGAGACGCTGCTCGTCGAGGAGGCTGAGGGCGAAGTCGTCGGGTTCGGAGGCGTCGAGGTCTCCTCGGGATTCGAGCACGCCGACCTCTTCGGGCCACTCATCGCGCCGGGTCACCTCGGTCCCAGGCTCGGGGCGCTCCTCCTCGAAGCGTCTGTCGAGCGCGCCGAGAATCAAGGCGCTCGGAAGGTGATCGCGTCGGTCGGGACGCACAACAAGAGCGGGGGCCTCCTGCTCGAGCGTGCAGGCTTCCAGTCTTTCGGGAACGCGCAGGCCGTCTTTCGCCTTCACCCTTCTGACCACCGGCCTGGAGGGCCGGGGCCCGAGGGCGTGACCGTGCGCCGAGGCCTTCCCGGAGATCTCGAGCAAACGCTCCGCCTCTACCGGGAATGCTTCCCGGACGGAGTCTTCCCGGAGAGCGCCTGGCGGGAGGCCCTCGGGCAGGGCGCCGTTTACATCGGCGAGTCGCAGGCCGAGAGCCTCGCCGTGGTCAACATCGATCCGTCCGACCGCTGGATCTACCACCTCGGCGTCGTCGAGAGCGAGCGCGACCAGGGCGTCGGAAGCTACGTCCTCTCGCGCGCCTTGACCGACTACTGGGCCAACCATCCGCACGAGACGCTCGGCCTCACGGTTCACAGCGACAACCTTCCGGCGTTGCGCCTCTACCGGCGGCAAGGCTTTGCTCCGCTGCTCGTCCTCCAGTCCTTCGAGTTGCCGCTGTAGGAACCCAGTCCAGTCCGAAAGGAGTTTTAGCCCCCGTGATCCTGGCGATCGACCAGGGGACGACCGGGACGACCTGCCTGGTCGTGGACGACCAGCTCCGCCCGCGCGGGCGCGGGTACAGGGAGGTGCCGCAGCACTTCCCGCGGCCCGGCTGGGTGGAGCATGACGCGGAAGAGATCTGGGAGTCGGTGCTCGGTGCAGCGGCGGACGCGCTCACAGGGGCGCGGCTGGAGGCGAGGGATCTCACCGCAATCGGGATCGCGAACCAGCGCGAGACGACGGTGGTCTGGGACCGGCGAAGCGGGCGCCCCGTGCACCGGGCGATCGTGTGGCAAGACCGGCGCACGGCCGAGCGCTGCCGGGAGCTTCCGCCGAACCTCATCCGGGACCGCACCGGGCTTCTTCCGGACCCGTACTTCTCCGCCACGAAGCTCGAATGGATCCTGGGTCAGGCGTCCGGCGACCTCGCCTTCGGGACCATCGACGCCTGGCTCGTCTGGAAACTCACTGGCGGAGCGGTCCACGCGACCGATGTGTCCAACGCCTCGCGCACGCTCCTCTTCAACCTGCGCACGCTCACCTGGGACGACGACCTGCTGGAGCTCTTCGGCGTGCCCCACGCCGTCCTCCCCGCGGTCGTCGACTCGAGCGGCGTGGTCGGCGAGGGCGAGCTCCACGGCGCCAGCGTCCCGATCGCCGGCCTCGCAGGCGACCAGCAGGCCGCGCTCTTCGGCCAGGCGTGCTTCGGGCCGGGGCAGGCGAAGGCAACGTTCGGCACAGGGACGTTCGTGCTTGCAAACGCAGGCGGCGCGCCAGGGGAGCCGCGCGAAGGCGTTGTGCAGACCGTTGCGTGGCGGCTCGGCGGCGACGCGACGGCCTACGCACTCGAGGGCTCGGTCTTCGTCACGGGCGGAGCCGTGCAGTGGCTCAGAGACGAGGTGGGCGTACTCGCGAACGCTTCCGAGAGCGAGGCGCTCGCCCGCTCGGTCGAAGACAACGGCGGTGTCTACTTCGTGCCTGCCCTAGCGGGTCTCGGCTCGCCGCACTGGGATCCGGATGCGCGCGGGCTCGTAACCGGCATCTCAGGCGGGACCGGCCGGGCGCATCTCGTTCGGGCCGCGCTCGAGGCGGCCGCTTACCAGACCCGCGACGTCCTCGACGCGATGCGCCTCGAGGTCGACGTGCTGCGAGCCGACGGCGGGGCGGCGGCGAACACGTTTCTCA
This sequence comes from Gaiellaceae bacterium, assembly GCA_039931575.1. Classification (GTDB taxonomy): domain Bacteria; phylum Actinomycetota; class Thermoleophilia; order Gaiellales; family Gaiellaceae; genus DATEOR01. The sequence continues at coordinate 16,230 of JBDTRS010000024.1, forward strand.
TGCAGTTTCTCGCCGACGTGACCCGCCTCCCAGTCGAAGTGCCGGAGGAGCGGGAGACGACGGCGCTCGGCGCGGCGGCCCTCGCCGGCCTCGCAACTGGGACCTGGAGAAGCACGGACGACATCGCCGCGACCTGGCGTCGGGCCGCCCGCTACGAACCGCTACTGCCGGCAAGCGAGGCCGAGCGCCTGTTGTCGGAATGGCGCCTCGCAGTCAAGCGGGCTCTTCTTCGCCCGTAACCGCCTCGCGGACGCCTTCGCGCCACCACTGAGAGCGCGGGGGAACCGGCTCGCCGGTCAGGCGGGCAAGCGCCTCGTCGATAGCCTCACGCTCCTCGGGAGTCGGCTCCGGCCGGATCTCAGGCTCCATCCCAGTCGAGATTAAAGGGCTTCTCGCGCACCGACGATAGGGAGGGCATGCGCCGGGGTCTCATCGGTTTCCTTCTCGTGCTCGCCGCCCTTGCGGCCGCGCAGCCGGCTGCCGCTCTCAACTGGGCGCGCCCGCAGATCAAAATCGTTGTCGAGAACGGGCTCATGGGCCCGAGCGTGACCGAGTTTCGGCCGAGCGCCCCCCTCACGCGCGGAGATCTCGGGTTCGCGCTCGCCGCCTTGACAGGCGAGCAGCAGGTCGTCGTCGACCCGGGTCGCGCAGTCACCATCGGCGCTCTCGATGCGGCTCTCGTGAAGGTCGTAGGCCTCCGGCCAGCTGCGAAGAGGTTCCAGCAGGTCGTGGCGGGCGCGGGACTAGCCCCGCCCGGCCGGCTCGGGAACGAGGTCGTCGCCCGCCTTCTGAGCCTCCGCTTCAACCACCCGGCCGCCGCCGACGACCTCGAGCTGCGCCCGCAGGACCCGGCCACGCGCGCCGAAGCCGCTTACTCGCTTGCGCGCGTCCTCGCGCTCTCCCAGTGGGAGAAGGACCGCGTCAGCTCGCTGGCCGGCTCGTTTTCGCTTCCCGCCTTCGGCGACTGGCCGAAGAAGGTGCTCACGCGAGCGGTGCGCTTCGTCGGCTACCCCTACATCTGGGGCGGCACCTCGGAGTTCCAGCAGGTGACCTTCGGCGTCACCTCGCGCGGCGGGTTTGACTGCTCCGGGTACGTCTGGCGCGTGTACAAGTTGGAGCCCTATCCCGGAGGCGGCCGCCTGCCGACAGTTCTCCGCGGCCGCACGACGTACCAGATGAGCGGAGAGGTGCCGAAGTCGGCGCGAATCCCGTTCGACCGCCTGAAGCCTGCGGACGTCGTCTTCTTCGGCGCCGAGGGGTGGCGCTCGAGCCCCTCGGAAGTCGACCATATGGGCATGTACGTCGGCCGCGGGTGGGTCATCCACTCATCGAGCCAGGGCACCACGCTGGCGCCGCTCGAGGGCTGGTATCGCGACCGATTTGCGTGGGCAAGACGGCCGCTGCGCGAAGCCGGCCTTTTATGATTTGAGCAGGCTTTTCCCGAATCCCTCGAAGGGGGGATGTTGGGTTCCGTCACCCGCACGGATACTTCGGCTCGTCCTAGGCGTCCGACACGGGAGATGACGGAATGCTTCATTGGAAGGTAAAGCTTGCGAACGTTGTAGTTGTTGCCGCCCTTCTGGCCGCTTTCTTGGGCGCCCTTGAAGGGTGGGCCTGGTAGAACGGCGAACGGTTAAGCCATAACCGTGAGCCTGCACGCCGTTCGCTCGACTGAGAGCGCATCGGGTGGGGTGAAGCCGGAACGTCGTCTCGTTTCACGCGAGACGGCGCGGCTTCTGCCTATCGTCCTCCCGGTGGCGATCTCGGGCTTCGCGCTGCTCGCGTTTTCCCTCTGGCACTTCGCGGCATCGCATCCGGATGCTGCCGTGCTTGGAGGAGTGTTCGCGCTCCTCCTCGCGGCGACCTTCGTCGAGGCGCACCCTGTACCGATCGAGGGAATCTCCTCGGAGGGGATCTCGCTCGCGGCCGTGTTCATCGTCGGAACCGCAGTCATCTACGGCTGGGCGCCGGCCGTCGTGATGGGCTTCCTTACGCGGGCTCTCATCGAGCTCTTCCAGCGTCGTCCCGCTATCCGCCTGTCCTACAACAGCGCGGTCTATGCACTCGGAGGCGGCGCCGCGGGCGCAGCTGCATCGATCGCCGCGCACGAGGTGGGCGTCGCGTCGCTTCTGCTGCAGGTCCTCCTCGGTGCTGCGGCCTTCTACGGCCTCAACATCCCGCTCATCGCGACGATCATCGCGCGGTGGTCGCGGGAACCCTTCCTGCCGCTCCTACGGAAATCGGTCTACTGGACGGCGGTGCCGTTTTCGATCATGGCGTCGGTCAGCCTCATGCTCGCTGTTCTCTGGGACCGGTCGCCACTTCTTGCCATCGCGCTCGTCGGCCCACTCGTCGCCATCGCGCTTTACCAGCGGTCGGTCTACAGCGCCCTCAAGGCCATGCGGCTTGCGCTCACCGACCCGCTGACGGGCCTCGGTAACCACCGACACTTCCACGAGCGGCTGCAGCGCGACCTCGACGACGCCCAGGAAAAGGGCGTCCCACTCACGCTCTGCCTGCTCGACATCGACAACTTCAAGGAGATCAACGACCGCTACGGCCATCCGGTCGGCGATCGCGTGCTGGCCCAGGTGGCCGCACGACTGCGGCAGGGCGGCGAAGCGTTCCGCCTCGGCGGTGACGAGTTCGCCCTCCTCCTGCCGCGCCGCGACGAGCACGAAGCGCTGTCGATCGCGAGATCGATCATCGAGCGCGTCGCCGACGCCGAGTGCGAGCACGGCGGCCACGTCTCGATCTCGGCTGGGATCGCCACCTATCCGCAGCACGGCGTCGAGCGCGCCGAGCTCGTGCGCGTGGCCGACTCGGCCCTCTACCTGG
>JBDTRS010000025.1:0-18746 GCA_039931575.1 Gaiellaceae bacterium
CCTCGACGGCCACGGCTTCCAGGTGCACCTGCACACGATCGGCGACCGGGCCGTGCGCGAGTCGCTCGACGCGATCGAGGCGGCGCGCGCGGCCAACGGCGCCCGCGACGCGCGGCACCATCTCGCCCATATCCAGCTCATCCACCCGGACGACCAGCCCCGGTTCGCGAGCCTGGGCGTGGTCGCGAACGCACAGCCGTACTGGGCGTGCGCGAGCGGTTACGTCACCGAGCTGACATTGCCGTTCATCGGTGAGGAAAGGGCTCGCTACCACTATCCCTTCGCAAGCCTCCAGCGCGCCGGCGCCAGGCTCGCGTTCGGGAGCGACTGGACTGTGTCGACCCCGAACCCACTCGAGATCGTGGAGGTGGCGGTCACCCGCGTCGAGCACCCCTCGAGAGACACGGAGCCCATGCTCCCGGACGAGGCCCTCGACCTGGGGACGGCGATCGCCGCCGCCACACAGGGGTCTGCCTACGTCAACTTCCTCGAGGACGAGACGGGGACGATCGAGCCGGGAAAGCTCGCCGACCTCGTCGTTCTCGACCGCGACATCTTCGACCCCACCGCCGGTCCCGTCGGCGATGCGCGCGTCCTCCTCACCCTCGTCGAGGGCGAGGCCGTGCACGACGCGCTCTAGGAGGTCACCGCCGGCGTCCGACCCACCCGGCGGGCGAGGTACACGGTGGTCACGATCGGCACCAGCAAGAGCACCACGAAGAGCGCCGTGGCCATAAAGTCGCCCGCGCCCGTCGTGTCCGGCGGGCAGTCCCCTCCCACCGGAGCTTCGCATCCATTCGCCCCGGTGGCGAAGACCCCAAGGGCGAGCGGGAGCAGAAGCCCGCCCGGGAGGAGAAGGGTTCCGACGAGCTTGTCGCGCGTGCTCCAGGCATCGGAGATCCAAAGCAGAACGACCCCGATGAACCACCCGAGTACCGGGAGGAGGACGCCGCCGATGGGCAGCAGCACGAGAGCCGCGACCTCTTTCCAGCCGGCTCTCCTGGGTGCCAGTCCGAAGCGCTCCGCCGCCTCGGCGGCGATGTCCTCGGGGTCGCCCAGACGGTCGAGAAGCGTGCGGATGTCAGCCTCGCTTTCGCCCGCGAGGCTCGCGCGCCCCTCGGAGATGTGCTCGGAGATCTCATCCAGGAGCTCACGTCGTCGCGCGCGGGGAAGACCGCGGAGCTCTCGATTCAGGCGCTTCAGATAGTCGTCGACGAGCTTGTCGGCCGTGGAGCTCATGACTCAGTCCTCTCTACGAAGTGGTCGACTGCGTCGCGGAAGCTGCGCCATTCGAGCCTGAAGCCGGCGAGCGCCGCCTTTCCCGCCTCGGTCAGGCGGTAGTAGCGCCGTGGCGGCCCTGTCGACGATTCCTGCCAGGTCGACTCGACCAGCCCGTCTCGGCGCAAGCGGCTCAGCAGGGGATAGATCGTTCCTTCGCTCGTCACCATCCCGTTCATCTCGGCCAGGGCGCGAACGAGGTCGAACCCGTAGCGCTCCTCCTTGGCCAGCAACGCGAGCACGCAGTACTGCAGCGTTCCGCGGCGCATCTGGGCGAGAAGAGCGTCCTGTCGAGCTACCATGTACCGCAAGGTACCTGGGACGACCGCGTATGTCAATCGCTCTGCCGGCGTTGTTTCAGGCCTGAACGAGAATCCGGCCGTCGACGGCCTTGGCGGGGTAGACGGCGACTCGCATGGAAGGCTCGTCGACGCACTGCCCCGTCGCCGGATCGAACTCCCAGCCGTGCCAGGGGCAGCGCAGGACGGTCGCGCCGGCGAGTGCGTAGGTCCCGGGCCTCCCGCCGACCCGCTCGCGCACGGTGCCGAGACAGAGCGGGCCGCCGTGGTGAGGACACCTGTTGCGGACGCCGCGGAGCTCGCCGTTCACGCGAAGCACGCCGATCTCCCGGCCCTCGATCCTCGCGAGGAGCCTCCCCGCCCGCTCGAGGTCGGCGACGGCGCCGACGTCGTGCCAGTCGCTCAAGCGCGTGCGAGGCCGAGCCGCTCGCCGTAGAGCTCGGCGGCGTTTCCGTGCAGAACCTTGTCGCGCCAGGCCTCAGGGAGCCGGCGGAGCATGAAGGCCGGATCGTCGAAGTCCCAGTGCGGATAGTCCGAGGCGAAACAGAGGTTGTCGGGCGCTCCCGCCGCCTCGAGCATCTCGAAGAGAGTCTCGTCGTGGCCGTCGGTGTGCTCGAGCGGCTGCGTCGAGAACCGCACGTGCTCGCGGGCGATCTCGCTCGGCTTGCGCTCGAGCCACGGCACCTCGCTTCGCAGCGCGCGCCAGTTCGTGTCGAGTCGCCAGAGGATCCCCGGGAGCCACGCGATTCCGCCTTCGATCAGGAGCACCTTCAGGGTCGGCAGGCGCTCGAAGGTCCCGTGGCAGAGGAGCGAAACGAGGTGGGACATCGTGCTGCAGGCCGATCCCAGCGTGTGCCACTCGATGTAGAAGGTGACCGGGCCGGCCCCGCCGGGCGGTGCCGCGATCCCCATGCCCTCGCCGCCCGAATGGATCGCGACCGGAAGGCCGCACTCCGCGGCAGCCTCGAAGATAGGCAGGTAGCGCGGCTCGCCATAAGGGCGATCGGCGCCGCCGCAGAGGAGCACCTGCACGAAGCGCTCGTCTTCGGCCACGCGTCGGATCTCCTCGGCCGCCGCGCGCGGATCCTGTGCCGGGCAGAGGATCGACCCGCGCAGTCGTGGCTCCTCGTCGAGCCAGCGCTCTTTCAGCCATTCGTTGTGCGCCCGCGCCAGCTCGGCGGCTCGATACGGGCTCGGGATCAGCGAGACCAGAACGGGGTCGTCACCGTTCAGCACCCCGATCTCGGTGCCGCTCGGATCGAGGAGCTCGCGGCGCACCGTGTCCACGTCCGAGGCGGGCGGGTGCCCGTTTTGCTCGATGTCCGCGCGAAACCAGGAGGACGGGTGCGACCACGAGTAGCCCGGGAGACCGAGCGACGGGCCCTGCGCACGGAACCAGTCGCGCTGGGCGGGGTCGATGTAGCCGAGGAACGCCTCGACGTCGCCGATCTGGGGGTGAATGTCGCAGTCGATCACGGGATCAGCCTAGACGCCGTCGCGGGGGATCGTGAAGCGCCAGTCGCGCGTGAAGATCTTCTCGTCGTTCTCGTAGACGTCGAGGCGGCTCTCGATGTGGAAGGAGTCGACGTCGCTCGTCATCGAGCTCGTCACCTCTGAGAGCGTCTGCCACTCGCCGCGGCCCATGCCCGACGCCGCGTGGAAGCGCACCGCCGCCGACAGCGGATCGCCCTCGACGATCGAGTACACGCAGTGGCTCGCGTCCGAGGAGGAAAGGTCGATGTCGACGAGGCGAACCGAGCCGCCGAGATCCCAGTCGAAGACCTGCTCGACGAGGCCGGTGGCGTGCTCCTTGCGCAGAGAGCGGCCCGCCGGCGTGGTGCCCGTCTCCTCGACCGCGAGCGGAGCCGAATGCTCGGGCTCCGGGAAGGGCGGCAGCGCCTCGTCCTCCTTCCGAGGAGCGCGCACCGGCAGTTCGACGCGGCCGCCGTAGAGCGTCAGCGTCACGGGCTCGGGAGAGGGCCAGGCCCACGGCCAGTAGGTCGGCGAGACGGCGATCCGCAGCCTGTGCCCGGCGGGAAACGAGTGCGCGATCACGTCGAGCGGCACCCGAATTTCGTACCGCCGTCCCGGCTCGAGCGGCGCCGGACCCTCGTGCCCGTCGCGATTGGTGAGGTTGAGGAGGCCGCGCGTCACGAGCAGCGAGCGTCCATCGGGGAAGACGTCGCAGAGCCTGACGGCAACGAGAGCCTGCGGGCGGTCGACCGCGAGCGAGAGCGTCGCCACGGGGTGGCCGAGGATCTCGAGCGGCTCCTCGAGCGGCTCGAGGTCGAACGCGATCGAGACAGCGTCGTCGGCCCGCTGGTCGCCGGCGAGGTCGTCCGACCCGCCTTCTGCAGTCCAGACCCCCGCCTCGATGCCCGCGGTCTGCACGCCGAGCAGCGTTTGCGGTCTTTCGGAGGCGAGCTCGACCATCTCCGCGGTGACGTTCGGCGACGGCCAGGACGGCTCGGCCACCCAGCGACCGGGCCGCACCTCGTAGCCCGGGCGCGGCTCGACCGATTCCTGCATCCAGACCCGCAGCATCGGCTCGTCCATGAGGCCGGTGTCGATGCCCTTCAGCCAGTGGTCCCACCAGCGCACGGTCTCCTGCAGGAAGCCGATACTCGGGCCGGGGACGGCGTCGTCGGGAAACGCATGCGCCCAGGGGCCGATCAGACCCTTGCGCGGAACGGACAGGCCGGCCAGGAGCCGGGGAACGGCGTTGGTGTAGCCGTCCGCGAAGCCTCCGACCGCATAGACCGGGCACTCGATCGCGGAGTAGTCCTCGCACACCGAGCCCTGCTTCCAGTAGCCGTCGCGGCGCTGGTGACTGAGCCACGGCTCGATCCAGGCATTCGCGCCGTCGAGCCGCCCCAGCCACTCCTCCCGCCAGCCGTCCCCGTAGAGGCGTGGGTCCGGCGGCCGCGCGTTCCACGTCAGCATCGACGAGGCCCAGTGGAGCATGTCGAGGGCAAGGACGCAGCCGCCGCGGTAGTGGACGTCGTCCGCATAGCGGTCGTCGGTCGAGCAGAGCGTCAGGATCGCCCCAAGACCGGGCGGGCGGCGCGCTGCTACCTGAAGCGCGTTGAAACCGCCCCAGGAGATGCCCCACATCCCGAGCGCGCCGTTGCACCACGGCTGTGCTGCGAGCCAGGCGAGCACCTCGACGGCGTCCAACTGCTCCTGCTCCGTGTACTCGTCCAGGATCAACCCGCCGGAGTCGCCGGTGCCGCGCATGTCGACCCGCACCGTCGCGTAGCCGTGCCCGGCCACGTAGGGCTGGCGCTTGGCGTCGCGGATCGCCGTTCCGTCGGTCTTCCGGTAGGGGAGAAACTCGAGGATCGCGGGGACGGGGTGCGACTCGGCGTCCTCCGGAAGCCAGATCCGGGCAGCGAGGCGGCAGCCGTCCGACAACGTGAGCCAGGTGTGCTCGATCTCCCGGATCGGGCGCGGGAACTCGGTCCGGGTCGTCACCGGCCAATCCTACGGTCCAGCGAAACCTAGAGACGCCGGAGTTGGTCGGCGACCTGCTGGGCGCCCTCGACGTCGCCGGAGCCCTCGAGGGCACGTAGACGCTCGAGGAGACGACGGGCCTGCTCGCGCCGCGGCCCGAACGCCAGACGCTCGCTCCAGAGCTCTTCCATCTCCGCCAGCAGGCCGGGTGACCGCGCCGGCGGCTCCGCTTTCTCCACTGGGACGGGCTCGAAGGAGGCGCGCATCGCCACGGCCGCGAGCAGCGCGGCCAGCGGCACGTAAGCAAGCGCTTGCGTCGCGAGGGTGAGCGCGCGGTGGCTGCCGGAGTAGAAGAACGTGATCTCGTCGCGCCCGGCGATGCTCCCGGCAGCGGCCACCCACCCGGCCAGCCCGACCACGACGAGCGCGAAGACCGCGTGCGCGGCCGCGAGGACGGTCAGCACTGGGCGGGCGCGCTCACGGGCCTCGCCAAGGCGACCGGGAGGCTCGAGCAGCGCCGCGAGCACAAGGAGCGCGCCGAGTACGAACGGGACGAAGACGAGCGGCCGCAGCTCCCAGAGAGCCACAGCCGCGCGCTCAGGCGCACCGAGCCCGAGAACGGCGGGATCGAAACGCCCCTTGATCGTCCAGGCCTCCTCTCCAAGACCGAGCAAGGCGAGGACGATCCCTCCGGCCAGAAGCCAGTCTCCCCCCGTCCAGGCCGCGAGCGGCTCGCGAAAGTCGTTGCGCATCGCGCGGGTTAGGATCGCGCTCGTGAGCCAGGCAATCAAGACACGGATTGGCGGGCACGTCGTCGTGGACGCCCTGGAGGCGCTCGGTGCCGAGGCGGCCTTCGGCCTGCCCGGAGTGCACGCACTCGGCATCTGGGACGGGCTCAGGGAGAGTCGAGTGCGCTACGTCGGCTTCCGCACCGAGCTCTGCGCCGCCTTCGCCGCCGACGGCTACGCCCGGGCCGGCGGGCAGCCTGCGCCGCTCCTCCTCTCCACGGGCCCCGGAGCGCTCAACTCCCTCACCGGCCTGATGGAGGCCGCGAGCGCCCACGTCCCGGTCGTCGCGATCGCAAGCCAGATCCCGCGCGACCTCATCGGCCGTGGACGGGGCTACCTGCACGAGCTTCGCGATCAGCGCGCCTCCTTCGAGCCAATCGTCAAGTGGGTCGCCCGCGCCCGGACCGCCGAGGACATTCCGGAGCTGCTCGAGGAGGCCTGGCGCCGCGCCCAGACTGCCCCGAGCGGCCCCGTCTTCCTCGAGATCCCCGTCGACGTGCTCACCGCGGAGACCGGCGTGACGCCGGGGGCACTGGACGGAAGCCCGCCGCCGGACGTGGCACCGGGCGCAGCCGACCTGGACGAGGCTGCGCGCCTCCTGGCGACGGCGGAGCGCCCGCTCGTCTGGGCCGGCGGCGGCGTCGCCCGCTCGGGCGCCTGGGACGAGCTCCGCGCCGTCGCCGAGGCGCTGCGCGCTCCGGTCGTCACCACGTACATGGGCAAGGGCGCGTTTCCGGAGGATCACGAGCTCGCGGCCGGTTCGGCGTGCGACGAGGCCGCGTTCCGCGAGCTCGTCGAAGAAGCCGACGCGGTCCTCGCGGTCGGAACCGAGCTCGGCGCCGAAACGACGTCTCAATACCGCCTCAACTTCGCGGGTGCGCTTGTTCAGATCGACGCGGCCGCCGAGCGAATCGGCGCGACTTACCCGGCCACCGGGCTCGTCGGCGACGCGCGGGCGGCGCTCGCCGGGCTCTTGCAGCGATTGCCCGCCCGCGAGCCCGATGGGCACGCCGAGGCGGTGGCCGCAGGCGTCCGCCACCGGATCCAGGCCGGGCTGGACGAACAGGGGCACCGGCTCGAGCAGGACCTGCTGGGAGCGATCCGGAACACGCTTCCGCGCGACGCCGTGCACGCCTGGGACATGACGATCCTCGCCTACTGGGCCGGCGCGCACTTCCCCGCCCTGACGCCGCGGCGCTTCCTCTACCCGCTCGGCTCAGGCACGCTCGGCTACGCCTGGCCGGCCGCTCTCGGAGCTTCGGTGGCGATCGACGCGCCGGCGCTCGCAGTCGTCGGCGACGGCGGCTTCCTCTACGGCGTGCCGGAGCTCGCCACGGCCCGCCAGTACGGGCTCGACGTCGCCCTCCTCCTCGTCGACGACGGTGGCTACGGGATCCTGCGCGAGTACCAGCGCGACTCCTTCGGTGAAACCTTCGCCGTCGATCTCGAGCAGCCGGACTTTCCCGCGCTCGTGCGCGCGTTTGGCGTGCCGGTCGAGACGGCCGCTCCGGACGGCGCGGGCGAGGCGCTCGCTCGCGCGCTCGCCACCGACGGGCCGGCGGTCGTCCATCTGCCTGTCCGCCTCGAGATGTGGACGCCCACCTCCTGACGTGACTGACTGGTCGAGCCTCGTGCGCCCGTCGCTCGTCGGGCTGGAGCCCTACCGGCCGGGGCCAAGCCTCTCGGAGTTGAAAGAGGAGCACGGCCTGGAGGAGATCGCGAAGCTGAACTGGAACGAGGATCTCTTCGGTCCGCTGGCGGGCGCCCTGGACGCGGTCGCGGCGGAACTCGAGAACGTTTGGATGTATCCCGAGCAGGCCTACGCAGACCTGCGCGCGGCCGTCGCCGCCTGGATCGGCGTCGCTCCGGAGTCGATCGTCCCGGCGCACGGAATCCAGGCGCTCATCGCCGCCGTCGCGCACACCTTCGTCCGCGAGGGCGACGTGGTGGTCGTCCCCGCGCCGACGTACGGGCTCTACGCGCAGGTCTGCGCGGGGGCCGGTGCGCGCGTCGAGCGCGTGGCGAACCGGGACTTGCGGCTCGACTTGGCCGCCCTCGCGGACGCGGCCCGGCGTGAGAGCGCGCGCCTCGTCTGGGTCTGCGACCCGAACAACCCGACGGGCTCCCTCGTCGAGCGAGGCGAGTGGGAGGAGTTCCTCGACGCCATGCCGGACGGCTCCGTTGCGGTTGTCGACGAGGCCTACCGCGAGTACGCCGACCCCCGGCACCGGATCCGGCGCGAGGACGACGTCGACGCGGGCCGCCCCGTCGTCCTCCTCCGCACCTTCTCGAAGATCTTCGGCCTCGCCGGGCTCCGGCTGGGGTACGCCGTCGCCGACCCGGCGCTCGCCTCCTACCTCGACGTCGTCCAGGAGCCCTTCAACGTCAACCGCGCAGCCCTCGCAGCCGGCCGCGCCTGCCTTGCGCACCCCGAGAGGATCGAGGAGCGGCGCCTCGAGTCGGCCGAGGCGCGGGCGCTCCTCGCGACGCGCCTGGCGGAGGCGGGCATGCAGCCGTATCCGTCGGAGGCGAACTTCGTCCTGGTCGACGTTGGCTGCGACGACGCAGCCCTGGCCGAACGCCTCGTCGTCCGCGGGTTCCTGGTCCGGCCCGGGAGCGAGTTCGGCCTCGACGGCCACCTGCGCGTGACCGTCGGCCCCGCTCCGCTGATGGAGCGCTTCGTCAGTGAGCTCACGCTTGTCCGGACCGACCTTTTAGCGGGGAAAACACTGCGGTAGACTCGGCCGATGCACGACTCGGGCAACGTCGCCATCAGCCTCGAAGGCGTCAGCAAGCGGTTCGGCAAGGTGGAGGCCGTCAAGTCGGTCTCGATCGACATCCGCGAGGGCGAGTTCTTCTCGCTCCTGGGCCCGAGCGGCTGCGGAAAGACGACGACCCTGCGCATGATCGCGGGCTTCGAGCAGCCGGACTCCGGCCGGATCCTGCTCCGCGGGAACGACGTCACCGGCTCGCCCCCGAACCGGCGCAACGTCAACATGGTCTTCCAGCACTACGCCCTCTTCCCGCACATGTCGATCCTCGACAACGTCGCCTTCGCCCTCCGGCTCAAGAAGGTGCCCAAGGGAGAGCAGCAGGAGCGGGTGCACGAGATGCTCAGGGTCGTCCGGCTCGAAGGGCTCGAGAAGCGCAAGCCCGGGCAGCTCTCCGGCGGCCAGCAGCAGCGGGTTGCGCTCGCCCGGGCACTCGTCAACCGTCCCGCCGCACTCCTCCTCGACGAGCCGCTCGGCGCGCTCGACCTCAAGCTGCGCAAGCAGATGCAGCTCGAGCTGAAGAGGATCCAGGATGAGCTCGGGACAACGTTCGTCTACGTCACGCACGACCAGGAGGAAGCGCTCGCGATGTCGAGCCGGATCGCGGTCATGAACGACGGCGTCGCGGAGCAGATCGACGGACCGCGGGAGATCTACGAGCACCCGACCACCGCGTTCGTGGCGGACTTCATCGGCTCGCTGAACGCGATCGACCTGACCGTCGACGAGGTCTCGGACGGGCAAGCGGTGGCGAACGTCTCGCCCCGCGAGCGTCTCGTCGTTCCGGTCGGAAACGGCCATGCTCGCGGCGACACGCTCAAGGTGGCCGTGCGCCCGGAGCGGGTGCGGATCGACGTGGCCGATCGGCCTGCTCCGGACGGGGGCACCCGCCTGGAAGGCGTCCTCGCCAACGTCGTCTACCTCGGCTCGCTGACCCAGTTCCATGTCGACACGAAGCTCGGCCGCGTCGTCAGCTTCCGTATGAACGACGAGGGCGGGCTCCCGCTCGAGGCGGGCGGCAACGTCGTCGTCACCTGGCCGGCCGAGCACGGCTCCGTGCTCGCCGAGCCGGCGTCCTAGCTGAGGGCTTGGCGAAGCGATTGACGAAAATGACTGCTCAGGCGCTGCGCCTTCGCTTCTGAGTGTCGAACGCACGCCAAGCGGGCGCGACAAGCGGGTCCGTGAGCGCACTCAGGAACGCGACAATCCGCAACCAACGGCCTCTTCCAACGAAATAGACGACTAGGGCGGCGAGAAGGCCGACCAACGCGCCGCCAGCAATGTCGCCTGGATAGTGCAAACCGACGAGGACGCGCGTGATTGCAACGAGAGACGCCCCGGCGAGGAAAAGCGCGCCAACCCGTCGCCCGCCTATCAAGGCCACGGAGAAGGCAATGGCGAACGCAGCGACTGCGTGATCGCTCGGAAATGAAGGCTCAGACGAGGGCGGGGCGAGGAGAAGGGTCTGCGCTGGGTGAGAAACGAAGGGGCGCTCTCGGACCCAAATGTGAGTGATCGCCTGGCTCAACAATAACCCCAGTCCCGCCGAGGCGAGACCGGAGATGCAAGCGACCTTCCATCGATACCGCGAGCCAGGCCGGTCGAACAACCAGAGCGAAGCGGTCGAAAGGGCGAAGACGGGCACGGCCCAGAAAGTCACGAAATCCTCGATTTCGTCCCCGACGATGGGATGGCCGCGCAACAGGTCGTTGAGGAAGTGGAAGAGTGCCCAGTCGATTCACCAAACCTATCTATCGCGGCTACGCGGCGGAGCGGGACAGCCCGCGCCCTGGTAAGAGGTATCGCCCGCCGAGCCGGCGTCCTAGCTAGGCCTCGCTGCTGACCGGCTAGAGGGCGTCGGTCCCGAGACGCCGTTCGATCACTCGTCGGGCGATCTCGGCCCCGATGAGCAGGGCTGCGGAGGCCACGATCACCACGCATGCGACCGCGAGGACCTGTGGCAGGAGAGTCGGGAACCGCAGCGTCGAGAAGAGGTAGAGCGGGAATGTCGTCACCCCGCCGTTGACGAAGTACGAGATCACGATCTCGTCGAAGGAGAGGACGAAAGCTACGAGGTACGCAGACACGAGCGCAGGCAGAAGCAAGGGGAAGGTGATGAGGCGGAACGTCTGCAAGGCGCCCGCGCCGAGGTCGCGCGCGGCTTCCTCGAGGCGCGCGTCGAGCCGCTCGAGTCGCGGGACGATGATCAGGATCGCGTACGGGATCGAGACGACGATGTGGCCCATCACGATCGACTTGATCCCGAGCGGGAGGCTCGCCTCGTTGAAGAAGACGAGCAAGCCGATCGCGAGCGCGATGTAGGGGACGACGAGCGGGCTGAGGAGAAGGGCCGAGACGCCACCCCGGCCGAAGAAGTCGCGCCGAACGAGCACGATCGAGGCGAGCAGCCCGAGGATGACGGCGCCGAGGCTCGAGAGCGCCGCCACCTTGAGACTCGTGACGATCGAGGCCTTCAGCTCCGGATTGGCCGCGAACTGGCTGTAGGCGTCCGTCGTGAAGCCTCTGAGCGGGAACACCGGGAGGTTGTTGTCGTTGAACGAGAAGATCAGGAGGAGCAGGAGCGGCGCGTAGAGGAAGACGAGCAGGATCCCGAACCAGATCTTGAGGACACGCGTGCCGTTGGGGGAGGTGGCGATGTCCATCAGTGTCCCTTCAGTAGCTGGAGGGGCACTAGCCCGTGGCGACCCGGCGCACGGTCAGGTAGCGGGCGAAGACGGCCAGCAGCACCGCCACGACAGTGAGCAGGAAGAAGGAGAGAACGGAGCCGTTCAGCCAGTTGAGGCTCTGGCCGAACTGGTCCGCGATCGCATTCCCGAACATCGTCCCGTTGACTCCGCCGACGAGGAGCGGCGTGAAGTACTCCCCGATCGTCGGGATGAAGACGAAGATGAACGCGGCGATCACGCCGGGGAGCGAGAGCGGGAGGGTCACCTTGCGGAAAGCTTGCCAGCGGCTCGCACCGAGGTCGGCGGCGGCCTCGAGCAGCCTCCGGTCAAGGGAGTCGAGCGAGACGAAGATGGGCAGCGCCACGAACGGGACGTAGACGTAGATGAGTGTGAGGATGACCGCGAACTGGCTGTAGAGGAGCCATGAGACCGGGTCTTCGTCCGCCCTGATCCCCGTCCAGAAGAGGAACGTGTTGATCACACCCTGGTCACCGAGGATGACCTTCCAGGCCAGGAGCCGCAGGAAATAGCTGACGAGGAAGGGCGTGAGGACGAGCAGGAGCAGCACGTACTTCCGCTTCGAGGCGACCAGCGCGAGGAAGTACGCGATCGGGTAGGCGGCGAGGACCGCGCCGACGGAGACGATCAGCGACATGCGGATCGACTTCCAGAAGAGGTCGAGGAAGGGCCCGCCGTCGAGGAAGCTCTTCCAGACGTCGAGGGTGAACCCTTGCGTCCCCGGGATGAAGGCGAAGACGTTGACGCTGTAGAGGAAGATGAGGACGACCGGGACCAGGAAGAAGATCCCGAGCCAGAGCATGGGCGGCGCGAGCAGTGCCGCGGTGATGAGCCCTGGCCGGGGGCGGCGGAACGTCCGCCGCCCCTCGACCGGGACGACCTTGTGCGCTTCGACGGCCACTGCGCGCGCCGGCGCTAGGCGGCCTTCACCTCATCCCAGCGCTGCGCGTAGCGGGCACGATCGGCGCTCGACACCGGCCGGGCGTAGTGGGCGTTCGGCTCCTCACGGGCCGTCGGGTCGTCGAGGTGGAAGACCTTGACGTAGTCCTCGGGCACCTTGGTGAGGTCGACCGCCGTGTTGGCGTGCCCGTAGGCGTAGTTGTTAATGATCCACTCGGCGGACTCCACGGAGCTCCACGCGTTGATGAACTCGTGTGCGTGGCGGAAGTTCTCCGTGTCCTTGCCGAGCACGAACCCGCAGTTCCAACCCAGCCGTCCTTCCTTGGGCTCGCTGTAGACGACGTCGAGCCCCGCATCCTTGGCGGCCACGTACGAGCCGGCCCAGGAGTAGGCGATCCAGATGTTGCCGGCTGCGATGTCCGCGTCGAGGTCCGTCTGCGACGACCAGAAGTTCCGGCAGAGGTTCTTCTTCGAGATGAGGAAGTCCTTTGCCTCGTCGAGTGTCGCGTCGTCCATGTTCCACGGGTCGTCGACGCCGTTGACGTAGCCCCAGATGACGAAGTTCTCGAGCGGGGTGTCCCACCACGAGATCTTCCCCTTGTAGCGGTCGTCGTAGAAGAGCGTCCAGGACTCGTCCCCGTCCGGCTCGACCTTGTCCGAACGGTAGAGCGGCGACGAGAACCCCCAGTCCGCCGGGATGAAGTACTGCTGCTCGTTGATCTGGCCGCCCTTGACCAGGACGGAATCGAGGTCCTTGAAGTTCGCGATCAGGGCTGGATCCCAGGGCTGGATGACGTCCATCTCGACCCAGTTGCCGGTGTAGTCGACGCAGGGGTGGACGATGTCGGGGCGGTAGCCGGCCCGCACCTTGCCGAGCGCCTGATCATCGCTCGTCAGGAACGTGAACTTCGGCTTGCCGAACTCGTCCACGTAGGGCTGGAGGGGCCCGCCCTTGCCTCCGTAGGCCGGGTACTCATAGCCCGCCCACTCGAAGACCTCGAGGTCGCCCGACTCCGCAGAGATCGGGGGCCGCTCCGCCTTCGTCGAGGTCCCACCCCCTGCCTGGGGCTCGCTGGCGCCTTCGGCCCCGCACGCCGCCAGGATCCCGGTCCCGGCCGCGACAGCACCGAGCTTGAGGAAGTCTCCGCGCCCGACTTTTCGCTCGAAGATGCTTTCCTGCTCCTCGTTCATCCGCATGCCTCCTAGAGGGGAAGTGTCAATTAGATGGGACGAGGGAAACCGCGTCAAGGTTGTAAGCCCGTCAGGGCTCGAGCGCGTCCGCGGGTCGCTGGCCTGCGAGCGCCTCGCGAACTGCGACGATCGGGCGCAGGTAGGCGGCTTCCTCGGTCTCGGGGCTGTACCAGGCCGCATGCGGCGTGACGATGAGAGTGGGCGCCTCGGGGGCGGGCGCAGCCTCCGTCGGCGGCTCGACGGGGAGCACGTCAAAGCCGGCTCCGCCGAGCTGGCCTGTCTCGAGACAGCCGAGGACAGCGTCCATGTCCACGAGCGCGGCGCGGGCAGTGTTGACGAGCACGGCCCCGCGCGGCAACAACGCGAGCTCCGCCGCGCCGATCAGGCCGTGGGTGCCGGGCGTGAGCGGGACGTGGAGCGAGATCGCCTCGCAGGCGCCGAGCAGTTCCTCCAGGGTCGCGGCGCGAACACCCGCGGCGGTAATTTCCTCGTCCGGCACGTCACTGTCGGTCGCCCACACCTCGAAGCCGAGCGCCGAGGCGCGGACTGCGAGCGCGCGCCCGATCCGACCGAAGCCGACGATTCCGAGCCGGGTGCCACGAAGCCGGCGGAGCGGACCGGCGACGGTGTGATCCCAGCCGCCCGCGCGCACGCCGCGATCGAGAGCGACGACGCCGCGGAGGAGGGCGAGGAGGAGCGCGAGCGAGCTGTCGGCCATCTCGTCGACGCAGTAGTCCGGGACGTTGCAGACCCAGATCCCACGCGCGGTCGCGGCGCCGACGTCGACGTGGTCGTAACCGACGCTGCAGGTCGCCACCACCTGGAGCGCAGGGAGCCGCTCGAGCTCGGCCGCGCCGACCTGCTGGTCGGGCCCGACGAGGAGTCCCGCCACGTCGTCTCCCTCCCAGGGCGACTGCGCCGTCTCGACCTCGGCGACGCCGTCGAGAAGCTCGCGGACGCGCGCGAGCGAGTAGCCCGCCTCGGCGACGAGAACCCTCACCGCCTGCCCTCGACCCAGACGGCGAGCCCGCCCCGGCGCTCACCCAGCCGGGCAGACACGAGATAGCACCCCGCTGCCGGGAAGAGCAGCCGCGAGCCCCACTCCCGGCCGGCGCGCCGCCACGGCAGTCCTCCTCCAGCCAGCTGCGGGAGAACCGGTGACGGCCCGTACTCGACCGCGAGCGTTCGACCCGAGGCGTCGCGACCCGAGACCGAGAACGGCCGCACTGCGGCATCCTCCGCCCGCCAAAGGACGGTGACAGTCTCTCCCGCCGCGGGTGGATAGCCGGCCCAGAGCGACCAGAGGCCCCGGCCGACGGGAAGCTCGGTCGCTCCCGCGACAGCCCGGCCCGCCTCGCTGACGCACGGCCCCGTCGGCCCGGCGGGCGCAGGCGCAAGGGCAACGGCGGCTGCCGCAGCGAGGCCGAGTGCGACTCCGGCGGCGAGCGCCTTCACGACTCGCCGAGCGCCTCTCCGTAGCGCGCGTCGCGCCAGACGAGAGCTGCCTTCAGCCCCTGCTCGGCGGCGATCTTGTCGAACTCCTGCTGCTCCGGGGTCTCGGCCGCGTTCAGGATTGCCGAGAGGTCGAGGTTGGCAGCCACGGCCTCGCGAAGGCCCTTCGCCTCCTGGGCGCGGAGCAACGCCAGCTTCGTCAGTCGCAGGACCGGCAGCGGTGTTGGCGCGATCTTGCGCACGAGCTCGCCGACCGCATCCTCGAGGGCGTCGCCTGCGACCACGACGTTGACCAGCCCGAGCCGCTCGGCCTCCGTCGCGCTGATCGCGTCGCCCGTGAAGAGGAGCTCATTCGTCTTCTTCTGCCCGAGGACGAACGGCATCAGGAGGGTGACGGGGCCCGAGCCGTAGCGGATCTCCGGCTCGCCGAAGCGGGCGTCGTCGGTGGCCACCACCATGTCGCAGGCCATGGCCAGCTCGCACGCTCCTGCCAGGCACCAGCCTCGAACGGCGGCGATCGTCGGCTTCGGGAAGGCCCAGAGCTGCATCGTCAGCTCGACGTCCTCCTCCAGGACCTCACGCCAGCGCTCGGCGCCTTCGATCTGCTGCTCGACCTCCTCGGAGATGTCGTAGCCCGCCGAAAATGCGCGCCCTGCCCCGGTGAGGACGAGAACCTTGACCTCGTCGTCGGCGGCCGCGTCTCGCATGAACTCGCGGAGGCGGTCGACGACCTCGCCGCTCAGTGCGTTCAGCTTGTCCGGCCGGTTGAGCGTGATCCACGCGGCGGGGCCACGGCGCTCGTACAGGACGACCTCGGTCACTCGCTTCCTCCTCGTTCGACGACGACGAGCGCGTCGACGGCAACTATCCCGTCTGCGCCCGCGATCAGGGGGTTCACGTCCACGGCAACGATCTCCGGGTGATGGTCGGATAGCCGCCCCAAGGCGACGAGCGTTCTCGCGAGGCCTACCAGGCTCGCCTCGCCGACGAGCCCCTGAAGGCCCGGTGCGCTCGCCACGAGGGCGCGCGCCTCGTCGAACCCGATGGGCGCGAGCGCGACCGCAGCGAGGGAAAGTGCTTCGACCGCGCGTCCACCTGGGCCGACGGCGACGACCGGCCCGTAGTCGGGGTCGCGGGTCATGCCGCAGAAGATCTCAGGCCCGCCGCCGGCCTGGCGCGCGACGAGCACCCTCCCGCCGAGGTGCTCGGCAGCGTCACGTGCCGCCTCCGGGCTTCCGAGCCCGAGAACGACGCCGTTGGCCGCAGCCTTGTGCGCCGGGCCGTCGGCCTTGACGACCACCGGAAAGCCGAGCTCCCGCGCTGCCTCCTCTGCTTCCTCCGCAGAGGCAGCGCGCCGCCGCTCGACGACGGGCACCCCGTAGCGCTCGAGGATGAGCGCGGACTCGAACTCGGGGAGCGGCCCGTCGGCCAGGACATCGGACAGGTCGATCGGGTCGGAGGTCTCGGAGGCCGCAGCCGCCGTCGGCCGCCAGCGAGCCGCTGCCGCGAGCGCGTGCATCGCGTTGCCCGGGCCGCGGAGAAGCGCGACGTCGTGGGCGAGCGCGAACTCCGCCACCTCTGGCCGAGGATCGACCGCGCTCACGGTCGTCACCGCGGGGAAAATGTGTGTGCCTGCGGCCGTGGCCGCCAGCTCACTCACGATCATGAAGCACCATTCGTGCTCCGACTCGCCCCGAAACTGGGACTGGTCGGCCTGCGCGATGAGGATGTCGTACGCACCGGACTCGGCGAGGATGCGGAGCGAACGGGGATAGACGCGCTCGGCCTCGTCGATCGCCCAGGCGTCGAGCGGGTTTCCGGGAGACACGAAGTTCGGGAATTCCCGCACCAGCTCGGCCGCGACGGTCTCCGGCAAGGGCTCGAACGGCATGCCCGCATCCTCGGCGTGGTCGGCCAGCAGCGCTCCTTCTCCCCCGGACTCGGAGACGGCGACGACGCGGAGGCCGCGAGGCCGGCGGCGGCGGCCGAGAACCTCGAGCGTCTCGACGAGCGCGGTGAAGTCCTCCACCTCGATTGCACCGTGCCGGCGGAGAAGCGCGGAGAACGCTTGGCGCGAGCCGACGACCGCGCCCGTGTGCGCGAGCGCCGCTTGCGCCGCGGCCCGCGAGCGTCCGACCTTCAGGCACACAACCGCCTTTTCGGCCTCGGCGCAGCTGTGAAGCGCCGCGGCGAAGGCGTCGGGTCGACGAACCGTCTCGAGGAAGAGCCCCACGGTGGCCGTGGCGTCGTCGTGGGCGAAGAACTCGAGGAGGTCGGCAGCGTCCGTGATGGCCTCGCCGCCGCACGAAACGACCGCGCGAAAGCCCACTCGGGGCCCGATGCCGAGGAGCGCCTCCCCGATCGAGCCGGACTGCGTCACGACGGAGACGCGGCCGGGCCGGAATGTGTCCGGGACGGTCCCGATCCAGAGCGACAGCCCCTCGGGCACCGCGACTCCCATGCAGTTGGGGCCGAGGACGGCAGCACCCACAAGAGCGGCAGCGGCCGCGATGCGGGCGGCCACCTCCGGTCCAGACCCTCCCGCCTCATTGCCGAGGCCGGGGAGGAAGAGGGCGCGCACGCCGGCCTCGAGCGCATCCACCGCGGCGGCTTCCACACGCTCGTGGCCGACGAGGAGAGCTGCAAGCTCGGGGGTCTCCGGCAGAGCCCCAACGCTGGGAAAGCAGCGCAGGCCGAGAACTTCTTCCCGGGAGGGATGGACGCCCCAGGCAGGGATGCCCGAACGAACGACCGACTCGATATCCGCCGCATGACGGGGCGAGGCCCCGACGATGGCGACCGAGCGCGGGAAGAGAAGCGCGCGCACCTGGTTGTGATCGGTCACCGCCCGCTCTTACCATCCTGCGAGCCTCAGAGCAACAACGTGCATTCCAAGACGATCGAAATCCGCTGGCGCGACCAGGACGCCTACGGCCACGTGAACAACGCGGTCTATCTCACCTATCTCGAGGAGGTCCGCGACGAGTGGCTGGACCAGACGCTCGGGGAAACGGGCGACGCCTGGGACTACGTGACGGCTCGCGTCGCCATCGACTTTCGACGTGAGCTTCGCCAGGCGGACGACCACGTCGTCGTGACCGTGGCGCTCCAGCGCATCGGCACGTCGAGCCTGACGACCCGCGAGGAGATCCGCACGGAGAGCGGCGAGCTCGCGGCCGAGGCCGAGGCGGTCCTCGTCGCACGCGACCGCACGACGGCCCGCTCCCGCCCGCTGACCGCCGCCGAGCGGAGCGCCCTCGAGCCCGAAGTCGAAGGTGCTTGAGCACCTCCTGAGCCCACTCGAGCTCGGTCCCGTAGAGCTTCGAAACCGGATCGTCTCGACGGCGCACCAGACGACCCACGTCCACGACCACCTCCCGACGGAGGACTTCGTCGCCTACCACGAGGCGCGCGCCCGCGGCGGAGCCGGCCTGATCGTCCTCGAGGCCACCGCGGTGCACGAGTCCGGCCGCCTGACGCCGCACACGCTCGCCGGCTACCTGGACGAGATCGTGGACGGCTACCGTCGTGTCGCGGAGGCCGTCCAGGGCCACGGCACCCGCCTCTTCGTCCAGCTCTTCCACGGAGGACGGGAGCTGATCGCCGCCCCGCCTCGCCCCCCGGCTCTCGCTCCCTCGCCGGTTCCAAGCCAGCGCTTCCATGTCGAGCCTCGGGCGCTCTCCGGTGAGGAGATCGAAGCGATCGTCGCCGGCTATGCCCGCTCGGCCGAGCTTGCGGCGGAAGGCGGCCTCGACGGGGTGGAGATCTCGGCGGCGCACAACTACCTGCTCGCCCAGTTCTTTACGCCCGAGCTCAACCGGCGCGAGGACGAATGGCGCGTCGGCCCGCGGCTCCTGCTCGAGGTGCTTCGAGCGGTGCGAGCCGCGGCGCCGGGCCTCGCAGTCGGGG
>JBDTRS010000026.1:0-18489 GCA_039931575.1 Gaiellaceae bacterium
GATGACGGCTTCGACGTCTGCCTTGATTTCGTTCATCAGCTTCATCGCCTCGAGGATGCAGAGCGTCTGCCCCGGTGCAACCGGATCTCCCTCCTCGACGAACGGGGCCGAACCCGCCTCAGGAGCGCGGTAAAAGGTCCCGACCATGGGCGACTCCACGCGGATCGTGTCGTCGGCCGGCAGGCTGATAGGGCGCTCATCCGTAGCGGTGGACACCGGCAGGTCGAACCGGGCGAGGGGGGCTGTTCCTCCCTCGTCGCTGCTGCGCACGGTCACGCGCGTCTCGCCTTCCTCGATCGTGAGCTCTCCGATCCCCGACTCCTGCACGATCCGGATCAGCTCGCGGATCCGCTCTGCCTCCCGCTGCGGGAGCCCTGCCCGGGCGACGCCCTCGGCCTCGCCCCCGCGGCTTCGAATCGACTGGAGCAGCGGCTCTGCCTCGTCGCCGAAGAGCGCCAGGAGGAGAAGCTCCTCCTCGCTGGCGGCCAGCCCTTCGGCGGCATCTCGAATGTCGTCGATCTCGACGGGCTTTTCCTCCCGTTTCGGCGTTCCGTCCCCGAGCAGCTGGACTGCGCGGCGGACGACCGGGTCGATCTCGCCCGGAGGCGATCCATATCGTCCTTCGATCAGGTCGCGCAGTTCGTCGACGACGATGTGCCAGCGTTGCGCCGAGAGGACGTGGAGAAGAGCCTGGGAGCCCAGGACCTGACCAATCGGTGAAGCGAGTGGGGGCCAGCCGCACTCGCGCCGAAGCTCGGTCAGCTCGTCGAGAACCTCGTCCAACCGGTCGGAGAAGCCGTGCGCGCGAAGATTCGCGTCCAGTTCGGCTACGAGGCCGGCCGGCAGGCTGTGCTCGGCCGCGCGCACCGCGACGCGCGGAGAAAGGGGCGGGACTGGCTCGTCGCCGAGAGCGTCGTCGACGAGCTCGGAGCCCCGCCAGAGCGTCGCAACGTCGACTCCCGATTCGACGCCGAGGCCCGCCAGCGACTTGGTCAGCGATTCTGCCGAGACGCGGTGGAGCGAAAGTGCCACCGGATACAGGGCGCACGCGATCACTGCCGCTCCAGCTCGGGCCGCCTCGAGCGACGCAGCGAGGCCCGCGCCCCCCGCACCCTGGCAGTGAAGGCCGACCGGTAGCCCGCTCGCCTCACCGATACGCTCCACGAGCTCGCGTGCTTGCGCGGGATCGAGCGAGCCGGACGGGTCGTGGACAAGCACGCGCGACGCGCCGAGCTCCGTCAGGTGATTGGCGCGCTCGAGCAGCATGTCTGTCTCGCCACCCGGGCCCGGGCTGTGCACGAGCCCGACGGTGAGCTCCTTCTCGGCGGCCCGAATCGCCTCCGCTGCCTCGCGCAGGTTGGCAAGGTCGTTGAGGGGGTCGTGGATGCGAAAGACGTCGATGCCGCTCCCGGCGGCGCTCGCCACGAAGCGCGTGACGAGATCGCGCGAGAGCGGCCGCGACCCGACGAGAAGCCGGCCGCGCAGCGCCATTCCGAGCGGGGTCGAGCAACGGGCCCGGATGGCGCGGATGCGCTCCCAGGGGCTCTCGACCCCCCGGCGCACGGCCGAGTCGAAACAGCCGCCGCCAGACACCTCGAGGTAGGCGAAGCCCGCCGTGTCGAGGAGCTCGGCGAGCTCGAGCACGTGGGAGGACTGCATCCTCTGCGCGAGCGGCTCCTGGGAGAGAAGCCGAATGGTCGTATCGACGAGGGCAGTCACGGCGCGACCTATGCGCGCGAGATGTAGCGCGCTTCGCGTGTGTCGACCTTGACCCGGTCGCCCACGTTGACGAAGAGCGGCACTTGGACGACGGCCCCGGTCTCGAGCGTGGCGGGCTTCGTCACGTTGGAAACAGTGTCCCCTTTGACGCCCGGCTCCGTCTCGACGACCGCGAGCTCGACCGAGGCGGGCAGGTCGACGCCCGAGGGCCGTCCGTCGACCAGCAGGAGCATGACCTCGCTCGACGGCTGCATGAAGGGCAGCTCCTCGGCGAGATCTCCGTGTGGGAGGGAGATCTGCTCGTAGTTGCCGGTATCCATGAACACGACCTCGTCGCCGGCGTCATAGAGGTACTGCACGGATTTCGTCTCGGTGTGGACACGGGGCATTTTCTCGCCTGCGCGAAAGGTGCGCTCGACGACCGCGCCCGAATCGAGGTTCTTGAGCTTCGTGCGCACGAAGGCACCGCCCTTGCCGGGCTTGACGTGCTGGAACTCGACGATTCGCCAAACCTGGCCGTCGAGCCCAACGTGCATGCCGTTCTTGAACTGGTTGGTCGAGACTGTTTCGGCCAAGGCGGAGCGATTCTAGTTGAGCGTCACCAGATCCTTCGTGAAGTTGCTCAGCACCTCCGGGCCGTCGTCGGTGACGACGACGAGGTCCTCGATCCGCACCCCTCCCCGCCCCGCGAGGTAGACCCCGGGTTCGATCGTGACCACGTTCCTCGCCAAGAGGGCCCCGGCGGCGCTTGGCCGCAGGACGGGGAGCTCGTGCACCTCCAGCCCGACCCCGTGCCCGAGGCCGTGCAGGACGTCGTTCCCGGAGGCCTCGATCTCGAGCCGCGCGATCGCATCGAGCCCGCGAGGATCCGCGCCCGTCCGCACCTCGGCTAGCGCCGCGGCCTGGGCGGACTGGCAGACGGCGTAGGCGCTCTGAAGATCGTCGGGCAGCGGCCCGGAGGCGAAGGTGCGGGTGCAGTCGGAGCAATAGCCGTCCACCATCGCGCCGAGATCGACGACGACCGTCTCCCCGGCTTCGATCCGTCTGGCGCCGGGGTGATGGTGCGGATGGGCTGCGTTGGGGCCGCTGGCGACGATCGGGTCGAAGGAGACGGAGTCCGCGCCCTCGGCGTGAATCGTCTGGACTATCCACCACGCGACCTCGGCTTCGGTCCGGCCCGCGAGTGTCTCGCCGGCAAGCTTGGCGAGGACGTCGTCGACGATCCGCGCGGCCCGCCGGATCGAGTCGAGCTCCCCCGGCTCCTTGACGGCTCGGAGGCCGAGGACCACGCCCGTGGTCGGGACGAGGTCGACCCCGTCGGCGCCGAGCTGCGAATGGCGCGCCACGGTGAGGTCGTCGGCCTCGAACGCAACCGGCGCGTCCGCGAGCCGAGGCAGATGGGTGGCGACACCGGAGACGAAGTCGCGCTCGACGAGCACGACGTCGACTCCTTCGACTCCCTGCGCCGCCTCGGCGTAGCGCCCGTCGGTCATGAGCACGACGTCCTTGTGTTTCACGAGCACAAACGCATTGGAGCTCGCGAAGCCGGTCAGGTAGCGAACGTTGACGGCGTTCGAGACTAGGAACGATGCGGACTGGAGCCGATCGAGCTCGGCGCGGAGGCGGTCAATCCGCTGGTTCACGAGGCGCCTTTCCCTTCTCCGTGAGAAACACAAGCGCTTCCCGGTAGCCGTCCGGGCCCTTTCCGATCACGCGGTGCGAGACCACGTCTTCGATCACGGAGGCTCGGCGCCACTCCTCTCGCTCCGTGATGTCCGACAGGTGCACCTCGACGACCGGGACGGCGACGAGCTCGAGCGCATCGCGGATGGCGTAGCTGTAGTGCGTCCACGCTCCAGGGTTGACGATCGCGGCATCTGCCCAGCGCCGCGCCTCGTGGCAGAGGTCGATGTACTCGCCCTCGTTGTTCGTCTGAAAGCAGCGCACCGAGCAGCCGAGCTCGCGCGCCCACTGGTAGATCCGCGTCTCGAGCTCGGGGTACGCAATGCCGCCGTAGAGCGCGGGATCCCGGTCTGCGAGCGCGTTCAGGTTGACCCCGTTCAGGACGACCACCTGCACCGCGCGAGTCTACTTCCGGATGAGAGCGGTGAGTGCCCGCCGGGCGTCGCCGTCGGCAAGCGTGGTGACGACCGGCTTCCCGGGCGCCTCCAGCAGGACGAAGATGCCGTCGCCCTTCTTGTCGCGCTTGAGCGCGGCCCAGGCAGCGTCGAGATCGGCCTCCACCGGCTCAGGGCGGAGAACTTCGTCGACTGGGTCTGTGGGAAGACCCGACAGGCGCAGCGCCGCGACGAGCCCCAGGGCGACCGCCTGCCCGTGCCCGACCCGGTATCCGGTCCCTGCTTCGAGGGCGTGGGCGAACGTATGCCCGAGGTTGAGAATCGTGCGCCGGCCTTCCGTCTCGTACGGATCGGAGAGGACGACGCCCGCCTTGAACGCTGCGCACGCCCGGATCATGTCCTCCTCCGCGAGCGACCAGAGCTCGCTGCCCGCGAGGAGACCCGTCTTGACCACCTCGGCCATCCCCGCTCGCCGCTCCTCCTCCGGCAAAGTCCCGAGGAAGCCCGGGTCGACGACGACGCTCTCGGGAAAGTGAAAAGCCCCGGCGAGATTCTTGCCCTCGGTGGTGTCGATTCCGGTCTTGCCGCCGATCGCGGCGTCCACCTGTCCGGTGAGCGTCGTCGGGACGGCGATCCACGGCACCCCGCGCAGGTAGGTGGCGGCGGCGAAGCCCGCCACGTCGGTGGTCGAACCGCCCCCGAAAGCCACGACGGTCCCGCCCCGGCCAAGGCCGAGCTCGCTCCAGAGCCGCTCGACGACAGCCTGCGTCTTGGCGTGCTCGCCCGCGGGCACCTGGTGTACCGCCGCCTCGACGGGAGGCGGGTGCAAGCCGAGGACACGCTCGTCGCCGACGACGGCTGCGGGCCCGCGGACCTTCGGCCTCTCGCCGCGCCCGACTGCGATTCCGAGGGCCGCCAGCAGCACTGCCTCGGCGTCCACGCCGCGCGCCTGGGCCGAGGACTCGTACAGCGGCTGGCGGTCGGCATACAGACGGCGAAAATCGTGCTCGCTGCGCGCGAGCGGACGGTTGGTGCCCCGCGACCGCTCCCATGCCGTCCCGGCGTCGACCTCGATCCAAACCGTGAACGCGCGCGCGGAGAGCCGGGCTCGGGTTCGTTCCGAGAGGACGGCGCCTCCGCCAAGGGAGATGACCGCGTCGGGGCCCGCGAGAGCTTCGGCGACCACCTGCTCCTCGATCCGCCTGAACTCGGGCTCACCGCGCTCGAAGAGCGCCGGGATCGGGCCGTGCAGGCGCTCGATCTCTTCGTCCGTGTCTACGAACGGCCGGCCCGCCGCCAGCGCGACCTCACGCCCCACGGTCGACTTCCCCGCCCCCATGAAGCCGATGAGGGCGAGGTGCTTGCCAAGCGCGCCTACCTCGGAGACCACGGGATCCGGTCAACGTACGCGCGCCAGGCGCCCACGAAGTCGGCCAGCGCGTCGCCGCCGAACTTCTCGCGGGCCGCGCGGGCGAGCTCGAAGGCGACGGACGCCTCCGCGACGACCGCCAGCGCCTCCACCGCCGCCACGTCCGACCGCTCGACCAGCGCCTGGGCAGCCTCGCCGGTGTCGAGATCGACCGAACGGAGGGGCCGCATGAGAGTCGGGAGCGGCTTCATCGCGGCGCGAACAATGATCTCCTCGCCGTTCGAGACGCCTGCCTCGATCCCCCCCGCCCGGTTCGTCTCGCGGCGGTAGCCCTGCTCATCCCGGAAGATCTCGTCGTGGGCCTCGGATCCGCGCAGGCCCGCGAGCGCGAACCCGTCGCCGATCTCGACGCCCTTGACCGCCTGCGTCCCCATGAGCGTCCAGGCGAGCCGTGCGTCCAGGCGCTCCTCCTTCGTCGCGTAGGAGCCGAGGCCCGGCGGAACCCCGCGTGCGACGACCTCGACGACGCCGCCGACCGTGTCGCGCTCGGCGCGCGCCTCGTCGATCAGCGCCTCGAGGTCGTCGGTCACGACGCGGCTCTCGACCTCGACGCCGATCTCGCCGAGCAGCGCCTTGGCGACCGCGGCGGCGGCCACGATCACCGCCGTATGCCGGGCGCTGGCGCGCTCCAGCGCGTCCCGCGCGTCCTCGAGCCCGTACTTCATGACGCCCGCGAGATCCGCGTGGCCGGGGCGCGGCAGCGTCACCGGCTCCTTGCCTTTTCCTTCCGGATCGCCCTCCGGGGGCCACGGACTCATGCCCCACTTCCAGTTCTCGTGGTCCCGGTTGCGAACGACGAGCGCGAGCGGCGTCCCGAGCGTGCGTCCGTGGCGGAGGCCGGCGAGCACCTCGACCTCGTCGGTCTCGATCTGCTGGCGCGGGCTGCGGCCGTAGCCCTGCTGTCGCCGCCGCAGGTCCTCGTCGATCGCCGAGCGGTCGAGCACGAGCCCGGCCGGCAGCCCTGTCACGACCGCGAGCAGTGCTGGGCCGTGCGATTCACCCGCCGTCGTCAGGCTCAGCGTCACACGGCGAAGACTAGAGGCGGTCTCAGACCTCGACCAGGTGCGCGCGGTAGGCGAGTCCCACCGCTTGTGTGCGGCTCGAGACGCCGAGCTTCGAGAGGATGTGCTCGATGTGCGTGCGAACCGTCTTCGGGCTGATGGCGAGCCGACGCCCGATCTCCAGCGTCCCAAGCCCGTCCGCGAGAAGGCGGAGCACGTCGAGCTCGCGGTTCGTGAGGTTCACACCGACCGCCCGGTCCGGGCCCGAGCGGCGGAGGAGGCAGTGGACGCGTGCCAAGAGCTCGTCGAGGGCGAACGGCTTGACGAGGTAGTCGTCGCCGCCGACGAGGAGCCCGGCGACGCGATCGACGGACTCGGTTCTCTCGCCGGATATGAAGAGGATGGGGAGGCTCGTACCGTATTCGTCTCTCAGTTCGCCGCAAACCTCGTAACCCGACAAGCGCGGAAGGAGCACGTCGAGGACGACCAGATCCGGCCGCTCGCGTCGTGCGGATTCGAGCGCCTCCTCCCCGCTCGCGGCCAGGCGCGCGTGGTAGCCGGCCTGCTCGAGCAAGTCTGCAAC
This sequence comes from Gaiellaceae bacterium, assembly GCA_039931575.1. GTDB lineage: Bacteria > Actinomycetota > Thermoleophilia > Gaiellales > Gaiellaceae > DATEOR01. Next base: position 6,811 of record JBDTRS010000026.1, read on the forward strand.
CAGGGCGCGCACACCCGCGTCGTCGTCCACGACGAGGACCGAACCACCCTTTCTGCGCTGTCCTGCCATTCCCCCTCGCTAACCCGTCAAGCGTTTTCTAACGCAACCGCCCAAGGTCTTCAAGGTCAGCGGCCCTACGGCAAATGCCGGAGCCAAAGATCATGCAAACGCCGCTGGCCGTGGTCCGGGTCTACCTCGTAGCGTGAGGCGGTCCCGAGAGAGGGAGGAGGCTGCCCAAAAAACAGGGTCTAGACCGGCTTCGAGGACACTCTTCGAGCACAAAGGAGTAAGGCTCTATGAAGCGTCTGACACGCACATCGCTGAGAACACTCTGGCTCGCGGCGCTGCTGATGGGGCTCTTCGCCCTCTTCGCGACGCCGGCCCAGGCGACACACGCGACCACGTACCAGGTCGGCGACGTCTTCGTCGCGACCAGCAACAGCACGGTTCAGTGGCGCCACGCGGACGGGACGCTCCACTCGGTCCTGACGACCCTGCCGAGCGCGTTCACCACCGGGATGGCCTTCGAGGAGTTCGGCGACCAGGAGTTGTACGTCACCGGCTTCGACGGCAACCAGGTGAGCAAGTTCAACGACATGGGCGTACTCCAGCCTGGGAGTTTCGGGAGCGGCTACGACTCCCTCCCCGAATCCATCCTCTTCGACGCAAGCGGGAACGCGTACGTCGGCCAAGCGGGCGGCACCAAGGACATCCTCAAGTTCGATCTGGCAGGAACCCTGCTGGCCTCATACGACGTGGCGACGGAGAACATTGGGAGCGACTGGATCGACCTCGACGCCGACCAGTGCACGATGTACTACACCTCGGAGGGCAGCCGGGTGCTGCGCTTCGACGTCTGTACGAACACGCAGCTCTCGGACTTCACGTCGACGCTGCCTGGCACCCAGGCGTTTGCGCTCCGCCTGCTCGTACCCGCCCAGGGCAGCGGCCTGCTCGTCGCCGATAGGCAGGCCATCCAACGCCTCGACAGCGGTGGGAACATCGTGCAGACCTACGACGCGGCGGGGGAGGATTGCTGGTTCGCGCTCAACCTCGATCCCGACAGCACGTCGTTCTGGAGCGCGGACTTCTGCACCTCGAACGTCTACAAGTTCGACATCGCCACAGGGGCGGTCCTGCTCTCGTTCAACACCGGGACGGCCACGGCCACGGTCTTCGGACTCGCGGTCAAGGGCGAGCTCACCGTGTCGCAGCGCATCCTGACGCTCGATCCGGCGACCGCCGAGAACCTGCGCGGAACGTCTCACACCGTCACGGCGACACTCACCGACGGCGCTGGGACTCCGATAACCGGCGCGAACATTCTGTTCAGCGTCAGCGGCGCGAACACGGCGGCCGGAGCCTCGGCGACCGACGGCAGCGGCCAAGCCCAGTTCAGCTACACAGGCACGAATCTGGGCAACGACACGATCACAGCCTGTTACGACGCAAACAACAGCGGGATATGCGACCCGAACGAGCTCACGGCGACGGCGACGAAGGACTGGGTCATCGGCCCGCCGGCGAGTCTGGAGCTCGACCCGCCGACAGCCACGAACACGGCCGGCGACACGCACTGCGTGACGGCGACCGTGCGGGACGCCGCCGGCAACCCGACGCCGGGCGTGGTGGTCAACTTCACCGTCTCCGGTGCGAACACGAACGGCGGCACCGGAGTGACCGACGCGAACGGCCAGGCGGTCTTCTGCTACATCGGCACTGTTGCCGGGACCGACACGATCATGGCGACGGCCGTGGGCGGCTCCAGCCCGAGCGACACAGCAAGCAAGACGTGGGAGCCCGACGACCCCGCGACGCTGGAGCTCACGCCGGCGACGGCCACGAACACCGTCGACGAACAGCACTGCGTCACGGCGACGGTCAAGGACCAGTTCGGCAACGCGACCCCGGGGATCACCGTCCGCTTCTCGGTGTCCCCGACGACGTTCCGCTCACCATCCAGCGGAGCTGCTGTTACGGATGCGGCCGGCCAGGCCGTGTTCTGCTACACCTCGGCGTTGCCTGGCAGCGACGTCATCAGCGCCTTTGCCGACACGAACGGCAACGGTGTGCAGGACGTCGGTGAGCCGGGTGACACCGCAGAGAAGACGTGGGTCGTCCCGGCAAGCACCGCGGGGTGCAAGGTCACCTACGGCGGCCGGATCGCGGCGGCCAACGGTGACAAGGGCACCTTCGGCGGCAACGCCCAGGTGCCGGTCGGCGGAGCGCCCAAGGGCCAGGAGGAGTACCAGGACCATGGCCCCGCAGCGCCGATGAACGTCCACTCGATCAACGTCCAGGCCGTCAGGTGCAGTGCGAACCGCACCGTGGCCAGCATCTTCGGCCAGGCGACGATCGACGGCGCCGGTACGTTCGACTACCGGATCGACGTCAAGGACATCGCCGAACCCGGCACGAGCGACACATACCGGATTCGCCTGAGCAACGGCTATGACTCGGGCGAGCAACTGCTCAAGGGAGGAAACATCCAGATCCACCGTTTGACTCCTTCCGGCCGGCGAGCTGACGTTCGCCCACCGGGCCGAAGAGGGGGTGGCCGAGCTCACTGACCCAGAAAGGAGCTCAAGTCATCGAGGGCCCGCTCCGGCGGGCCCTCGACTTTCTGAGGGTCAGACTTCGAGCAGCCGGTCGCGATAGGCCAGTGCCACGGCCTGCGCGCGGCTCTTGACGCCGAGCTTCGAAAGGATGTGCTCGATGTGCGTCCCGACCGTCTTCGGGCTGATGACGAGCACGGCGGCGATCTCGGGCTGCGGTTTGCCCTCTGAGAGGAGACGAAGAACCTCGAGCTCGCGTTTCGTCAGCCGGGAGAGGCCCTGCTCACGCGTCCGCCCTGGCGTCCTGCCGACGAGGCGCTGCACCCGGGCTACGAGCTCGTCGGGGGCGAAAGGCTTCACGAGATAGTCGTCCCCTCCGATGAGGAGCCCCGCCACCCGGTCGAACGACTCCGTCCGCGAGCCGGAGAGAAAGATGATCGGCAGATCCTTGCCGTGCCGCTCCCGCAGGCGCCGGCACACCTCGTAGCCCGACACCCCCGGCATGTTCACGTCGAGAACGACCAGCGCCGGCGCCGCGCCGTCAGCGCTCGCAAGCGCTTCCTCAGCGGATTCCGCCGCGACGGTGGCGTAGCCGGCCTCGGCCAGCACGCTTGTAACGAGTGTCCGACACCAGAGGTCGTCGTCCACTACGAGAATCTGCCCAGCCATACCTCTCCCTGTTCCTCGCCTGCGCCCCCGACGCAGTTCTAACGCCTACGGACTCCAGGTTCAAGTCCCCCGAGGTGAACTTTCGACGCTGCTGGATTTCCCCGACCCGCCCTAGGGCGATCGTCGTAGGGAAAAATCGGCCGCTCGGTCAGCGCCCGAGTGCCGCCCGCATGACGTCGACCGGCGCCTGGAGGCCGGTCCAGCGCTCGAACGATGCCGTGCCCTGCGCGAGCAGCACTTCGAGCCCGTCGACCACGCGGTCGCAGCCGGCCTTGCGGGCCGCGAGAACGAGCGCCGTGTCCTCGCTGTCCGGGCGGTACGAGAGGTCGACGACCTGGTGGCCGGGCGCGGGCTGCACGGGCGCCTCGTCGAGCACGGGCGTGGCGTTGACGATGAGCGTCGAGTCCCCTGCGGGCGGGGGCCAGTCGGTCTCCGATCGGATCTCCCGCTCGGGGAAGAGCGTCCGCAGCCGCACCTCGAGCGCGTGCGCCCGCTCCGCATCCCGCGCGGCGATCGTGATCGACTCGGCGCCCGCGTCGGCGAGCGCGGTCGCGACGGCCTGCGCTCCGCCTCCCGCACCGAGCACGAGGACGCGCGCGCCGGCGGCCTCGACGAGCCCGACGACTGCCGGACCGTCCGTGCTCGAGGCGACGATCCGGCCCTTTGCCACGACGAGCGTGTTGACCGAGCCTGCCCTCTCTGCCACCGGATCCAGCTCGTCGCAGAATCCAAGGACCGCCGTCTTGTAAGGGATGGTGACGTTGGCCCCTGCGAACCCGAGGGCGGCGAGGCCCGCGACGGCGTCCTCGAGCCGGTCGCGTTCGACGGGGAGCGGAACGTACGCCCAGTCGAGCGCCAGCGCCGCGAAGCCGGCGTTTTGCATCCGGGGCGAGAGCGAGTGCGAGACCGGGCTGCCGATCAGGCCGACGAGCCGCGTTTCCCCGGTCACGCTCATCCGCAGTTCAAGCCGCCGCGCGGGTAGTTGTCGAACTCCTGCTGGCTGGCCGTGAAGAAGTGGCTCTTGCAGTCGGCCTTGCGCACGAAGAACAGGAAGTCGACCTTCGCTGGATGCGCCGCCGCCTGCAGGGAGGCGAGCCCCGGGTTTGCGATCGGCGTGGGCGTGAGCCCCGGGACCTTGCGTGTGTTGTACGGGTTGTCCGACTCCAGCTGGCTCGCGAGGATCGGCTCCGTAGGCGGGATGCCGAACCCGTAGCGGACGGTCGCGTCGATCCCAAGGGGAAACCCGACCTTGAGGCGGTTGTAGATGACGGCCGCGACGAGGGGCCGCTCCTTGGGCACGAGCACCTCCTTCTCGACCATCGAAGCGATGATGAGGACGTCGTACGGCGTGAGGTTCTTCGACTTGGCGTACTTGAGGTCGAGCTGCTTCCACGCGCGCTCGAAGGCCACGAGCTGGTCCCGGACGAGGTCTTTCGTCGTCGTGTCCTCCGTGAACTCGTATGTCGCCGGAAAGAGGAAGCCCTCGAGGTGCGGAACGTCGCGTGGAAAGCCGGCCGGCGGCTTCGTGCTCTTGGTCAGCCGCATGTACGCGTTCGCCGAAAGTTTCGGGGTGATGTTCCGCTTGTCCTCGGCGATCTTGTTCACTGCGGTGATCCGGTCGGCCATCTCGGCGCGGGTGAAGCCCTCGGGGAAGACGATCTTGAGCACGGGCTTCGCTGGAGTGCCGGTCCCCGTCGGCGGCTGGGTCGAGACCGCGTCGCTCCCGCCACCCCTCCCCACGATGGCGAAAGCGATCGCAGCGAGGACGCCGATCCCGAGGATGAGCCCTCCGAGAGCGGCGAGAGCCCGCGCCGCCGGCGAGGCGGAGCGATGCCGCCTTATCTGCGGGGGGCGCTCTTCCATTCCAGATAGGTCGTAAGGAGATGCGCCGCGGCGACCGCATCTTCGGCGGCCTCGGCCGGGGTCGCCTGGGCGAGCTTGGTCGTGAAGCGCTCGTCGAAGCTTTCGACCGGGAGCTCGGTCGCGGCCCGAAGCACGCTCACGAAGCGCTCGGTCTCCTGGGCCTGCGCCCCGTGCTCCCCCCGCAGCGTGACCGGCAGGCCGACGACGATGCGCTCGACGGCTTCACTGCGGGCGAGCTCGAGCACTTGCTGGATGCCCGCTTCGCTCGAAGCCCTTTCGACGATGCCGAGCGGGCGCGCGACCGTCCCGGTCGGATCCGACACGGCCACGCCGGTCCGCGCGGACCCGTAGTCCAGGGCGAGCACCTTCACCGAGGCGCGATTCTAGTCTCCGGTCAGGCCTTGGCGCGCCGGGTCGCGCGCCCTGCCGGCCGCATCGCCCAATACCCAGTCAGGCCTGCGGCCTAACGGCCGTGGCCGCCGGAGGCCTGCTCGCCCTCCTCGACCTGGTCGACGCCGGCACGCGCCTCACCCATCTTCTCGACGAGCAGAGACCCGTTCACCTCGCCGACAACCCTCTCGACCTCGGGGAGGTGATGTCCCGGCAAGACGATGAAGGTGTCGCCGCCGGCTCTCGCCGTGGCATAGGCATCCTTCGTGATCCCAATCTTCTCGACGCAGTTGAGCCGGGCGCACTCGCAGAGGATCTCGAACTCTTCGCTCGCCGGGAGCGCACGCGAGACATCGGCTATGTACTCGTTGATCTCGCGGAACAGCGCCTCGTTGCGCCCCATCCGTTTGTTGCGGGAAGCCAACGTATGTCCTCCGGGAGGTTCGAAAACGGAGGCTGAATCTACCGCGTCTCGCGCGAGAGGTGAACCCCGCGAGGTCGTTTCAGAATGTGGCCTCGCCGCCGAAATGCGATGGGAGGTGCGAGGCCAGGACGCAGGGAGCGCGCGTATTAGTCAATACGCGCGCGACCGAGGACGCAGCCTCGGGCGCTTCCAGTGCGTTCCGGCGGTTCAGGTCGTCATTTTGAGACGGCCTCTAAGAGAGTGCGTCGAGGAGCGACTTCTCGGCCTGCGCCAGCGCCTCTGCCAGTTTCTCCGGGTCGCGCCCGCCCGCGCGCGCCATGGTGGCCCGGCCACCGCCCCCTCCGCCGATGAGAGCCGCCGCGTCGCGCACCACCTTGACGGCGTCGAGTCCCCGCTCCTCGAGAGAGCGGTCGAGGTTGACAACCAGATGGACGCGCCCGTCCTCACGGGCGCCGAGGACGATCGCCGCAGGTGCGTGCTGCTGCTTCAACCGATCGGAGAGCGCGAGCATGTCCTCGGGGTTCGAGGAGGCGAGCTCGATGACGATCACCTCGACGCCGCCCGCGTGATTGTGTCGCTCGGCCACGACTTCCGGCTCCGAGGTCGCCTCGGGCGCTCGCTTCGGCTCCTTGCGAGCCCGCTCGAGCTCGGCTTCGAGCTCGTCCCGCTCCGCCGCCTTGCCGCGGAGGTAGGCGTAGGCCTCACCTGAGGTGACCGCCTCGATGCGGCGGACACCTGAGCCGACGGAGCCTTCGGACAGGATCGCGAACGCGCCGATCTCCGCCGTCGAGCGGACGTGTGTGCCGCCGCAAAGCTCCCTGGAAAAACCTGGGATCTCGACCACGCGGACGATGTCGCCGTACTTCTCTCCGAAGAGCATCATCGCACCGAGGTTGCGCGCCTCCTCGATCGGCGTCAGGAAGGCATGCACGGGCAGGTTCTCGAAGATCCGCTCGTTCACGAGCCGCTCGACCCGCTCTCGCTCCTCGCCCGTCAGCGCCTGACCGTGGCTGAAGTCGAACCGAAGCTTGTCGGGCCTGACCGCAGACCCGGCCTGGCGGACGTGGTCGCCGAGAACCTCCTGGAGCGCCTTGTGCAGGAGGTGCGTGGCGGTGTGGTTCGCCATCGTCGGAAAACGGATCTTCCACGGGACGACGGCCTTGACCCGCTCGCCGGCGGCAAACCCCTCGCCCCTGAACGTGAGCACCTGGTCGTCGCCGAGGCTCGTCGCCTTGACGAGCTCTGCGCGCGCGCCGTCCTCGCGCTCGATCCAGCCTGCGTCGGACACCTGCCCTCCGCCCTCGGGGTAGAAGGGCGACTCGTGCAGCTTCGCCTGGAAGAGCCCGTCTTCGAGTGGCTTCACCGCTGCGATCGCGGTCAGCACCTCGGTCTTCGCGTAGCCGACGAAGTCGGTGTGCGCCTCCCCGCCGATGCGGATCTCGGGCTCGAATGCGGCGGCGCTCCGCGAGCGCTCGCGCTGCTCGGCCATGAGCTCGGCGAAGCGATCCTCGTCCACCGGCAGCCCCCGCTCGCGGGCCAGCTCGCGCGTGAGCTCAAGCGGGAAGCCGAACGTGTCGTGGAGCTTGAACGCGTCTTCGCCGGTGATTCCGTCCCCCGTCGCGACCTCCTCGACGAGGCGCAGGCCGCGCTCGAGCGTCTGCGCAAACCGCTCTTCCTCCGCCGAGAGGACACCCTCGATCTCGCTCCGATGCTCGACGAGTTCCGGGTAGACGCCGCCCATCTGGTCGACGACCACGCCCGCGAGCTTGGGCAGGAAGCTCTCGAGCCCGATGTTGCGCCCGTGGACGATCGCGCGCCGGATCACGCGGCGGAGGACGTAACCACGGCCCTCGTTGGACGGCGTGACCCCGTCCGCGACGAGAAACGTCATCGCTCGGCCGTGGTCGGCGACCACGCGGTGGGCCTTCGTGACGTCATCGGACTCGCCGTAGCGCGTGCCTGTCTCGGTCGCGATCCAGTCCATGAGCGGCTGGAAGACATCTGTCTCGAAGACGGAATGAACACCCTGGAGAACTGCTGCCCCTCGCTCGACACCGAGACCGGTGTCGATGTTCTGGGCCGGCAACGGCGTCAGCCTTCCGTCCTCGTGCAGGTCGAACTCCATGAAGACCAGGTTCCAGACCTCGAGGAAGCGATCGCAGTCGCAGCCGGGAGCGCAGTCGGGCCGGACGCAGCCGTGCTCGGGTCCGCGGTCGAGATAGACCTCGGAACACGGGCCGCACGGGCCGGTCGGCCCTGCTTGCCAGAAGTTCTCGGAACGTGGCAAGTCGGTGATCCGGTCGGCCGGGATCCCGACCCGCTCCCAGCCGGCCACAGCAACCTCGTCCCGGCCGAGTCCGAGCTCGGGATCGCCCGCGAAGACCGTCGCCCACAAAGCTTCCGTCGGCAGGCGCATGTGCTCGGTCACGAACTCCCAGGCAAGATCGATTGCTCCGTCCTTGAAGTAGTCGCCGATCGAGAAGTTGCCGAGCATCTCGAAGAAGGTCAGGTGCCGAGCCGTCAAGCCGACCTCGTCGATGTCGGTTGTCCGGAAGCACTTCTGCACGGTGGCGAGACGCCTCGCTGGAGGGTCTTTGACACCAAGGAAATAGGGCTTTAGCGGCTGCATCCCGGCGGTCGTCAGGAGAACGGACGGGTCGTAGGTGTCCGGCACGAGCGACCCCGACGGCAGCCGCAGGTGGCCCTTCGACTCGAAGTAGGCGAGGAAGCCCTCCCGTAGCTCCGCGGAGGTACGCATGCCGCCGATTGTAGAGGCCGTTACCGGCGGCTCTCGGAGGCCCGCCTGCGCGGCTCTGGCTCCGGCGCGATCTCGTCGCGGATCTTCTCGAGCGAACGGCGGATCAAGCGCGAGACGTGCATCTGCGAGATACCGACCTGCTGTGCGATCTGGGACTGCGTCAGCCCCTCGAAGAAGCGGAGGTGCAAGATCCGCCGCTCTCGTTCGTCCAGGACCTTAAGGCCCGGTGCGAGCACGGCGCGGTTCTCGCTCACCTCGTATTCGTGCTCGATCGTCCCCAGCGACTCGAGCGGATCGAGATCGGAGTCGTCGTCACCGCCGGCCGGCGCGGAGAGTGAAAGGGTCGCGTACGCCTGGCCGCTCTCCAGCGCTTCGAGCACCTCTTCCTCGTCGACGCCGGCGGCCTTGGCGAGCTCGGGGATCGTGGGCGAGCGCTCGAGCTGGACGGTGAGCTCTTCGAGAAGGTGCGAGAGGCGGACGTTCAGCTCCTGGAGCCCGCGCGGAACGCGGATCGCCCAGCCCTTGTCGCGGAAGTGCCGCTTGATCTCGCCGATGATGTTCGGCGTCGCGTAGGTCGTGAGCTCGACTCCGCGGTCGACGTCGAAGCGATCGATCGCCTTGATGAGCCCGATGCAGCCGACCTGGACGAGATCCTCCAGCTGCTCGCCGCGATACGAGTAGCGCCGGGCGAGGGAGCGGACGAGCGGGAGATACTGCTCGATCAGGCGCTCTCGGGCCTCCGTGTCCCCATGCTCGTGATAGCGGCGGAGAAGCTCTCGGCCGCTCTGCTCCTCAGGCATGGTCCTCGATCGGCTCGAGTCCGCGAACTGCCTTCGTGAAGCGGAGCCAGTCGCCGTCCTCCCGCTTTTCGACCTCGACGTTCTCGACGAGCGTGCCCAGCAGCCGCCCCAGGCCGATCGTCTCTTCGCCCGCTGCGTCGAGATCCGCGCGCACGGTGTCCCCGCGCAGCGGCCCGATGGACATCTGGATGCGGTCGTCGGTGACATCGAGCGCCACGCAAATCTCGTCGCCGGCGGCGTAGCCGTCGGCCTCGAGGACGCTCGCGAGCGCCAGCTGCAGGTCCTCCAGGGTCTCGAAGGAGAGCGCGAGACGCGCGGCGAGACCGCCGACTACCAGGCGCGCGACGCCGTGGTAGGGCTTCTCATTCGGTATGCGCAGCTCGATGTTCGTGGTCACGGCCCCGGCGCGCCGTGCTCGAGCTCGTCCGCGATCTCCTGCTCGCGCCGGGCAGCGGCCGTCCGGGCGGCCGCGAATGCCTCCCGCGGGCTGCGCCTGACGCGCAGCGCGGCGATGCCGTGCGAGAGGCCCTCGGCCAGGCCTGAAATCTTCTCCACCGGCCGGGTGATGGCAACGGAGATGGCCCGAACGGCCGTGTCGACGCTATCGGCGGCGTCGACGGCGCTGTCGGTGACGCGGTCAACCTTGTCGAGCTGAGCATTCACGCGATCGACTGTTCCTCCGGCCTTGTTGATCACAGGGAGGACTTCTTTTTCCAGCCCTTGGATGAACGAAGAAAGCCGCCCAACGGTTCCGCCTACGCGGAAGAGAACGAACGCGAGTCCCAGCCCGACGAGGACGAGGAACGCGCTGAGCGCGATCCAGAGGACGTCGATGGTGCTCGAGTCGGCGAGGGGCAAGGGGGTGATCCTAGATCAAGCTGTCGCCGAGATGAGGCCCGCGCCCACGACAGCGTCGCCCTCGTAGAGGACGGCCGCCTGGCCGATCGCGACCCCGTAGGCCGGATCGTCGAGCGCGAGCCTGAATCCCCTCCCCGCCGTCTCGACACTGGCAGCCGCTGCTGGAGATCGATAGCGCAGCTTCGCCTCCACCCGCTCCACAGGAACAAAGAGGCGGCCTGTCCGCGCAACGACCTGCCGGCGGGCGAGCGCCTCCCGCGGGCCTACGACGACGGCGTTCGTCCGCGGCTCGGTCCTGAGGGTATAGACCGGCTCCCCGGTGGAGATGCCCAGCCCCCGGCGCTGCCCCGTCGTGAAGCGCCAGAACCCCGCGTGACGGCCGAGCTCGACGACCTGCTCGTCGAGGACGGGGCCGTCCCGCGGCTCGAGCCCGCGCCGGCCGAGGAACTCCCGGTAGTCGTCGCCGGCCAGGAAGCAGGCCTCCTGGCTCTCCGGCCGCTCCGCGGAGTCGAGACCGGCCGCCCGGGCCTCCGCGCGCGTCGCGTCCTTGCCCTGCTCCCCCAGCGGAAACCAGATCCGGTCGAGCCGGCGCGGGTCGAGGCGGGCGAGCATGTACGACTGGTCCTTGTCCGCGTCCGCAGCGCGCGCCAGGAGCAGACGCCCGCGATGCTCCGCGGTGCGGGCGTAATGACCGGTCACGAGCCTCCCGGCCCCGACTCTTCGTGCAAACGCGAGCAGGGAGGCGAAGCGGAATCCACCGTTGCAGCGGACGCAGGGGTTGGGTGTCTCCCCGCGGGCGTAGCCCCGCACGAACGGGGCGACGACGGCCTTGCGAAACGGCTCTCTCAGGTCGAGGGTCACGTGCGGGAAACCGAGACGGTGGCAGGTCTCGCGAGCGGCGATCACCGCTTCCGGGGAGCAGCAGACGCGCTCGGAAGCCTTCCCCTCGGGGTCGGTCCAGAGCCGGAGCGTGACCCCGACCGGCTCGTGGCCGGTGTCGCGGGCACGAAGGAGCGCGACCGCGCTGTCGACGCCGCCGCTCATCGCCACCGCAACCCTCTCGGCGGTGGGCCGCGCGGACACGACGGGGCCGAGTGCGTCGTGCAGAGCATCGGCGGCGAGCTGGTCGCCCGGGACCGCCGCCGCCGCCAGTGTCGACAGACCGGTCACCGACCGGCAGAGCTCGTCCATTCCCGGCCCTGCGCCCGTGGCGGACTGGATCCTGCCCGAGGACACGGCGAGCCGCACCCAGGCGAGGTCTCCGCCTCGGGCTGCGTTTCCGATGAGTTCCCTCGCGGCCACCGTAAAAAGGTGCTCCACCCCGCCGATGAAGCTCCGTGCGTGAGGAACCTGGCGAACCAG
>JBDTRS010000027.1:0-18485 GCA_039931575.1 Gaiellaceae bacterium
GAAGGCCTTCGGGCGGAGCTTGACCCCCGGCGGGGCCTGGCGGCGCTTGTACTCCGCGCGGTCGATGAGCGCCACGGCGCGCTCGACGACGCCGGGGTCGAAGCCGTCGGAGGCGAGCTCCTCGCGTGAGGAGTCGAGCTCGACGTAGGCCTGCAGGACCCGGTCGAGCTCGGGGTACGGAGGGAGCGAGTCCGCGTCGAGCTGGTTGGCCCGCAGCTCGGCACTCGGCGCGCGGTCGAGGACCGATTCGGGGATGAGCTCGCGGCCGGCGCGCTCGTTCAGGTGGCGCGCCAGGCGGAACACGTCCGTCTTGTAGACGTCCTTCAGGAGCGCGAAGCCTCCCGCCATGTCGCCATAGAGCGTCGCGTAGCCGACCGAGAGCTCGCTCTTGTTTCCGGTCGCGAGCGCCAGCCAACCGAACTTGTTCGAGAGCGCCATCACCAGCAGCCCGCGGGCGCGCGCCTGCACGTTCTCCTCCGCGACGCCGGGCTCCGTGCCCTGGAACGCCCCGGCGAGCGCTGCGGTGACCGCCTCCACGATCGTCTCGATCGGCATCTCGATGTAGTCGGCGCCCAGGCTCTCGGCTACGCGCCTGGCGTCCGAGCGCGTCTCCTCGGAGCTGTAGCGCGACGGCATCGAGACGCAGTGGACGCGCTTCGGCCCGAGAGCCTCCGCGGCCAGCGCAGCCGTGAGCGCGGAGTCGATTCCACCGGAGATGCCGAGGACGACGTCCGTGAAGCCGTTCTTGGCGACGTAGTCCTTGAGGCCGAGCTCGAGCGCCCGGCGCATCTGCTCGAGCTCGTCGAGGAGGGGAGCGATCTCGGGGCGCGTCGGAGCGGCAACGGGCTCGCGGCGCTCGGGAATGTCGACGACCGGAGGGTTCGGGAGCTCGCGCCTCGCCCGCGCGAGCGCTCGGCGGCGGGCGTCGCGAAGGCGGCGGCTGACCGCCGTATTCGCATCGACGTCGACGACGAGGAGTGCCTCCTCGAAGGCCGGCGCGCGCGCCACGATGCGCCCCGCCTCGTCGAGGACGAGGCTGTGCCCGTCGAAGATGAGCTCGTCCTGGGCCCCGACCGCATTCACGAACGCGATCCAGCAGGAGTTGTCGCGGGCCCGGGTGGCCAGCATTTCCTCCCGCTCCTCACCCTTGCCGAGGTGGAACGGCGAGGCGGAGATGTTCGCGACCACGTGCGCGCCGGCGAGGGCGAGGTCGGTCGCGGGTGGGCCGGGCTGCCAGATGTCCTCGCACACCGTGGGGCCGACGAGGGTCTCACCGCAGCGCAGGAGCACGAGCTCGCGACCGGGCTGGAAGTAGCGATCCTCGTCGAAGACCCCGTAGTTGGGGAGGAACTGCTTGCGGTAGAACGCCTTCACCTCCCCGTCGACGCAGACGGCGCACGCGTTGAAGAGGTCGCGATCCAGGTGCGGCGTGCCGACGAGCGCCGCGATCCCCCTCGTCTCGAGAGCGATGCTCGCGAGCGACTCCGCCGCGGCACGGAGGAAACCCGGCCTCAGGAGAAGGTCTTCGGGCGGGTAGCCGGTGACTGCGAGCTCCGGGAAGAGGACGAGCTCGGCACCTGCCGACCGGGCCTCCTCCAGCCGCTCGAGGATGCGCGCGCGATTCCCCGCCAGATCGCCGACGACGGTGTTCATCTGCGCGAGCGCGAGTCGCATCTACATGAATGGTAGCGGTTTACGCCTCTGCGTCGAAAACCTGCGAGGGAGCGAGGGCCTCGAGCGCGAGCTCGACGTCGGCCTCGTCGTTGTAGAGATGGAAGGCAAACCGAATCGAGCCCGCCCGGGCCGAGCAGGCGACACCCGCCAGGCGCAGCCGCTCGACCGCCGCCTCGGCGTCTTCGACCTGCACCCGGACGATCGGGGACTCCGGCTCCGGTGCTCCGAGCCTGGCTGCGAACGAGCGCGCCAGAGCCAGGTTGTGCGCAGCGATCGCCTCGATCCCAAGGTCTGCCACGAGGCCGAGGCTCTGGCGCCCGCCCGCGGCGGAGAACCAGGCGATCGAGACGTCGAGGCGGTGCGCATCGCTCGCAAGATCGGGCCCGCCGTAGAAGTCCTCGTACGGATGCGCGCGCGCCTTCCAGCCCGCGAGCCAAGGTGTGATCTCCTCGAGCCGCTCCGGGCGCACGTAGAAGTAGCCGAGGCCACGCGGCGAGAGCAGCCACTTGTAGCCGTGCGCGACCAGGTAATCGACGCCGGTGACGTCGACTCGGAAGCCTCCGACGGCTTGCGTGGCGTCGAGGAAGAGGCGAGCTCCGGTGGCCTTGATCGCCTCGAGGTCGGCCACCCGCCCGTCCGAGGACTGGACGACGCTGACGGCGACGAGAGCGGTTCGCTCGTCGATCCCGTCGGCGAGCTGCTCGAGGGGAAGGAGCCGAAGCTCGACTCCGCGCGCCTCGAGCGACCGCCAGGGCAGGAGCACCGAGTCGAAGTCGCGCTCGTAGAGAACGACGTTGTCGCCGGGCTGCGCCGGCAGGCTCGCGGCCACGATGCCTGTGGCCACGGAGACCGCCGGGACGAGCGCGATGTCGGCCGCCTGCGCTCCCACGAGCCCGGCGAAGAGCTCGCGGCAGGCTTCGCCGTCCTCCTCCCAGGCAAGCCACGACCCTCGGCCGCGCCAGCCGGCGGCAGCCTCTTCGAGCGCGGCGAGCGCGGCGTGCGGCGGCAGCCCATAGGTCGCGGTGTCGAGATAGCCGCGGGTCGGGGTGCCCTCGTACTCAAACGGCGCGAGCAATGTCCTCCAACGCCTCGGGGTTCTCGACCGACGAGAGGTCGCCGGGATCCTTGCCGAGCGCCTTCGCCCGGACGGCGCGCCGGACGATCTTCGCGCTCCGGGTCTTCGGGAGCGCGGAGACGAATATGACGCGGTCCGGCTTGAACGCGCGCCCGAGCTCGCCCGCAGCGCACTCCGCGACCTCGGCCGCCAGCTCATCGCTCTCCTGGTAGCCGGCCGCGGGGACGCAGAAGACCCAAGCGACCTCGCCCTTGACCTCGTGCGGCACGCCCACGGCCGCGGCCTCGGCGACTGCGGGGTGCGCTATGACGGCGGACTCGATCTCCGCGGGTCCGATCCGCTTCCCCGCGATGTTGAGCGTGTCGTCGGAGCGGCCGTGCAGGAACCAGTAGCCGTCAGCGTCGACGGAGGCCCAGTCGCCGTGCACCCAGACTCCGGGGAAGCGGCGCCAGTACGTGTCGAGGTAGCGCTCCGGATCGCGCCAGAACCCGCGGGTCATGCCGGGAAAGGGCTTGCGGCAGACAAGCTCGCCGACCTCGCCGCTGCCGACGAGGGACTTTCCCTCCCCGTCGACGACGTCCATGTCCATTCCCAGTGCGGGGCCTCCGAGCGAGCAGGCCTTGATCGGGATGGCGGGGGTGGGCGAGAGAAAGCAGGCCCCCACCTCCGTCCCGCCCGAGCAGTTGATGATGGGGCAGCGCCCGCCGCCGACCTGATCGAAGAGCCACTGGTAGGGACCCGGGTTCCAGGTCTCGCCGGTCGTGACGATCACCCGGAGCGAGGACAGGTCGGCTTCGGGGTCGCCGTGCTGCATGAGCGCGCGAATGAGGGTGGGCGAGCAGCCGAGGATCGTCACTCCTTCGGACTCGACGGTCTTCCAGAGGCGGTCCGCGGGCCAGTCGGGAGCTCCCTCGGCGAAGACGAGCTTGGCGCCGAGCGCGCCGCCGCCGACGACCTTCCACGGGCCCATGATCCAGCCCATGTCCGTGGCGAAGTGGATGACGTCGTCCGTGTGCGCGTCGGCCTGGTAGGCGACCTCGCGCGCGATCGAGACGAGGAAGCCGCCCTGGACGTGGACGACGCCCTTGGGCTTTCCGGTCGTTCCGGAGGTGTAGGTGAGGAGATAGGGGTGCTCGGAGTCGACTTCGAGGGGCGCCAGCGTTCCCGGCCCGAGGGTCACGCCCTCCCAGGCACGGTCCTCGCGCTGCCAGGTGACCACGTGCTCGACCGACGGCGCCTCATGCGCGGCTTCCTCGACGGTCGTGCCCATGTCCAGCCACTTGCCGCGCCGAAGTGAGCGGTCGGCGGTGAGCACGACCTTCGCTTCGGAGTCCTGCAAGCGCTGGGCGACGGCCGGCGCGGCGAAGCCGGAGAAGATCGGGACCTGGACCGCGCCCACGTGGGCGCAGGCGTGGGAGGCCACGGCGACCTCGGGGCACATCGGCATGTAGATCCCCACCCGGTCGCCCGGCTCGACTCCGAGGGCAACAAGCCCCTCCGCGAGGCGGGTGACCTGGTCGGAGAGCTCGGCGAAGGTGTACTCCCAGCGGGAGCCGTCCTCGCCGAGCCCGACCGCGCCCACCCGCTCGGGCTCACGCTCGCCCCAGCGGTGGACGCAGTTCCAGGCGAGCGAGAGCTTGCCGCCGACGAACCAGGTCGCCCATTCCGGCCCGCGAGAGAGGTCGACCACGTCGTTCCAGGGCCGGGAGAAGTCGAGGCCCATGTCCGCGATCGCCGCCGGCCAGAACCACTCCGGCTCCTCCTGCGACCGGCGCACGAGCTCCCAGTAGTCGTCGTGCCCGTGCGCGTGCATTAGGCGGACGACGTTCGCGCGCGCAAGCACGTCCTCGTCCGGGCGCCAAACGACCTCGGTCATCGCGCGCAAGTCTACGGAGAGCCTGGCCGAGGGCCCGGTGGCGCTGCTAGATTAGTTGCCACTAACTTCTCCAGGAGGGACGAATGAGGGCGAAGATCTTCGCGCCGGAGAATCGGAAATGGTGGACGCTCGGAGCGGTCGCGTTCGGGCTCTTCATGATCATGCTCGACAACACGATCGTGAACGTCGCGCTCCCCTCGATCCAGCGCGACCTCAAGATCGGCCTCTCCGAGCTCGAGTGGATCGTGAACGGGTACGCCCTCACGTTCGCCGTCCTCATGCTCACGGGCGGCAAGCTCGCGGATCTCTTCGGCCGGCGCTTCATCTTCGTGATCGGGCTTGCGCTCTTCACCGCGTCCTCGCTTGCCTGCGGTCTGGCGCCGAATGCCGGCATCCTCATCGGCGCGCGCGTCGCCCAGGGAGCGGGCGCCGCCCTCATGAACCCGGCGACGCTCTCGATCATCACAGCGACGTTTCCTGCTCGCCAGCGCGGGATGGCAATCGGGATCTGGGCCGGCGTCTCGGCGCTCGCGCTCGCGATCGGCCCGCTCCTCGGCGGTGTCGTCACTGAGCAGATCGACTGGAGCTGGATCTTCTTCATCAACGTGCCCGTCGGGATCCTGGCGATCGTGGTCGCGCAGCTCGTGATCAAGGAGTCGCGGGACACCTCCGCCGAGCAGCGGCTCGACCTGCCCGGCCTCCTCACGTCCGGGATCGGGCTCTTCGCCCTCACCTACGGGCTCATCGAGGCAAACACCTACGGCTGGACCTCCGGCCGGATCCTCGGGCTCTTCGCTCTCTCGGTCGTCGCGCTGACCGCCTTCGTGTTGCTCGAGCTGCGCCAGCGAATCCCGATGCTCGACCTCTCGCTCTTCAAGAATCCGACCTTCGCGGGGGCGAACCTGACCATGATGCTCGTCGCGCTGGCGATGTTCGGCGTCTTCTTCTTCGTCTCCCTCTACATGCAGAACATCCTCGGCTACTCGGCGACGAAGGCGGGAGCGTCATTCCTCCCGATGACGGTGCTGATCATCCTCGTCGCGCCGGTGGCCGGCCGGCTCACGGACCGGATCGGCGCGCGCTGGCTGATGGGGTCGGGCCTGGTGCTCGTCGGGAGCTCGCTCCTCATCTTCTCCCGCCTCGGCCTGAGCTCGGGCTTCTGGGACATCTTCCCGGGCCTCGTCCTCGGCGGATTCGGGATGGCGCTCTCGATGACGCCGACCACCGCGGCTGCGATGGGATCGGTCGCGGTCGACAAGGCGGGCGTCGGCTCGGCCGTTCTCAACAGCATGCGCCAAATCGGCGGCTCGCTCGGGATCGCCATCATGGGCGCGATCGTTGCGTCGTACATCAGCGCCCCGATCGGGAGCCCGGCGGCTCCGGCCGAGTTCATCCAGGGCTTCCAGCGCGCGCTCGAGGTCGCCGCCGTGATTGCCTTCGCGGCCGCCGTCGTTGCCGTCGCGACGGTGCGCAAGTTCCGTCATGCCGAAGAGGGCCAGGCCGTGCCCGAAGCCGCATGACCGAGACGCCACGCACCAGGCTTCCGGCCGAGGAGCGACGCGCCTCGCTACTCGAGGCCGCGTGCGGGCTCTTCTCCTGCGGGAGCTTCCGCGGGACGACCACTGCCGACATCGCCCGCGAGGCCGGCGTGACCGAGCCCGTGTTGTACCGCCATTTCGCCTCGAAGCGAGACCTCTACCTCGCCTGCCTCGACGAGAGCTGGCGGCGGGTTCAGGCGCTCTGGGGGGAGCACCTCGCCGCCGAGCCGGAACCCGGTCGCTGGCTGGCTGCCATCGGCCGCGCGTTCGTCGAGTCGGAGGCCGAGCGGCCCCTGGTCGCGCCGATGTGGGTGCAGGCGCTCGCCGAAGCGAACGAGGACGACGAGATCGCGCGCTACATGCGCGAGCACATGAAGGAGGTGCACGCCTACGTCGCCGCGGTGATCCGCCGCTCGCAGGAGGCGGGCGGGATCGCACCGGAGCGAGATGCCGACGCCGAGGCATGGGTCTTCATCGCGCTCGGCTTGCTTTCGATGGCGGACGAGGTCCTCGACGGTCTCATGCACGATTGCTGGCCTGCCATTCGCGCCGGCCGCCTCGCGTGGTTGGCTCCCGCGCTTCACGACCAGTGAAGCACTGCCCGTTCGAGGGATAGACGAAGCGGCCCCGAGAGCCGACGCTTCGAAGCATGTTCTGTGTCATCCCAGGCGACAACCCGGAAGCCTCGGCTCTGCGGCCCAGCCGGTGCCTCCGGGTTGGTGTCGCCGGGAATCTGGCGCGCCTCCTGCACCCCTCTGCCTGGCGTCCGGCTGGAAGTGCGAGGTAGTCGGACTATAGCCAAGAGCCCTGAGAAGTCAAGTAGGCTTGTGAAGTGAATTTTTCCTCGTATAGTTCACCTTAGATGACCGAACAGACCACCACCCTCCGCGCCGCTTCCGCCCCCACGCGCACCAGCATGGGCGAGCGGGTGCGCCAGCTTCGCATCGCGCGGGGGATGACCCAGACCGAGCTTGCCGGCGAGCGTTTCTCCAAGGAGTACGTGAGCCAGATCGAGCGCGGGAAGACGCGCCCCACGGGCGAGACCGTGGAATGGCTTTCGGCGCGCCTCGGCGTCGACCCGACCTTCCTCGAGACGGGTGTTTCCTCCAGCGAGCGCGAGCGCGTCGAGAGCGTCGTCGCGCGCGCGGAGGCAGCCCTCGAGTCGAATCAGTTCCAGGAGGCGGTTAACGAGCTCGACAAGCTCGGCGCCGACCTGAAGACGATTGCCGTCCCGGCGCTCGAGTTCCGCGCGCTCCTCGCTGAATCGTGGGGCCGGATGTCGAGCGGGGACGTTCGCGCGGCCATCGCTCTCCTCGACCAGGCCCGCGCGCTGACGGAGTCGCCCTCCTTCAGCGACGTCGACCGGGCCGAGGTGCTGTACCGCCTCGGCGTGTGCCGCTACAAGCTCTCCTCGACCGCGACGGCCGCCGCTCTCTTCAGCGAAGCCCTCGACCTGGCCCAGCGCTCAGGCCTGCCGGCTGACCGCCTGCGCTCCAACGCCCTCGGGTGGCGCTCTCGCTGCTACCGGCGCCAGCGCGACTGGGAGGCTGCGCGCGAAGACGTCGCGCGCGCCCTCGAACTGGCCGAGGGGTTGAACGACCGCCGCACCGTCGCCCACCACTACTTCCAAGCTTCTCTGATCGCCGAGCGCACCGGTCACTGGGTGCTTGCTCGCTCCTACGCCGAGCGCGCCAAGGCGCACTACGAGGAGCTCGCCGACCAGGCGAACGTCGGCAAGCTCTTGAACAACCTCGGCGGCCTCAACTTCCAGCTCGGCAAGCCGCAGGAAGCGATCCGGCACCTCACGGAGGCCTATCGCGTCCTGCTCGAGGTCGGCGACGACACCGATGCCGGCCACGTCGTCTCGTCGCTTGCCCAGGTTCACCTGCGTACGGGCGACTCGAAGCTCGCGGAGGAGCAGGCGCGACACGCACTGGAGCTACTCGGCGGCCGGGTCGACCATCTCGACGAGATCGGCAACGCCCAGCTCGTGCTCGGTCGGGCACTCCTCGAGCAGGAGCGGCTCGAAGAGGCAGACACGATGTTCAAGGAGGCAGAGGCGAGCTTCGAGCAGCTCTCCTCGGTCAGCCACCGCGCGGCCGCGTGGATCGCCCAGGGCGATCTCGCAGTCCGCCGCGGGGAAGACCGTGCGGCGGCGCACCTGTACCGCCGCGCGGCCGAAGCGCTACAGGACTTCCGCTTCTAAGCGAAAGGAGGTGATCGCGTGACGACACGACAGGTTCAGCTACTCATTCTGCTGGTGACACTGGCCGCATTTTTCGGCAAGGGTCACTGGGTCGGGTTCTTCGATGGTCACTAGGCGACGGGAAGGATGACCGGGTTTCGCGTCGAAGTTATGCGGCGCGCGAGCCGAGCTTCTTTCGACAATGGAACCCCGTCCTTCCCTTCGCCCACTTGCACCGTTGATCGGAACTCTCGCCGCGCTCTGGTTCGGGGCGGCAGGCCTGATCGCGGCGCAGCTCCTCTAGAGCGGGGCGCCGGACCCGGGGTTTATTTCAAGCGACGTTCCGCCAAACCCTCCTAGCTAGGAGTCCACCTCCAGCGCGGCGCGCATCAGCTCGCGCAGGCTGACGACGCCGATCGTTCTGCCCCCCGCGACGACGGGCAGGTGCCGGAAGCCGTTGTCGATCATCGTCCTGATCGCCTCGTCGGCGGTCATCGTGTCGGACGCGGTCACCGGGTCGGTCGTCATCCATTCGCGCACGCGCGCCTCGCTCGTGTGGACACGGCCCGCGACTGCCTTGAGCAGGTCCCGCTCGGTGAGGATTCCGATCAGGCGGCCACCGTCGAGGACGACCGCCGAGCCCACGCTCTGCTCGGACATCCGCTCGGCTGCTTCTCCCAGTGTGTCTTCCGGGGCGACCGCGACCACCTCGCCCGTCATGACGTCCCCTATGCTGGCCATGCGCCGAGAATAGCCCTGTGCGCCCGGAGCCGCCAGAAACCGGTGAAGCTTCTGCGAGTCAAGACGACCGACTACCACACCGCGGGCGAGCCGTTCCGCATCGTTACCGGCGGCGTGGCGCCGCTCGAGGGCGCGACGGTGCTCGACAAGCGCCGCTTTGCCCTCGCGAGCCTCGACGACGTGCGGCGGCTGCTCGTGAACGAGCCGCGCGGGCACGCCGACATGTACGGCTGCTTCGTGACCGAGCCCGACGACGCGGGGGCCGACCTCGGCGTCGTCTTCTTCCACAACGCCGGCTACTCCACGGCCTGTGGACACGGGATGATCGCCCTCGTCACCTGGGCGCTCGAGTCCGGCCGGCTCGAGGCAGCGGAGCCGGAGACCCAGGTCACGGTGGATGTCCCTTCGGGCCGGCTCGAGACGGTGGCCAGCGTGAAAGGCGGCAAGGTCAGCCGCGTCCGCTTCCGTAACGTCCCTGCCTTTGTCGAGGCGCGGGGTCTCGACGCCGCCGGGCTCAACGTCGACGTGGCGTTCGGCGGCGCCTTCTACGCCTCGCTCCAGTCGCCGCTCCCGGTCGAGCCGGAGAATCTCCCGCGCTTCATCGAGCTCGGGCGCGCGATCAAACGGGATCTCGAGGCGGCTCGTCCGTTCGTCCATCCGCTCGAGCCCGAGCTGCGCGACATCTACGGCGTCATCTTCTTCGAGCCCGAGGAAGCCGGGCCGCCACTACGCCAGCGCAACGTGACCGTCTTCGCAGACGGCGAAGTCGACCGCTCCCCCTGCGGGAGCGGTACCTCGGCTCGCCTCGCCCTCCTGGACGCCGACGGCGAGCTTGCCCGCGGTGCAGAGCTCCTTCATCGGAGCATCGTCGGGACCGAGTTCACGGCGCGAGTCGTCGGCGAGGCCGACGTGGCCGGGCGGCCGGCGGTCATCACCGAGGTCGAGGGCAGCGCGCACAAGACCGGCGAGCACGAGTTCGTCCTCGACGAGTCCGACGAGATCGGCACCGGCTTCCTGCTTCGCTAGTAGCTAGGCGCGGAGGAGAGGGCGCGTCAGGCAGGTCGGGCCGCCGTCCCCCTTGCGGGAGATCTCGTCGCCCTTGTAGACCCGCACGTCGACGCCGGCCGCCTCCATGCGCCGCCGGGTCTCGTCATTCCCTTCGAGGGCGAGCGCGATGCGGGGCCCGAGGGCGAGCACGTTCGGGCCCATCGTGGCGAACTCTTCGTCCGGAACCTCGACGAGCTCGATTCCCCGCTCCTGGAGGATCTCGACCAGTCTGACCGGCATCAGCGGCAGGTAGACGACGGCGAGGTCGACGTCGAGCGGCGACAGGAAGGACATCAGGTGCAGCACCTCGCCCGCCCCGTGAAAGTGGGGGAGGTCGAAGGCGACGACCTCGACCTCGAGAACCAGCTCCTGCAACCCGCGGATACCGTCGTCATTCGTCCTGTAGCCACGGCCCACGAGGAGCGTGCGCTCGTCGAGCCAGACGGTGTCGCCTCCTTCGGCCGTGGCGGGGTGTTCGAGCCTTCCTGCCAAGGGCACCCCGGCTTCCAGGAAGTCCACGGCCATGTCGGCGACCTCGGGGCGGCGGCCTTCCTTCCCAGGCCGGAGCATGATCGCGCCCTCGTTCGTCACCAGGGCCGGGTCGTAGGCGTAGATCGCGTCGGGATTGGCGACGCCACCGGTTTGTCCGAGCACGACCTCGGCGCCGGCGTCAGCCAGGAGGGCCCGAAACGCCTCATGCTCGGCCTGGAGCCCGACAGGATCCGGCTCGGCGCGCCAGCCATACGTGCGCCACGCTGCCCACGCTTCCGGCCCGGGCGGTTTCACGAGCACGCGCTCGAGGCGCCCGGTCGTGCTCTGACACCCATACGTGCGCGGGGTAACCTCCATCGCGTGGAGACTACTGGGCGGCTAGCGGGGCTCGAAGCCGGGGGCGGATGTGCAGCGAAGTACGCCGCTGGCCGGCTGGAGGAGCTCCTGGCCGGCTTTGGCCCGGCCGCTTCCGAGAACCTCCTCGTCGGGCTCTCGCCGGCGGACGACGCCGCCGTCTACCGGCTCGACGACGAGCGCGCGCTCGTCTTTACGACCGACTTCTTCCCGCCGATGGTGGACGACCCCGCGCTCTTCGGCGCGATCGCCGCCGTCAACGCGCTGAACGACGTCTTCGCCATGGGAGGGCGGCCCCTCCTCGCGCTCTCGGTGGCAGCCTTTCCCGAGGAGCTGCCGGTCGAGACCGTGCGCGCAGTCTTCGACGGGGCGGCCGCCAAGGTCGAGGAGGCGGGAGCCCTGCTCGCCGGCGGTCACACGATCCGGGACCACGATCCGAAATACGGGCTCGCCGTCGTCGGCACCGTGCATCCCGACGCCGTCTGGCGGAGCAACGGAGCCCGGCCGGGAGACGCCGTCTACCTGACGAAGCCGCTCGGTACGGGGCTCGTCCTCACGGGTGTTCGCAAGCAGGTTCTCGGCGAGGAAGAGCTCGCCGCCGCGACCTCCCTGATGGCCGAGCTGAACGACCGGGCCGCGAACGCGCTGCGGCCGTTCGAGCCGTCGGCCGTCACCGACGTCACGGGCTTCGGTCTCTTTGGGCACGCCCATGAGATCGCGGAGGCGAGCGGGGTCCGGATCGCGCTCGATCCGACGGCACTGCCCGCGCTGCCCGGCGCCGCCAGGGTCGCCCGGCGCGACCTGCGGACGGCGGGAGATTTTCGCAACCGTGAGTTCGTGCGAGGTGCGGCTGAGCTCGACGGCCTCCCCGAGGAGCTCGCGGCACTCGGCTTCGACCCCCAGACGGCCGGTGGCCTGCTCGTGACCCTCCCGGCCGCCAAGGGCCCAACACTCGAGGCTGCGTTCAAGCAGGTGGGACTCTTCCTCGCACGCATCGGCCGGGTCGAAGAGGGCAGCGGGATCGCGCTCGCCTGATGGAAGCCGGCACGACCCGCGCGGCGCGCCCGCGTCTCGGCACTGTTTCTCCCTCCACGTTTCGCCACTTCTCCTACATCGCCCTGGCGGCCCTCTTCCTGATCGTCGTGTCCGGCGCGACGGTTCGCCTCACCGCCTCCGGGCTCGGCTGTGAGAACTGGCCGCGCTGCGGCTCGTCGTTCCTGCCGGAGAAGAACTTCCACGCGCTCATCGAGTACGGCAATCGCGGCGTCGGCTTCGTCGTCGGCCTGGTGACGCTGGCAGCCGCCATTGCGGCGACGAGGGTCGACCGCCTCCCCCGCTGGCTCCTGTGGTCCGCGTGGGCTCTGCCCGTCACCGTGCTCCTCCAGGGCGTCCTCGGCGGGATCACCGTGCTGATCGAGCTCCATCCACTCATCGTCATGGCGCACTTCCTGCTCTCGTTGGTCGCTCTCGGGGTCGCCGTAGTCGTCGCCCTCGGTGCGCACGACTTCTCGCGAGGGGTGACCAAGCATCCGCCGCTCGCGGCCAACTGGCTGGCGGTCGTCCTCGTCCCGAGCGCGCTCGCCCTCGTCGTAACGGGAACTTTGGTGACCGCCGCCGGGCCGCACTCGGGCGGCGAGGAGATCAAGCGCTTCGGGCTTCTCTCCGACGCGCTTCACATCCACGTCGGTGCAACCGCGATCTTCGGCATCTCCTACCTGGGCCTCGTCGCCTCGCTCCTCTGGAGCCGGCGGGAGGACCGGGGAGACCTCCTCTTCGGCGGCGGCGTGCTCGGGCTCTTGCTCGTCCAGATGGTGATCGGAGACATCCAGTGGCGCGAGCACCTGCCGTGGCGGCTCGTGCTCTTGCACGTGACCTTCGCGACCGCGGTCTGGGTCGGCGTCGTCGCGCTTGCCGCCAGGCTCTTGCTCAGATCGCGGCCCGTACTGCCTTAGACTCAGGTCCATCGGCGGCCATCTGCGCATGGAGCGACGCCCGACCCTGCGCCGCGCTGTGCTCATAGGGGCCTTTCGCGGCTGGAACGACGGGGCTCAGGGTGCCTCCCTCGCAACGAGCTTCCTTGCCCAGGCCTGGGACGCCGAGCGCTTCGCCAGCATCGACCCCGAAGAGTTCTACGACTTCCAGGCGACCAGGCCGCATGTCGCGCTCGAGGAAGGCCTCACGCGCCGGATCGACTGGCCCGACACCGTCTTCTACCACGCAAAGATCCCGGGCATCGACCGCGACGCCGTGCTCATGCTCGGGATCGAGCCAAACCTCCGCTGGCGCACTTTCGGGGAGGAGATCGTCGAGCTCGCGACCGACCTCGGGGTCGAGCTCGTCGTCACGCTGGGCGCGCTCCTGGCCGACGTGCCGCACACACGGCCCGCGCCCGTGACCGGCTCGGCGAGCGACCCGAAGCTCGTGGAGGAGCTCGGCCTTGCCTCCTCCCGCTACGAAGGGCCGACCGGGATCGTGGGGGTCGTCCACGACGCGTGCCGAAGAGCCGAAGTCCCGTCGGCGAGCCTCTGGGCGGCGGTTCCCCACTACGCGTCCCTCGCCCCCAGCCCTCGCGCCGCGC
Organism: Gaiellaceae bacterium; assembly: GCA_039931575.1. Taxonomy (GTDB): domain Bacteria; phylum Actinomycetota; class Thermoleophilia; order Gaiellales; family Gaiellaceae; genus DATEOR01. Next base: position 13,561 of record JBDTRS010000027.1, read on the forward strand.
TCGCGCTCTGCGAGCGACTCGGCGGGCTGCTCGGGACCGAGTTCGACCTCTCCGATCTCGAGCGCGCCTCCGCCGCGTACGAGCAGCAGGTCAGCGAGGCGGTCGCCTCGGATGAGGAGACCGAGCAGTACGTCCACGAGCTCGAGGCGAGGCGCGACACGCTCGGGGACGAGTTGGACGTTCCTTCGGGCGACTCCCTCGCCGCCGAGCTGACGAGGTTCCTTCGCGAGCACGAGGCCCGCCGGAAGGAAGAGGAGGAGGAAGAGGGGAGCTCGTGAGCCCGCGCTAGGCTTCGGCGGGCGCTACGACCGGCTCTTTCGGCGGCTCGGGATCCGCCCTCTGCTGCCTCTGCTGGTTTCCCTGCTGGTCGGAGCGCTGCTGCTTCTTCTTGCGCCGCCGCCGGCGCGATTTGCCCGACTGCTGCTTCGGTGCGGGCAGGTTGTCGGCCAGAGCGTTCGCGACCTCCTGGATCGTCCCCAGGCGCTCGCGCATGCGGTCGACGAACTGCTGCGCCGTCGGTGTGTAGGCCTCTGCGGAGGCGAGGAGGGCGACGGCGACGTGGATCGGCTGTTCGAGCGCAACGTTGACGAGCCGGGCGGCGTTCTCCTCGTGGCGGTGCCCCCGTGAATTCGTGAGGGCGCCGAGGAGGCGCTTTGCCTCGGGGAGGTCTGAGCCCGCGCGCCGGTCCTGGAGCTTTCTGGTCGCGCGCGCAAGCCGCCACGTCCAGCGGGAGAGGATCTCGTCGGGCGCGTCCACCTTTCCCTCGCCGATCGCGCGGAGGAGGATGCGTACACCCTGAACCCGGTCCTTCTCCCAGGTCGGGACGGACGTGACCATGGTGACGAGGTCGTCGAAGCTGGCGCGGTCGACCATGACCGCGACGCGGTCCCCCAGGGCGGAGAGGCGCAGGCGGCGGTTGGGGTTCTCGGCCGCGCAGCTCATGAGGAACGCCTCTCTGCACTCCTTCGAGGCCTTGGCGAGCTTCTCGGCGAAGTGCTGGCGCTCCTCGAAGCGAAGCTGGCGGCCTGCGATGCTCGCCCAGAGCAGCTGCTCGTCGTCGGCGAGACGGCTCGGAGCGACGCGCTCCCACTCCCGCGTGATCACCGCAACGCGCCGGCGGATGTCAGGTGTGACCGGCACGAGCCAAGGCGCCGGCGAGAGCTTCCTGCGCGCCCGGCGCTGCATCCTGCGCCGCGGGGCGGGCGTGACGCGCGCGCCGGGCCGGTAGAAGTCCGAGTCGAGGAGCGAGTGGAGGGTGACCGTGCGCTCGTTGTGGGTGGCGGCTTCCGGGACGAAGTCGACCACGATCCCGGCTTCCTTGCGCGGATGCATGCGCATGATCCGTCCGATCCGCTGCTGGTACACGCGACGGCTTGCGGTCGGCGCAAGATGCATGCAGACGGTCGCGCGCGGGGAGTTCCAGCCCTCGGCAAGAAGCATCGCGTTTATTAGGACGTGGATCTCGCCCCGCTCGTAGGCAGCCAGGGTCTCGGCCAGCTTGACGGGGGGCGTCTTGCCGCTCACCGCCTCAGCCTTGAGTCCGGCGGCGCGAAACTCGCGGGCAAGGTTGTAGGCATGCTCGACGCCCGCGGCGTAGACGATTCCCGGCGTGTCGGCGAAGCGGTCGCGATACAGGCTCGCTGCCGCCTGGTTGATGACGGAGTGGTCGAGGACACGGGCGAGGATCTCCTGGTCGTAGTCGCCGCCGACGATGGGAACGGAGGCGACTGCGGCCGCCGGCGGCACACGCAGGCAGCGCAGCGGCGCGATCAGGCCGCGCCGCGCCGCGTCCGCGAGCGGCAGGTCGTCAACCGAGGCCGGGAAGACGTCTGAGACCTGCTTCGCGATCAGCTGCTCCGTCGCCGTCATCCCGATGTAGATCGGCTCCGCGTAGCTCCTGATCGCCTTGCTCGTCTTCTCGCCGAGCGCGGTGTGCGCCTCGTCGCAGATCACGAGCTGGTACGCGCTCCTCGAGAGGGTGTTCACGTGGCGCGCGAACCACGCATAGGTCTGGATGGTGATCGGGTTGCCGCGCAGCGGCTCTTGGCCCTCCTCGATCGCGGGCCGGAAGCGATCGCTGTAGCCCTCGGTCGTCAGGTCACGCGTGAACTGCTGAACCAGGAGGCGCCGGTGGGTGAGGATGAGGACGCCCATGGTGCGGGCCGCCTCCACGAAGCCGGCCGCGGCGATCGTCTTCCCGGACGCGGTCGGGTGCCGAAACCGGTAGCGCCGCACCGCCCCTAGATCTTCAGCCGGCGGGAGCTCGGCGTCCTCCTCGTCGACCGCCTCCTCCTCGGGCTCTTCCTCCTCCTCCGGCTCCTCTGGGAGCTGGCCGTTTCCGTTGCCGTTCTCGGGCTCTTGCTCGTGACGCGCGATCAGCTCGGTGAGCATCCCCGCTAGGGCGTCGATCTGGTGGCGCCGGAGCTCGGTTCCGGAGGCGAGGCGCGGTGGATGGTCGGTGAGGACGCGCTCGAGCCCGAGCATGAGGGCGTAGCGCACCTTCCAGGGCGGCGATGGCGCGCGGCGGCCAGCCTCCATCTCGGCCAGGGCGTCATCGAGCGCCCGCCGGCGCGCCCGCCCCTCCGCGAGCGCCTCGCGGGGGTCCTCGTCGGGCCGGAGGAAGGGCTCGCCTGCCCACGCCTCGGCGCGGCGCGCGGCGGCGGCCAAGCCGTCCGCTTCCTCCGCGGGAAGGGTCCGTTGGTCTATAGCTTCTTGCATAGGTGCAGCGCGTCGTGCGCTGCCAATAAAACGAGGATGCCGGCGCGGGAATGTTGCGCGCGGCTACGGCAAATATACCTTAGTTTCCGGCGTTTAGTCCTACGAGGGCGCTTTTTCGGCCACGGCCTTCTGCATGCCGATGGCCTTTTTCATGAGCTCGTAAGCCTCTTCCTTGCGACCTTCCGCCTCCGCAAGCTCGGCAAGCCGCGAGTACACGTCGATGAGATAGCGGCTCGGGTTTCGAGGCTCCAGGAGATCGGCGGCGAGTTCGTAGAGCTCGCGCGCGCGTCCCCGGTCGCCGAGGTCGCCGAAGACGCCGGCGAGGACGCTGTAGCTTCGCGCCGCGTCCTCTGGATGCGCGTCGGCGATCAGGCCGGAGATCTGCATCGCGAGCGCGGCGGCTTCCTCGCTTCGGCCGACTTTTGCGAGCGCCCGTGCTTCCTCGAGCCGGTACTGGGCGCGCTCGAGCCTGTTCGCGCTGGCTTCGAGGAGCGGCCAGCCCTCCTCGAGCAGATCGAGCGCCTCGTGAGCGTTGCCGCGGTCGAGCTCGATGTGAGCGAGGAGCTGGTGAGCTCGAGCCGTACGGTAGGTGTCCTCGGTGAGGCGGAGCACCTCGAGTGCGCGCCGCGCGTACCGGGCCGCCGTCTCGGGTGAGTTGCGCTCCGCATGAAGCCGCGACTGGGTCCAGTAGAGATGCGCGAGGACGCTGGGGTTCTGGGAATCCTTACCGAGCGCGAGCGCGCGGCCGAGGAGCTCCTCGGCACGGCCGAAATTGCCGCTGTCGATCAGTGTGTGGCCGAGCAGGACCGAAAATTGGATCGTCGCCATCATGTCGCCCGCACCTTCCGCGGCTTCGAGACAGCGCTCGAAGACGCCGATTGCGGACTCGAGCTCGCCCACCATCGCGTAGGAGCGCCCGAGGCTGTCCGCGAGGTCGGAATGAGTCGACTCGTCGCTGCCATAGAGCGCGAGCGCGTCTTCGAACCGCTCGATCGCGAGCCGCGGGTCTCCGGCACGGAAAGCCACCTGTCCTAGGCCCTCAAGGGCGCCCGCGCGGGTGACGTCCCCGCCTCCCTGCTCGAGAGCCGCTGTGTAGCCGCGCTCCGCCTCTTCAAGATCGCCCAGCCTGAGCGCGACCTCGGCCTCGACAAGCGCGTCGGCAAGCTCGCCGGCCGCAGCAGCGCCGGTCGCGAGATAGTCCTCGGACACTCCGAGCCGCCGCCCGAGCTCCCGCAGGAGTTGGAGTGAGGGAATCCGCTCGCCGGACTCGATGCGGGAGATGTACGCAGGGGAGCATCCCGGGAAGGAAAGCTGCCGCTGGCTGAGGCCCGAGGCCTCGCGCGCGGCCTTCAGGCGCTCGCCTACCGCCCTGGGGCTGTCGACGTGAGTTGACTTTTGTCGTGGCATCCGAAACCTGGTATAAACTCCATCTGTCAATCCTGGGGCCCAGGAGCTGTCAATCGGTCACGAAAGGACGGCTCCATGAGACTCAAGCTGATCGCGCTTTGCGCTGGGCTTGGGGCGCTTGCGGCTCTCGTCGCCGGCACTCCTTGGTCCTAGTAGCTCCTAACGGTCATTGACCCTTCGGGTGGCGGGAGTTCGCTTCCCGCCACCTATTTTCCTCTTTTACGGCGGAATCCTTTGACAAGTGAACCCTCGAACGGGTGGAGCGTTGTTGTGGCCGCTGGATTGTCTCGCTTTCGAGGCGCGTTCTCAAGACGGTAGTGATCGCCATGTCCTCCTGAAAGGGAAAGGGAGCCCGTCTGCGGCGGCGGGCTCCCTGGAGCATCAACGGCAATGACAATTGTCGTCGAAGAAGAGGCGTCGCTCCTCCCCTAACTGAGGGATTTGTCACCACTCCCCGTCGCTAGGCTCACACCGTGCAGTGGGACGACCACGCAGAGCGCGAGGAAGGGCGGTACGCAGACGCGCTCGCCCGGATGCCCGACGAGCCGGACGGGCGCCAGAAGCAACTCGTTCGCGCCGCGATGGCGGCCGGCGGCGCCGGGCTCGCAAGGCTCATGCAGTCGCGCGATGCCGAGGCGGCGGGCTGGTTCACGCGCTCCGCGGAGCGCTACCGCGAGAGCTGGGACGACGCTCCGCCCGAGAGCTGGGGGCGGCTGATCGGGGTGCTCAAGGCCCGGCTCCTCGCCGGCGACCTCGAGGCGGCTGCGGGCGATGCGCGCTGGGCCCTCGACCAGCGTCCC
>JBDTRS010000028.1:0-18365 GCA_039931575.1 Gaiellaceae bacterium
GGGACTCGAACCCGCGACCTCCGGCGTGACAGGCTTGTTCCACGGAAACGACGATCGGCGACGATTGACGCGCAATCGCTCTATTCATACGGCTTCTCGGTCGTCGAGCACCGCAATCCCGCATTCCTCCGTGGGGTCGTTTTCGGACGTTTGCTGCCCGTTTGCTGCCCGGCGATCGGGCTGAGCCAGTTGCCGCAAGCGCGTCAGTCTTAGAAGTCGTTTCTAAGTGAATGGTGCGGATGATCTCGATGCCCTCGCTGCGGAAGACATCGTCGAAGCCACCGCCAAACTTCGCGTCCCGATCGTGGATGAGGAACCGCCAGGGAGCTGTCGGATCCTCCCGCGCCAGGAAGAGGTTTCGCGCCTGCTGCGCCGCCCAGCGGCCGTCCGGGTTCGCCGTCACGCCGGCGAGGTAGACGCGTCTGCTCTGCAGCTCGATGAAGAAGAGCACGTACAAACGCCGCAGGAAGACGGTGTCGACCGTCAAGAAGTCGCAGGCGATCATGCTCCCCGCCTGCGCACGCAGGAACTCCCGCCACGTCACCCCGCCACGCCCCGGCGTGGGACCAAGCCGCTGGCGCCGCAGCAGGTTGCGGATCGAGGTTGCCGACCACCGACAAGCCGAGCCCGGCGAGCTCGCCCTGGATGCGCCTGTAACCCCAGCGCGGGTTCTCCCTCGCTAAGCGCAGGATCACTTTCACGCAGCTCCCGCTCAAGCGGCGGTCGTCCCGGCGATCGTCGCCGGTAGGTCCAGCGTCTCCTCACGAGAGCTCGATGCCAGCCGATCACCGTCTCCGGCCTTACCAGCAGGAGCGACGCGCTCGGCCGAACGAGGCGTGCGCTCAGCGCCGCGAGCAAGGCGCGATCGGCGTCGTGCAGGCGCGGGCGGCCGACCTGCCGCCTGAGCACGTGCAGCTGGTGGCGAAGAATGACAATCTCGACCTCCTTCGCGGCCGACGACCTGAACCCGAGCGCGACCAGCTCGACGAGCCGGCGCAGCGCCCAATAGACGAAGACGATCACACGGAACCCTTTCGTCGCTAAAGCGGCGAAGGCTACGCGCCCCGACCGGTACGGCTCGCGGACGCTCGAACGCCCTCCGGAGGACACCGCGCGCGGGCGCTGGAAGCCCCAAACGAGTTTCTGCACCCCTCAGGCAAAGGGCTGACTCGACGGCGGGCCTGGCTCTAAGTCTCTTGAAGGGGACCTTGCCCTCTAGCCGACGACGAGGTCGTACAGCTCGGCGAGGCGGTGGATGTTTGCCTCCACCGTGAGCTCGAGGCGCGCGGCGGCGGCGCGGCGGCGGAGTTCGACCACGTTCACCGCCGATAGCTGCCCGACGAGATCGTCAAGAGTGGCGAGGCTCAGGCCGAGGCAGCCGTCGCCAACCAGCCGCGAGAGCGCGCGGTGCCCCAGTGTCAATACGGGCAGGCCGCAGCCCACGTACTCGTAGACCTTGTTCGGGAGGCATGTATCGAGGTGCGCTCCGTTCAGGGCGGAGTTGAAGCCGGCCCAGCCGAAGTCGTACCCGGGCAGCGCCGCCAGCAGCCGTCGCGGCGGGAGCGTCGCGTGCATACGCAAACCGGGGAGCTCGGCCGCGAGCTCGGCGTACGCGGGCACGTTGCGCGACGGATAGACATCCAGGGACGGGCCTTCGGCCACGATCGCTCGAAAGATGCCGCGCAGGTCGTAGTGGCCCCCGTTCGTCGAGAGCGTCCCCTCGTAGACGAGGCGCGGGGGGTGGCCGTTCCGGCGCTCGGCGGGCGGCAATGCCAACGGCAGGTCGCGCCGCAGCGCGTAGTTCGCGAACGCGAGCGTCGGCGCCGTCACGCGGTAGCGGGAGTGGATCTCGTCCAAGAGTTCCTCCGAGACCGCCACGAGCGCCGCGCACTCCTCGATCGCGAGTTGCTCGAGCGCCAGCGGCTCGTCCGGCTCCGGGAAGCCGTCCTCGTAGGGCGTCCGCCTGAGGCTCTGGAGATCATGGACGTCGTGGACGACTGGGACGCGGCCGGCGAAGAGCTCGAGCGCGATCGCGGTCAGGGAGTCCGGCAGATTGTGGCTGTGGATGAGGTCGGGGCGAAACTCCTCGCCGGCGGCTCGCAGGCCCTCGATCGGCTCCGAGCCGAGGTTCCACCAGCGCTCGAAGAGCTCGTCACCTGAGCCATACCACCCGCTCAGCGTCTTGCCCTGGTAGGCGAAGCCGAGCCGCATCCACGGGCACGCCGTGCGCAACGCGGCCGCATACTTGAGCGCCCGCATGCAGGGCTGCTGCTGGAGGAAGAGGATGCGCATCAGCGGCTCCTGATCACGCGCGCGGGGTTGCCGACGGCGATGCAGTTCGACTCGAGCTCGCCGGCGACGACGCTCCCCGCGCCGACGACGCACCCGTCCCCCAGGCGCGCGCCCGGGAGGATGCAGACGCCCATCCCGATCCAGCAGTCGGCGCCGATTTCGACGGGCCGCTCCGCCCAGCCCTGGTCGACGATCGGCCGTTCCGAGGCCGTCTCGTGGTTGGCCGTATGGATCATCGCGTAGGGGCCGACGATCGTCCGGTCGCCGATCCGGAGGCCGCCGTAGCCGTTCACGTAACAGCCATAGTTGAAGCCGACCCGGTCGCCGAGCTCGATCCGGTCGCCGTTCAGCCAAACGATCAGGTCGAGATAGAAGCAACCCTCGCCGACCCGTTTTGCGTCGTGCGGACGGAAGGGAATCACACGCTTCGAGCGCTCCGTGATCATCATCGAGATCCTCCCGGTCGCGGATGTCCCAGCCGGCAGGATTCTGCCGGGTCGCCACCGCTCCTGCGACGCGGGGCGCCAGCCGAGCGCGGAACCCCTCGACGCCGAGCTGGGTCCCAGAGCCGCCAGTCGCGGCCGTGGGCAGCTCCGCGTCGCCCTTCGCGCTGGCGGCCCCCACAGGCGAAGGGCCGCCCAACGGACATCTTCTTCGCGGGGATCGGACCGGGACGAGGAAGCGAGCAAGCCCGTTGATCCCTGATGGGAGCCAGTCGCACTCGAACCGCGACCTCCTCGCTGAGATCCCACGCGCTCGACCAGGCGCCCACAGGATCGGCGTGCGGCTCCTGTCAGGTACAAAACGGGTACGTGAACCCGGGCACGGGCGGGCACGCGCGTGCACTGGAATCGGGCGTTGCCGTGCGGTGTGCGCCTGGACAGGCAACAGAAGATGCCGATTTGCAGGTCTTTTACGGGAGCGACGGGACTCGAACTCGCGACCTCCGGCGTGCCAGGCTTGTTCCAGAGAAACGACGATTGACGACGATGGGCGCGAACGAGGCCGGCGCCTAACCGGCCCGGGCAACCGATCAAAGGGCCCAACCACCGCAGACGCCCCCGTTGTTTTCCGAGGAGTCAGACAAAGCGGATCCGGCTCCTGACGGAGCTAAAGGGAAAGAAGGTGGGCCCGGCGAGGCCGGGCCCACCTTCCTGGGAGAGCTACGACGTTCTAGCTACCCCCGGTGTACTTGAAGATCCAGAGGCCGGTGTTGCGATCGCCTCCCAGGACGTACTGCGTTCCGTTGGGGTGCGAGTAGACATGCACGCCCCAGAAGTTGGAGCCGTCCGGAGCGATGAAGCGACCGACCTCCTTGAAGTTGGCGCTGTAGTAGTCGTTCACGCCGGCCATTGTGCCGGGCGTCGCGATCGAGAAGCCAGGGTCGTACTCGATCGCCCGCATGCCAAGTGAGTACCAGGAGATGAACGCACGGTTGGCGTTCGTCGGGTCACCCTCGACGTTGTGCATCGTCAGGTCGCCGAAGCCGCTCGCGTAGGCGGCGTTGTTCGTCTCCTGCGGTGCGTAATACCCGAGCTCGGCGAGCGAGCCGGTGTCGAGCCCGTGGAAGTAGCCCCAGCCGTCGAACTCGACCGTCGTGGCGGTTTGCTCACCGCTCTGGCCGATGGTGAGTTGGCTTGCGTCGGAAACGCCGAAGATCTTCAGGCCGGTCGAGTGGCCGACGAAGATTCCCGGCAGCTGTGGTACGGGCGTCGCGCCCGAACCGCCCATCGTCACGAGTGCGTCGCCGCGGGCGGCGTCGTTGAAGACGACGAAGCCGTCGTAGCCCAGGTTCTCGGCCGTCTGCGCCTTGTCCTGGAAGAAGCAAACGCCCCGCTGGAAGACGGCCAGCTCATCCGTGAGCGGATTGCCGTCCTCGACCGCACGAGGCAGGCTCGTGTCGTTCGGATTGCAGCCGAGCCCGAGGTAGGTGGTCGAGCCGTTCATCGACTGGTCGGGGAGGCTGGCGATCGGCTTCGTGAAGGCGCCCTCCGCCGCCAGATACTGGCCGGCGTTCAAACCCGTGGTGATCCGGAAGGTTGTTCGGTAAGGCGAGAAGTCCTCGTCCCCGGCGAAGATCATCGAGCCGGTCGAGTTGAAGGCACCCGCGTGGCCGTTGCCCTCCGGCGGCGAGAATCCGGTCACCGGATCGGGATCCGGATACGTCGAGTCGTCGACGAAGGTCGGGTTGGCCGGATCGGTGACGTCGAGCTTGATCCAGCCCGCGTCCCAGTAAGAGAGAAGCGCGATGTAGCGCGTGCCGATCTTCTTCACCCAGACGTCGTGCAGGAACGAGGCCCCGAACGAGCCCATCCCCGCCGACTGGCCGTCCTGCGCACCCGGCCAATCGGGAAGGCCGGTCGTCGCGAGCAGCCGCGGACGGTTCGGCTTCGTGATCTCGACGATGTGCGTGTCGAGCGCGTCGACGTCGTCGACGACGAGGAGGAACGTGCGGCCCTCGTCGTTCGTCCACGGGTAGACGTTGTGGACGGGGAAGTTGAGAAACTTCGTCTTCAGGACGGTCGGGTGGTACGGGCGGCGCACGTCCCAGATCGAGATGCCGCCCTGTCCCTTCTGGTCAGCCTTGCCGGGCGTGATCCCGCACGGCTCGAGCGAGTGGATCAAGACCGTGCCCTTGAAGAAGCGGTTGTCGAGGCGGATGGTCTTGACGTCGTTTACCCGTGTCGAGGGCGGCGACTTGATCATCGTCGCAACCTTCGGGCTGGCGGGGTCAGAGATGTCGGTCACCCAGACGCCCGAGCGATCGCAGGTCGGCTCTTGGTAGGTCCCGTTGTAGGCGAAGTTCCCGTCCGCCCACACGTCGCTGTATCGGCCCGTCTGCACACCACCCGGCGCGATGTGGCCGACCAGCGTGAAACCGTAGTTCACGTTCATCGGCACGTGATCGTCGCCGCCGCCCGTATGCGAGAAGTCGTGCAGGGCGTGAATATTCTGATCGTCGAGCGTTCCGTCTATTGCGCGGGTGTCGTGATGTGCCCACGCTGGCGCCGACGCTGCGAGCGCGACCGCGGCGATGAAGCCGGCGATGCCAAATGTTCGCCTTCCCATGATTCCCCCTTCTGTCACCGTTCCCCTATCGACGCTCCCGGAGTCTCTTCGAGAGCCGCTCGGTAGCTTGGCTGATGAATCGCCAATCGGCAACCCGGAACGGAGGTCAGCGCGAGCTCTTAGCCGGCTACGCTGACTTCAAGCTTGGGCTGAGGCCCGATTGCGCGCTCCGAAGCGATTACCATTTCCAGGCGGGCACGCGCGTCGCGACCGGCGGCAGACCCTCGGGCAGGGTGCAGGCTGCGAAAGGGACTCTGCGACCACCGAGATCAGGCGTTTGCTGCCCTTCTGCTGCCCAGGTCAGAAGCCGCTCGTATTGTGTGAAATGGTGAAAGGCCGCGTAAGCAGGGTTTTTGAGAGACGGGAGCGACGGGACTCGAACCCGCGACCTCCGGCGTGACAGGCCGGCGTTCTAACCAGCTGAACTACGCCCCCAGAGCGAGGCATTGTATCGACGCCTCGACTCCTCGATGGGCGGTGCGTGGCTCGAACACGCGACCTCCTGCTTGTAAGGCAGGCGCTCTCCCAGCTGAGCTAACCGCCCAGGTGCCCCCAGCGGGATTCGAACCCGCGCTCCGGCCTTGAAAGGGCCGTGACCTGGGCCGCTAGTCGATGGGGGCGGCTCGCGAAGGATAGCGGGGACGCACCGATACTCTTAGTCCACCAGGGCCGGTAGCTCAGTTGGTAGAGCAGGGGACTTTTAATCCCAAGGTCGCAGGTTCGATTCCTGCCCGGCCCACCTCGGCAATTCAGACCTGTTTCTTGCTCAAGCCAGGTGGCGCGGATCCCGATAGGTGCCTAAATGGCTCCGGCGAACCGTCTCCAGGCGCTTCTCGACGTCTCGCACAAGCTCTCGTCCACGCTTGACCTGAGCGAGGTCCTGCGCGCGTTCACGGACCAGGCGACGGAGCTCACCGGCGCGACCGCCGCTGAGCTTTCCTTCTGGGAGCGAGACCGGGACGAGCTCGTGATGCTCGTCGAGCACATGGAGGGCACGGACGAGATCACCGAGGAGGGTGGGCAGACGTACCGGCTGGCCGACTTCCCGGTGACGCGTCACGTTCTCGAGACGCAGCAGCCGGCTCAGATCCGGGTCTCGAACGAGAGCGACGACCCGGCAGAACGGGCGCTCCTCGAGGAGCGTGGGCAAAAGACGCTGCTCATGCTGCCCCTCGTGACCCGCGGGGAGACCATCGGGCTGATGGAGGTCATCGACGAGACCGACCGCGAGTTCGACGCCGCTGACGTGGACTTCTGCCAGGCCCTCTGCGACGTCGTCGCGGTGGCCGTGCGCAACGCCATGCTCTATGCGGAGATGCAGGAGCTCGCGGCGCGGGACAAGCTCACCGGCCTCTACAACCGCCGCCTCTTCGAGGAGCAGTTCGATGCAGCGGTCGCCCGCAGCCAGCGAAACGGCGAAGAGCTTTCTCTCCTCGTCGTCGACCTCGACGGCCTCAAGCGGATCAACGACCTCGGCGGTCACCCCGCCGGAGACGACGCGCTCCGGGGCCTCGCTGACGCGCTGCGCGAGTCCTCGCGCGCCGGCGACATCCCCTGCCGCCTGGGCGGGGATGAGTTCGCGGTCATCCTGCCAGGGGCCAACCCGGACGACGCAGTCAAGATTGCCCAGCGCGCCCAGGACGTCCTCAACAGGTTCGGGCCCTACAGCTTCTCGGGTGGCGTGGCGCGCGCGTCGACGAACCTCGGCTCGGCGTACGACCTCTACCGCTCGGCGGACATGGCGGCTTATCGCGCGAAGGCGGCGGGTGGGGCGCGGACGCTCCTCGGCGTCGAGACGACCCGCGCGGCGTCGGCCTAGTAGGAGGGCTTGACGAAACGCGGCGCTGTGCCGTCAGGCCGCGCTTCGCGGGTCGCGCCGGCAGGGCTCTCCTTCTCGCTGTCGGAATCGCCGCCTCGGCGGGCGCGCTGGCGGCGGTCTCGCTCAGGTCGTAGCTTCGTCCGCGGCGGCGCCCGGCAGCCGGCCGAGCAGCTCTGAGAACGTCGCCAGCTCGGATTCGCTGAAGCGCTCGATGAAGAGGATGTAAACGCTGGCGAGATGGCTCTTGCGGGCTCCCTGGAGCTTGTCGTGCCCCACCTCGGTCAGCTTTGCGTAGACGACGCGGCGGTCGGTCTTGCACGCGGCCCGCGTCACGAACCCCCCTCGTTCGAGGCCTTCGAGGAGGCGCGTGATTCCCGATGGCGTCAGCAGGACGCTGTTGGCCAGGTCGATACGCCGCATCGCGCGGTCGGGCGCCCACGAGAGGTGGAGGAGAACCTCGAAGTCGTTGATCGTGAGCCCGTGCTCGGCGACGAGCTCGGCGTTCAGCTGCCCGACGATTGCCGAGTGGGCTCGGAGAAACCGGACCCACGTGTCGAGGTCTGCCCCGCGGGAGACCGTTGGCGTGGCCACGGGACGGAAGCCTATCGCTCTGTAGCCTAGGGTCGATGGCCAACGGACACGGCATCGAAGCGGACGGGCTGGCACGCGAGTTCAAGAAGGGCCCCCGGGCGGTCGATGGGATCGACCTGCGCGTGGCGCCCGGCGAGATCTATGGCTTTCTCGGCCCGAACGGTGCGGGCAAGTCCACCACCGTCCACATGCTGACGACGCTGCTCCCCCCCACAGCGGGTACGGCGCGGGTCGCCGGGTACGACATCGTCCGGGAGGGCCCGCAGGTGCGCGCCGCGATCGGCGCCGCTCTCCAGGAGGCTGCGCTCGACCCGCTGCTCACGGGTCGGGAGCACCTACGTCTCCAGACTGCGCTCCAGGGGATTCCCCGCTCGGAGCGCGCGTCTCGCGGCGATGCCTTGCTCGAGCGCGTCGGCCTCTCCGAGGCCGCTAACAGAAAGGTCCGCGGCTATTCCGGGGGGATGAAGCGGCGCCTCGACCTCGCGCTCGCTCTGGTGCACTCGCCCCGAATCCTCTTCCTCGACGAGCCGACGACCGGCCTCGACCCTCAGAGCCGGAGCGCGCTCTGGGCCGAAGTGGGCCGGCTGGCCAAGGAGGACGGCGTCACGGTCTTCCTGACCACGCAATACCTCGAGGAGGCGGACGTCCTCGCCGACCGCGTCGGCATCATCGACCACGGGAAGATCGTCGCGGAGGGCACCCCGACGCAGCTCAAGGCCCAGGTCGGGCGGCCGACCGTCGAGGTCGTCCCGGCAGATCCGGACGACCGGGAGCGGGCGGCGGAGATCATGGCCCGCTTCGGCGAGCCGTGCGCCTCCGAGCTCGGAGTGGCGGTAAGGCTCCGCTCGGGCGAGGCAGACCTCGCCGAGGTCGTGCGCGCACTGGACTCCGAGGGCCTGCGGGTGGAGCACTTGCAGCTGCACCAGCCCTCGCTCGACGACGTCTTCCTGGCCAAGACCGGCCGCTCGCTTGAGGGAGCAGGGGAGAAGGACGAGCAGGCCGGCTCGGCCGAGCTGGCGATGGACCCGACTTGACGGAGGCCCTCACCGACCAGGTGGTGCTACTTGCCCGCCGCTCCGTCGTCCGGACCGCCAGGCAGCCGGCCAACGTGGTCTTCCCGCTGGTCTTCCCGCTGCTCCTGCTCGCGGTCAACTCGAGCGGCCTCAGCGTAGCGACGCAGCTCCCCGGCTTCCCGACCGAGTCCTATCTCGCTTTCGCGCTCGCCGTGCCGTTCATCCAGGGTGCCCTCTTCGCGACCATGAACGCGGGGACCGACCTGGCCCGGGACATCCAGACCGGGTTTCTGAACCGGCTGGCCCTGACCCCGATGCGCAACGTCGCCCTGCTCGCCGGGCAGCTCGGCGGAGTGATGACGATGGGAGTCGTGCAGACCGTCGTCTACCTCACTGTCGGTCTCGCGGTCGGGGTCCACTTCGCCTCGGGTGTGCTCGGCGTCGTCGTGCTGCTTGCATTCGCCGTGCTCGTCTCCGTCGGCTTCGGGGCGCTCGGAGCGCTGCTCGCGCTCCGGACGGGCTCCGGCGAGGCGGTGCAGGGGATTTTCCCGGTCTTCTTCGTCTTCCTCTTCATCTCGTCGCTCGCCCTACCCAGGAACCTCATCGAGGTCGACTGGTTCCGCACGGCCGCGACGCTCAACCCGGTCTCGTACCTGCTCGAGTGCGTGCGCAGCCTCATCATCACCGGCTGGGACGCGGAGGCGCTGGCCCTTGGCTTCGGCGTCGCCGCCGTGATCGCGGTGGTCGCCGTCACGCTCTCCTCGATGGCGCTGCGCACGAGGATGACGCGGTCTTGAGGACTCTGTCGGTGGCGAGCGGAGTGGCCTGGAGGACGTTGCACAACGTCTTCACGAATCCGTCCCTCCTGATTCCCTCGTTGATCTTCCCGCTCTTCTTCTTCACCGCCTTTGCCGGTGGGCTCTCGCGTATCGACCAGGTGCCGGGCTTCGACTATCCGCCGGGCTATACCGCCTTCCAGTTCGTCTTCGTCCTCCTGCAGTCGGCAGCGTTCGGAGGAGTGTTCACCGGCTTCGGGATCGCCCGCGACTTCGAGACCGGCTTCGGGCGGCGGTTGCTGCTCGCCGCTCCGCACCGCGGAGGGATCGTCCTCGGCTACGCAGGCGCCGCGCTCGTCCGCTGGCTCGTGACGGTCGCGGTCGTCACCGTCGTGGCCCTGGTCGCCGGAATCGAGGTCGCGGGAGGCGCGGTCGACCTCTTCGGCCTCTATGCCCTCGGGCTCGTGATCAACCTGGCGGCCGTGCTCTGGGCGGCGGGCGTTGCGTTGCGGCTTCGGACGATGCAGGCGGGGCCGGTGATGCAGATGCCGGTCTTCCTGATTCTCTTCTTCGCTCCCGTGTACGTGCCGCTTTCCCTGCTCGAAGGTTGGATCCACGCGGTTGCGACGGTCAATCCGATCACGCGGGTGCTCGAGGCCGGACGGAGCCTCCTCGCAGGCTCGCCGACCGAGGTCGCGCTCGCCTTCGGTGTGGCTCTCGCCCTGGCTTTCTGCCTCACGTTCTGGGCTTTCCGCGGGCTCAGAAGCGCGGAGCAGGCCGGCTAGGGCCGAGGGCGGTGTTGCCCCGGCGCGGCCGCGCCGTTTAGGGCAGCCGCTATCGTTTCACTCGTTCGGGGATGGCAGGGCGCCCGTCTCTGCCGACGAAGAGATAAGCCCAGTGTTATCGGTCGACCTCATCGCCCGGTTTGTCGTGGCTGCCGTCCTCCTCTGGGCGGGGCTGTCGAAGCTCGGCGCGCGCGACGCGAGTGTCCTCGCCCCGTACGGGGTGCCGGCACGGCTGAGAGGCGTCGCCTACGCGGCGCTGGCCGCGGCCGAGCTCGCGGTCGGGATCCTTCTCCTCACAGGTGCGCCCGGCGCACCACTGGCCGCGCTCGGCCTGGGAGTCGTCTTCGTGGCGGCGCTCGCGTTCGTGCGCTCGCAGGGCGTCAGGACTCTCGCCTGCGGCTGCTTCGGCGCGCGAGAGCGCAACACCGACTTCCTCCTCGTCCGCGCCGCTCTCTTCGCGGGGCTCGCGGCCTTTGGCGCTTTTGGAGACGTCGAGGTGGGTTCGTCTTCCCGCGAGGCGCTCGTGGCCGCCGCCCTGGCCGTGCTGGGACTCGCCGTCCTCGCGCTCGGCGCTCTCGTCCTTGCCCTCTACCGCCAGGTCGGCGTGCTGGCGATGCGCCTCGGCCCCGGTGTCGCACTCGAGTTGGCCGAGGAAGGCCCCGCTGTCGGGGAGCCCGCGCCCGCCCTCGACGGACTCCGCGGCGTGGGCCCTGAGCTGGTGGCGTTCTTCAGCGCGAACTGCCGACTCTGCCGCGAGCTGGCGCCGGGCGTCCGCGCCCTCGAGCGCGAAGGGCTGACGGTCAGCACCGTGTACGAAGCCGACGAGCCCGGAACCTTCGAGCGCTGGGCCGTCCCCGGCACGCCGTTCTTCGTGCACGTGGTGGACGGCTTCGTGGCGGCGAAGGGCACCGCCAACTCGCTCGAGCAGCTCGACGGGCTCCTGGCTGTCGGGGCCGCCAGGATGGATCATGCGGCGGCCTGACGAGATCCTGGACGGCGCGGCCCGGTCGCTCTCGGCTCGGCTCGCCTCCGGAATGACGCGCCGCTCCTTCCTCGGCCGGATGGGGGGCGCCGTCCTCGCGGCCACCGGAGGGGCCGCGGTCGCGGCGGCCATCAAGCCGGAAACCAGCGAGGCATTCCACTTCTGCGGCCACATCTGGACGACGGGGTCGTGCCCCAACCCACTCGGAATTCCGCGCATCGACCGGAACGGCTATCCGCTCCGCGCGAGCGACGGCCGCCCGATCGACAACCTCGGCCGGCTGGTGAACGCCCAGGGCTTTGCGGTCGACGGCTCGGGGCAGCGATTGCTCGGCCCGGACGGCGAGCCCCTTCCACGCGCGCCGCGAACGCGCCTCTGCGAGGAATGGGTGAACGAGCGTTACGGGCTCAACGCGAAGACTCAGGGCGCCTGGTACCGCTGTTGCGACGGGCAGATCCGCAAGCTGGTCGACTGCTGCTCGACCAGCCCGAAGCGCATCAACGGCGATGCGTCGCTCACGGGCTATTGCTGGAACGGGAACCGCGTCTTCTGCGTCATGTATTTCGACTCGGGGCTCAAGTGCTAGTCGCCGAGCTCGCCGTCGCTTCGGTGGCGCTCCTGGCCGGGGTCTCGGGCGCCTGGTCGCCCTGAGGACTGTCTATGGTCGAGACCTTCACTCCCGCCGTGTGCGGGAGCCGCGCCCGTCAACGTCTCGCTCTCGCCCTCTTCGCCGCGGGCGCGCTCGTGGCAGCCGCTTGCGTTGGCGCGGTCCTCGGTCTTGCCGGCAGCCTCGCGGGGACACGCGGCGCTCTCATCGCAGCCGCGGCTCTGGCGCTCCTCGCTGCGCTCCGCGAAGCAGGGCTGGTGCGCCTCCCGGTGCCGCAGTCCCGCCGCCAGGTGCCCGACCGCTGGCGCGGCGAGCTTCCGCTTCCCGTCTGGAGCGCAGGCTACGGAGCCGGGCTCGGCGTCGGCTTCCTCACGTTCCAGCCGGTCTCGACGTTCTGGGTTGCCTGCGCCGGTGCGCTTGCCCTCGGCCGGCCCGTGCCCGCCGCAGCGTGCTTCGCCCTCTACGGAGCCGGCCGCGCGCTCATGACCGCCTGGCCGCGCCGGCGGCAGACCGACCCGGCCGCCGCCGTCGAAAGCCTCATCGCGCGTCGCGCTCTCGTCACGCGCGCGAACGTCGCGGTCCTCGTGGTCTGCGCAGGCCTGCTCGCTGCCGCTCCGGCGAGCGGGGCGACCGTTGTCTCCCTCGGAACCGGCTTCGACCCGTCGGTCGACGGAAGCACGGTGGCGCGCGCCCAGATGGATGGCGGCGGGTCCCAGGTGCTCGTCCAGCCGCCGAACCCGGATCCGGCGGTCGAGATTCAGCCCGCGGCCGGGCCTGGCCTCGACGGCGACCTCCTCGCCTACATGGACTCGAGCGGCATCAGAGTGGTCAACTGGCGCACCGGGGCGCAGGTCGGCCGCATCAACGGAGCGGTCTCGCAGCCGGCGCTCGACTGGCCGCTCCTGGCCTTTCGCCGCGACGACGCGTCGTACGACCGGCTCATGCTCGCCAACCTCACGAATGCCGGCTCCCCGCAGGAGCGCCAGATCGCTGCCGTCCCGGCCGCGAACGACCTCGGGCGGCCGTCGCTTAGGTACGGGCGGCTGGCCTGGCACCGCATCCGCCAGCGCGACTCCTCGGTGATCGTCCTCTACCTCGCAAGCGGCCGCCGGCGGGTGATCGCCCGCAGCGACGTCTGGATGCTGTCCAACCCCGCCGTCGCCAAGTCCCGGATCGCCTGGGTCGAGCAGCGCTCGGGGATTGGCTACCTCCGACTCCGCCGCCTGGACAACACGCGCGTGCGGACCATCGCCACGCTCAAGGGGCGCCCGCGTTTCTTCTGGACGACCGCTCTTGCGGGCCGCAACGCCTACGTCACTCGCTGGGCCCCCGGAACGCAGGTCTCGACGCTCCTACGCGTTCATTTCTAGGGCCTGCTCACTCGTTTGAGGGACGCGCAGGGCTAAAGTCGGCCCTACAGTTGGTGCAGGCGCAGAAGAGCGTGCGCCAGGGATGAGGATCGACGGTAGAGAGGAACATTTTTTGCGGCTGACGGGACGTACGGCCCGACTGGTTTCGGGAATCATTTTCGTAGCGCTGGCGCTTGCGTTTGCAAGCACGGCCGGCGCGGCGCGCTACCTGATCGTCTACGAGCGCGAGGATGTGCCGAAGAACGCGCCCCGCGTGATCGAGCGCGCGGGCGGCCAGCTCGTGGCCTCCTACGACAAGATCGGAGTCGCCCTCGCCGACTCGGCGAGCGCCTCGTTCGCGAGCTCGCTCCTCGAGGACGGCAAGGTCGAGGGAGTTTCTGCTCTCGCCGGGCTCTCCTTCGGTCTCGAGCAGGATTCGGCCTGGGATTCGGAGGGGGACTTGCCGAATGCGCCCGCGACCGACAGCGACACCTTCTCGGGCCTGCAGTGGAACATGCGCCAGATCCACGCGCCCGAAGCGCACGCGATCACCGGCGGAAGCCCGGCGGTGGTCGTCGGAGTCGTCGACTCGGGCATCGATTTCGCTCATCCCGACCTCGCCCAGAATGTGGATTTCGAGGACAGCGCGTCCTGTGTGACAGGCGTGCCGGATCAGGACCCCGCCTCCTGGCGCGACGACAACGGCCACGGGACGCATAACGCCGGGACGATCGCCGCGGCCTCCAACGGCATCGGCATCGTCGGCGTCGCGCCGAACGTCAAGATCGCCTCGATCAAGGTCGCACAGGCGTCCGGTCTCATCACCCCCGCCGCCGTGGTTTGCGCGTTCGAGTGGGCCGCCAGGCGTCATATCGACGTGACGAACAACAGCTACACGGTAGACAAGGGCGGGACGACGGGCGCCGATCCGCTCGACTTCTTCTGCCGGAACAACCAGGAGGAAGCCGCGATCGTGAAGGCAATCAAGCGCGCAACGCGCCACGCGCAGCGGGAGGGCGTCACCATCGTCGCTTCGGCAGGCAACTCCAATATCGACCTGGCGCACCCGCCCTTCGGGAACGAGTGCGTCCGGGTGCCGAGCGAGCTCCCCGGCGTGATCGCCGTCAGCGCGACGGCGCTTTCCATGGAGAAGGCGAGCTACTCGAACTTCGGCGTCGGCGTCATCGACGTCGCCGCTCCGGGTGGCGACGCCGTCCCCGCTCCGCCGGCCGGCTTCGTGCTCTCCACGTGGCCGTCCTACATCCAGGTGCCGCGCCTGCTCCAGGATCTTGCCGCACCGTCGCCGGCCTTCTACCGCTTCATGGCCGGAACGTCGATGGCCGCCGCCCACGCAAGTGGAGTCGCGGCGCTGATCGTCAGCCGCTACGGCGACTTCAAGAACCTGTCGAACGGGAAGATGCGGCCCGGCCGGGTGGAGGCATACATGCGGCAGACGACGACCCAAACGCCCTGCCCGCCCGACCCGACCGCCTGCCAGGGCGGACTCGGCTACAACGGCTTCTACGGCCATGGGATCGTGGACGCGCTCGCCGCCGTGACCCGCTAGCGGCGTCGGAGCGACCTCGTCCGCCGAAGGGCCGGCCGTACGCTGGCCCTTCGCCCTTTCGCGCTCGGGGTCCTTTATGCTGCCCCCGTCTTGCGGCCCTCGTCTAGGGCGGGGAGCGGGAACCAAGGGAGAAGGAGGCTGTATGCCGAGCCATGTGTTTCGGCGAGTCCTCGTCGCAATCGCTGCGGCGTCGTTCATGCTCGCGTTCGCCGGCGTGGCGAGCGCGGCGAAGTACGTCGTTCTCTACAAGGCAAAGGGTGTTCCGGCCGACGGCGGCGCCGTCATCCGCAACGCCGGCGGCACGGTAGTCGCGAGCTATGCGCAGATCGGCGTCATCATTGCCGACTCGTCGCTCTCGAGCTTCAGGGCCACGCTCATGAAGGACTCGCGCATCGAAGGCGTGTCGTCAACGGCCCGGTTCGCATCGCAGTTCCCGGACGTCGAATCCGCGTCCAGTGGATCGGAGGGAGACCTGCCGAACGCTCCAGCGACCGACGCCGACACGTTCAGTGGCCTGCAATGGGACATGCGGCAGATTCAGGCGCCGGAAGCCCATGCGATCACCGGCGGGAGCCCCAGCGTGCTCGTCGGGGACCTCGACACAGGTCTCGACAAGGATCATCCGGATTTGATCCCGAACATCGACTTCGCGAACAGCGTCTCGTGCGTCGGAGGCGCGCCGGACCAGAGCCCGGCGGCCTGGGACGACGACAACGGCCACGGAACGCACACCGCCGGCACGATCGCCGCGGCTGCGAACGGAGTCGGGATCGTCGGCGTGGCGCCGAACGTGAAGATCGCCGGCGTGAAGGTCGGCGACACGGCCGGGTTTTTCTTCCCGGAGGCGATCGTGTGCGGGTTCATGTGGGCCGGCACGCACCGCTTCGACGTCACGAACAACAGCTACTTCGCGGATCCGTTCCTGTTCAACTGCCACAACGATCCAGTGCAGCAGGCGATCTGGAAGGCGGAGTCCCGCGCGATCGCGTACGCACAGTCCCAGGGCGTGACCGTTGTCGCCGCCGAAGGAAACTTCAGCGACGACCTCGCTCATCCCACCCAGGACATCCTCAGCCCCGACACCGGGCCGGGTGAGACGCGGACGATTCACAACAACTGCGTCGTCATCCCGACCGAGGTGGCCGGTGTGATCGGCGTAACCGCCACGGGTGTCCTGCGCCAGAAGTCGTTCTACTCCAACTACGGCGTTAGCGTCACCGAGGTCGCCGCTCCGGGAGGGGACTCCATCCTGCAGCGGAACGCCGAAGCGGTGAACGGCCGGGTTCTCAGCACCTATCCGGCCGAGCAGCCCTGCACACGCAGGCTCGAGGATCCGACCACGACACCGACCTCGGTCTATTGCTACCTGCAGGGGACGTCGATGGCCTCGCCGCACGTGGCGGGGCTGGCGGCGCTCGTCATCAGCCGCTACGGCGACTCGTCGAGCCCGCAGAACGGAAAGCTGCGGCCCGGCCGAGTGGCGGCCATCATCCAGCAGACCGCGGATCCCCAACCGTGCCCGGACGACGCGACGCTAGCGCTCTATGCGCCGTTCCCGTCCTTCTCGAACGGTGCGGCCCAGACCTGCCAGGGAGGCACCGGCTACAACTCCTGGTACGGCAAGGGGATCATCAACGCGCTAAGCGCGATCACGCCCAACCCGTAGGGAGAACGGGCAACGCTCGAAGAGGGCCGGCTTGTGCCGGCCCTCTTCGTATACTCGGATTCATGGCGGAGATCGCCCATATCTGGCGTTCGCCGAAGCGCCGCGAGCCGATGGAGAGTCTCGAGACGGCTCAGGTGTACGAGAACGAGGGCGTCGAGGGCTGCGCGCACCGCCGCGGCGGCAAGCGCAACGTCCTCTTTGTCGCAGCCGAGGATCTCGAGGCGCTCGAGGTCGAGCCCGGCCGGGTCATGGAGAATTTCACGGTGCGCGGGGCCGAGGTCATGAAGTGGCCGGTTGGCCAGCGCCTGGCGATCGGCGAGGCGGAGTTCGAGGTCTCAATGGTGTGCGACCCGTGCCACCAGATGGACGAGATCCGCCCGGGGCTGCAAGCGGCGATCGACGGGCGGCGAGGGATGCTGGCGCGGGTCCTGAAGACCGGCCGGGTCTCCGTCGGCGACCGGATTACGCTGCTTTGACCGCGGCGATCAGCTTCTCGAGCGACGACTTCGCGTCTCCGAAAAGCATCGCCGAGTTCGGCCGGTAGAAGAGCTCGTTGTCGATCCCGGCGAAACCGGGATTCATGCTGCGCTTGAGGATGACGACGTTCGCGGCCTGGTCGACGTTCAGGATCGGCATGCCGTAGAGCGGGCTCTCGGGATTGTCGCGTGCCGCCGGGTTGGTGACGTCGTTCGCACCGATCACGAGCGCTACGTCGGTGCGGGGGAACTCAGGATTGACGTCGTCCATGTCGTAGAGTTGCGGGTACGGCACCTGGGCCTCGGCCAGGAGCACGTTCATGTGGCCCGGCATCCGTCCCGCCACCGGGTGGATCGCGTACTTGACGTCGACTCCGCGCGCCTCGAGGAGGCCGGCAAGCTCGCGGACGGCGTGCTGGGCCTGCGCGACCGCGAGGCCGTACCCCGGAACCACTACCACCCGCTCCGCGTAGGCGAGCATCACGGCCGCGTCGTCGGCCGTCACCTCCCGGTAGGACTGGCCGTCGCTACTCGCAACCGCGGCGGCGCCGCCGGCGGGGACCGCCCCGAAGGCTCCGAAGAGGACGTTGGCAAGCGAGCGGTTCATCGCCCGCCCCATCAGGATCGTGAGGAGCGTTCCGGAAGCCCCCACCAGCGTTCCGCCGATGATCAGCGCGGTGTTGTCAAGCACGAAGCCCGTCGAGGCGGCCGCCAGGCCGGTGAACGCGTTCAGGAGCGAGATGACGACCGGCATGTCGGCACCGCCGATCGGAAGGACGAGCATGACGCCGAAGACGAGTGCGCCCAGGAGGAGAAGCACCAGCCAAAGCCCGCCTTCGGTCGAGCCCGCTACGACGCCGAGCCCGATGAGCAAGGAGAAGAAGACGGCGTTCACCAGATGCTGGGCGGGGAACACGATGGGCCGTCCCGGCAGGATCTCCTGGAGCTTTCCGAAGGCCACCATGCTGCCCGCGAAGGAGATCGACCCGATCAGCGCGGAGAAGAGCATCGCCCCGATGACGTCGCCCGCGAGGTGGCCCCCCTCCGGCGCGATCCTGTGGAACTCCGCAGCGGCGACGAGCGCGGCAGCCCCGCCGCCGACGCCGTTGAAGAGCGCCACCATCTGCGGCATCGCCGTCATCTTCACTCGGCGCGCCGAGGCGACTCCGATCACGGTCCCGACGGCCATCCCGGCGAGGATCAGCCAGTACGAGTCGATGTCGGGGTCGAGGAAGGTGAAGACGATCGCGATCGTCATGCCGACGGCGGCGATCCAATTCCCCGAGCGCGCCGTCGGAGGAGACGACAGGCGCTGAATCCCGACGACGAGAAGCACCGCCGCGACCAGGTAGGTGAAGTTGATCGCGGTCTGG
>JBDTRS010000029.1:0-18299 GCA_039931575.1 Gaiellaceae bacterium
AGCGACCACGAGCTCGCCTCGACGACCACTGCGAAGACCGGTGGCGCGGTGGCGCTCGTGACCGCGAGCGCCGTCTGCTGAAAGCCGAGCGCCGCACCGCTGCGGGCACGCCCCGCCAATTCGGCTGCGGCGGTGAACGAGAGCCCGTTCCAGCTGAGGGAGAGCGCCCCGGCGGCGACGAAGGCGGGGATGAGGATCACGAGCGGAGCCGACAGGAGGAGGGCGGCGCTCAAGAGCGACGCGGTGAGTCCGAGCGCGAGGCGCCGGAGCGGCGCAGTGCGCGCCTGAACGCGGTCCGACCAACGCCCCACGACGATGCGAAGAACAGCACCGAGCGCCTGGATCACGGCGAAGATGCCCGCGGCGGCGGCGGTAGAGAGCCCCCGCTCCTGGTGCAGGAAGAGGATCAGGAAGCTGAGGATGCTGATCTGCGCGACGAGGACGAGAGCGCTCCCGATCGAGAGCCTCCACATGCGCGCATCGCGCAGGGGTTCCCCGATGTCGTCGAACTCCTCATCGCGAGGCGGCGCCTCGCGGAGGCCGAGGGCGCCGGCGACAGCCGCCCCGAAGCACCCGGCCGCGAGGGCGAAGATTCCCGCGCGGACGCCGCCTGCCGCTTCCAGCGGCGGCAGGACGAGTGCTGCGATCAGCCCTCCGATCGGCAGAGCCGTCTGCCGAATCCCGAGCGCGAATCCCCGTTGCTGCCGCCCGAACCAGGTCATGACCGCCCGGCCGCTGGCCGCGTTCACGCTCGCGCCGGAGGCGCCCGCGAACGCGAGCGCGCCGACGAGGAGGGCGAAGGAGGGCGCCAGGGCGGCGACCACGAGTCCGCCCCCGCAGCCGGCGAGCCCGCCGGCGAGCACGGCGCGTTCCCCGATGCGGTCGGCGAGCAGGCCCCACCCGAGCAAGGTCAGGACCGAGCCCGCGTTCGCGGCCGCGATCGCTAGCCCGACCTCCGTCAGGCCGAGGTCGTATTGGCGCTGCAGAGCCGGCGCGAGCACCGGGATACCGAGGAAGACCGCCGAGTAGGAGGTCTGCGCCCCTGTTCCCAGCGCGAGAATGGTCCAGCGATAGCGGGCCACCGAGCCCGAGCCTAGCGGTCTGGAACTACTCCCACTCGATGGTGGCGGGGGGCTTCGAGGAGAGGTCGAGCGCGACCCGGTTGACGCCCGGGATCTCGTTGATGATCCGGCTCGAGACCGTCTCGAGCAGGTCGTAGGGGAGGCGAGCCCAGTCGGCCGTCATCGCATCCTCGGACGTGACGGCGCGAATCACGATCGGATATGCGTAAGTGCGCCCGTCCCCCTGGACCCCCACCGAGCGGATGGCGGGAAGCACCGCGAAGCACTGCCAGAGCTCGCGGTACAGGCCGGCGCGCCTGATCTCGTCGAGGAGGATCGAGTCAGCCTCGCGGAGGATTCGTAGTCGCTCCTCGGTGACGTCGCCGATGATCCTGATGGCCAGCCCAGGCCCGGGGAAGGGATGGCGCCAAACCATCTCCTCGGGTAGTCCGAGCTCCTCTCCGACCCGCCGCACCTCGTCCTTGAAGAGCATCCGCAAGGGCTCGACGAGGTCGAGGTCCATCACCTCGGGGAGACCGCCGACGTTGTGGTGCGACTTGATCGTCGCGGCGACCCCGTCACCCGCCCCGCCCGACTCGATCACGTCCGAGTAGAGCGTTCCCTGCACGAGCCAGCGCACGTCGCCAAGTGCTCGGGCCTCTTCCTCGAAGACGCGGATGAACTCCTCGCCGATGTGCTTGCGCTTCTCCTCTGGGTCGGTCACACCCTCGAGTCGCGCGAGGAAGCGCTCGGCTGCGTCGACGTGGACGAGCGGGACATGGAAATGGCGGCCGAAGGTCTCCACGACCTGGGGGCCCTCATCCTTTCGGAGCAGGCCGTGGTCGACGAAGACGCAGGTGAGCTGATCGCCGACGGCCTTGTGGACGAGCAATGCGGCGACTGCGGAGTCCACGCCGCCGGAGAGCGCGCAGAGGACCCGGTCTCCTCCGACCTGGGCTCGGATGCGGGCGGTCTCCTCTTCGATGAGGGCAGCCGCCGTCCAGAGTGGCGGAGCGTCGGCCACGCGGTAGAGGAAGTTCTTGAGCAGGTCGGTTCCGTGCGGCGTGTGCACGACCTCGGGATGGAACTGCACCCCGTAGAGGCCGCGGGCCGGGTCCTCGAAGGCGGCGATCGGAGTCGACGGAGAGCCGGCGACCACGCGGGCGCCCGCGGGCGGCGCGACGACGGAGTCCCGGTGGCTCATCCAACAGACCTGCTCGGTCGGGAGGCCGGCGAAGAGCTCACCCTCCTCGGCGCGGAGCTCGGTGCGGCCGAACTCGGAGACTCCCGTCGGCTCGACCTTTCCACCCAGCTCCTGCGCCATCACCTGCATGCCGTAGCAGATCCCGAGCACGGGCACGCCGAGCTCGAAGAGACCTGGATCGACGGCCGGCGCGCCTTCGGCGTAGACCGATGCGGGCCCTCCCGAGAGGATGAGGGCGAGCGGTCGCTTGGCGGCGACCTGCGCCACAGGCGTGCGGTGCGACACGAGCTCCGAGTAGACGCGGCACTCGCGCACCCGCCGGGCGATCAGCTGGGAGTACTGGCCGCCGAGGTCGACGACGAGCACCGGCCGTTCCTCGGGGGCGGGCTCGGGAAGACGGATGACCTCAGCCTCGGGCAGTGGCCGCCTTCCTTTCTTTCGCGGAGGGCGCGGAACACGGCCCGTTCGGCACGCCCTCCGCGCGCGCGCGGGGGTTACGCTCGAAAGCGGGTGGAGGCACGGGGTGGCCCCAGCGAGCGCCGCCTGCCGCGCCCCACGCCACTATCCCATCCCGATCCTCTGCGCCTGCTGGAGCGCCTTGCCTTCGGTCTTGATCGAGGGCGCGAGCATGATCTCTGCGCGCTGGAAGTCGTGGATGTTCTCGTACCCGCACGTGGCCATGGACGTGCGGAGCGCGCCCATGAGGTTGAGCGTGCCGTCGTTCTCGCGGGCCGGGCCGACGACGATCTCCTCGAGACTCGCCACCTGCTTGACCTCGACGCGCGCGCCGCGCGGCAGCGTCGGGTGGAACGTGGCCATGCCCCAGTGGAAGCCCCTCCCTGGCGCCTCATTTGCGCGGGCGAGCGGCGAGCCGACCATGACGGCGTCGGCGCCACAGGCGACCGCCTTGGCAATGTCCCCGCCGGTGCGCATCCCGCCGTCGGCGATCACGTTCACGTACTTGCCGCTCGCAAGCAGGTGCTCAGCGCGCGCGGCCGCGGCATCCGAAATCGCTGTTGCCTGCGGGACACCCACCCCGAGGACGCCGCGAGTAGTGCACGCCGCCCCAGGCCCTACTCCGACGAGCACCCCTTCCGCGCCGGTGCGCATCAGGTGAAGCGCCGTGTGGTACGAGGCGCACCCGCCGACGACTACCGGGATCGGAAGGCTCGCGATGAACTCCTTCAGGTTGAGCGCCGAACCGTTCGAGGACACGTGCTCGGCGGAGACCACGGTGCCCTGGATGACGAGCACGTCGAGACCGGCCTCGAGCGCGAGCTCATAGTGCTCGCGGACCCGCTGCGGGGTCAGGGAGCCGGCCGCCAGCACGCCGCCCGCTTTGACCTCCTCGATGCGTGTGGCGATCAGCTTGGGATCGACGGGCCGGGCGTAGATCCCCTGCATTCCGCTCGTCGCCTCGGCCGGAGACAGCGACGCGATGCGCTCGAGCTGCTTCTCTGCGTTGGCGTAGCGCGTGAAGATTCCCTCGAGGTTGAGGACCGCGAGGCCGCCCATCTTGCCGAGCGCGACCGCGGTCTTCGGCGACACGACTCCGTCCATGGCCGATGCGAGCAGCGGTAGCTCGAGCAGGTGCTCGCCGAGCTTCCAGCCGATGTCAACGTCGTCAGGATCGCGGGTTCGCCGGCTCGGGACGATGGCGATGTCGTCGAAACCGTAGGCCTGGCGCGCCTTCTTCCCGAGCCCGATCTCGACTTCCATTAAGTGATCCTACCAACCAGGCCCGACGGGCCTGAGAGCTCTTATGCGTCCTGGCCGACGGGTTCGAGATGGTCGAGCTCAACGTGACCGGTCAGCCGTCCGGCCTCGCGGACATCGAAGCGACCCGGCCCCGCCTCGAGCACGGACGCCGCTCCGGCGGCCACTCCGCTGCGGACTGCCTCCTCGTACGCGCGACCGGAACTCCGCGCCGCGATGAAGCCGGCGAGCAGCGTGTCCCCGGCGCCGACGTTCGAGACGGCCTCGAGCTGGGGCGCTCGGGCGCGCAGACGAAGCTCCGCTTCACGCTCCTCGCGAAAGAGCGCGTAGCAGCCCTCGTCGAGAGTGATGAGGACGTTACGGGCGCCCAGCTCGGCGATTTCGTCGAGCCCGCCGGCGAGATCCTCCCCGTCGACGAACTCATGTCCGACGAGCGCCTCCGCCTCGCGCAGGTTCGGGGCCACGAGCCACGGCTCCGCCTCGATCCCGAGGCGAAGCGCTTCTCCGTCGGAGTCGAGGACCGTCAAGAGGTCCCGGCGGTTTGCATCCCGGATCAGATCCGCATAGAGACCGGGGTCGACCCCGCGCGGCAGCGAGCCCGCGAAGACGACGTACTCGGCAGCCTGCGTGAGATACGAGAGCTTCTCGCGCAGGACGTCGAGCTCGTCCTCCCCGACCTCGGGCCCCCACTCGTTGATCTCCGTGTACACGTTGGACGTCGGGTCGAGCACCGCCGTCGACGTTCGCGACTCCCCGCGGATGCGAACGAAGTCGTTGAGGATCCCCTCGTTCGCGAGCTCCTCGACGAGGAGCGTCCCGTTGCGGCCACCCGCGAGACCGGTGCAGACGACCGCGACGCCCAGCCGCCGTGCGGCCCGGGCGACGTTGATGCCCTTCCCCCCGGCGCTCGTGAACCCGACGCTCGCGCGGTGTCGCTGCCCGAGCTGGAAGTTCGGGACGAGCAGCGTCCGGTCGATCGCAGCGTTCAGTGTGACGGTGACGATCATCAGAAGGGCGAAAGGCTCGAGAGCATGTCGGTGGCTTCGTCGAGCGCGCGCCCAGCGTACCAGCGGGCTCGTCGCTGCACGCTCGGGTCGTCGACGGCCACGGTCGCGACGAGCGCGCGCCGGGCGACCATCTCGTCGCCGTCGTAGACGCGGATCTCGCCCACACGCTGGCCGCGCCGCACAGGCAGATCGAGCGTGGACGGCGAGAACACGCGCTGGACGAGCGGATGCCCGAGCCGGATTACCTTCTCCGTCCCCTTCGCGGCCACGAGGGGCACTCGCCGGCTCGAGAACGGGACGCCCGCGGACGCATAGGTTCGCCCCGCGGCGATCAGTTGAACGCGCCCGTAATGATCGAATCCCCAGTCCAGCAGGGCCGAGAGGTCCTGGTTTCGCTTCGCGCGCGTCGGGCCGCCGAGGAGGACAGCGTACATCGTGATGCCGTCGCGTTCCGCGGCTGCCACTTCGCTCCATCCTGCGAGATCGGTGTGCCCGGTCTTGATGCCGATCGCGCCCGGGTAGGTGCGCAGCAAGTCGTTCCAGGCATACAGAGCGCGCCCGCCTGCGATCTCGCCGCCCCGGCGCCGGACGGTCGTCCGAAACAGGCGCGACTTCATCGCCTCGCGGGCGAGGAGAAGGGTGTCGCGGGCCGAGGAATAGTGACCGGCCGTGTCGAGGCCGTCGGGGACGACGTAATGCGTGTCGTCAAGGCCGAGCTCGCGCGCCCGGTCGTTCATCATCCGGACGAACCTCGGCACGGATCCGCCCACGTGGGTCGCGAGGGCATAGGCGGCGTCGTTCGCGCTCTGGACGAGAGCGGCCGCAAGCAGGTCGCGCACCGTCATCCGCTCCCCGGCATGGAGGTTGATCGTCGACTCGCCGATCGAGGGCGCCGGCCCACGGATGGTGACGACGTCCCCAGGCTTCGTCGACTCGGTGGTCAAGAGAGCCGTCATGAGCTTCGTGATGCTCGCCATCGGCAGGCGGCGATCGGGATTCTTCGCAAAGAGGATCTCGCCCGTCTCGGCATCGGCGACGAGGGCGGCCCGCGCCCGGACATCGGGCCGCGGAGCCGCTGTCGCGGCCTGGGCGGCGCCGACGAGTACGAGCAGGGCGGCGAGGAGGGCGAGGCTCCGGAGCACGGCGGTCAGCGTATAAATTCAGGTGAGGATGGGTCTCATCGAACGAAAGAACTCGGCGCCGCGGGTCCGTGGCCGCGAGCGCGGCTTCGAGGTCCAGCTCGGGGAGCTCGGAGGCTTCGAGCTCCGCCCCACCCGCTTTTTCCTCTGGACGGGAGCAGAGCGGCAGGAACGAGAGCGGATCCTCTCGCTCGGACGCGCGCCCCGAAACCTCCTGATCCCGCGGAAGGAAAGCGAGTACCGCGCCGGCTCGGTGCGCGTTCGCGCGGTCGGAAATCCGCTGATGACGGTGGCGCTCGCCGCGATTCAGACGGTCCGCACCGTCAAGAGATCCTTCGACGAGGACGAGAGCGCTAGGAAACGCGGATCCGCTGGCCCGGGCTGAGCGCGAGCGGATCGATTCCCGGGTTGAGTGCAAGCAGGTCGTCGACCGTGGTTTCGAACTTCTCCGCGATCGATTCGAGCGTGTCGCCCGCCTTCACCCTGTAGATCTTCTTTTTCTTCTTCGTCGTCGTCGTGCCGGTGTCGATGCTGGGAACGCTCACGGTCGGGCTCGGGGTCGTCCGGGTCGAACCGCCGCTCAGGCCGTTGTCGATCAGGATCACGAGGACCGTCGCGGCAATGAAGAACGCGAGTGGCGCCGCCAGGCGCAGCGCCCATACCCGGAGCCGGGGGTCGTTCACCAGCCGGACACCGCCCAAACCTCCCCACGCAACCTGGCCGCCTCCGCGGCGGCGGCCTTCCTCCAATCGGCCCCGTCGACGCGAAACGCGTAGATGACGGCGCGCGAGACCGGGACGAGCGCGCTCGCGGGGCCGCTCGTGAACGCGCGCGCGACGTCGGCCGGAGTCGCTCCCTGCGCTCCGATCCCGGGCAGGAGAAGGACGGCCTGGGGCATGAGCCGGCGCGCTTCCGCGACGGCGCGCGGATAGGTCGCTCCCACGACGGCGCCAACGCTCGAGAGCCCGCGCTCGCCGACGAGCGTCTCGCCCCACCCGCTGACGAGCTCGGCGACGTGGTGCCAGACCGGCCGCCCATCCGAGAGTGTGAGGTCCTGCACGTCGGCGCTCCCCGCGTTCGAGGTCTTCACGAGGCAGAAGAGGCCGGTGTCAGAGCGCCGGCAAGCGGCGAGAAACGGCTCGATCGAGTCGCTCCCGAGGTAGGGATTCACCGTCAGCGCGTCCACCGATGCCGGGCCGTCCTCACTGGCCTCGAGGTAGGCGTCCGCATAGGCCCGGGCGGTCGACCCGATGTCGCCGCGCTTTCCGTCGGCGATCACGAGAAGCGACGCGGTCCGGGCGTAGTCGCGCACCTCTTCGTACGCTCGCAAGCCGTCGGACCCGAGCGCCTCGAAAAACGCGAGCTGGAGCTTCACGCCGACAACGTACGGTGCGACCGCGTCGACGAGGCCGCGGCAGAAGCGCGCGCACGCGTCCGCCGCCGCGCCTCGGCTCAGGTAGGTCTCCCCTCGAAGCTCGACCGGGAGCAGTTCCGGCCGCGGATCGAGACCGACCAGCAGTTGGCTCCGCTTCCTGTCGACGGCGTCCGCGAGCCGGTCGGCGAACGTCGCGGAGGCAGCATCGATCCCGGCGTCGACGTTCTGAGCCATTAACTGAGCTTACTAGCGTTATCCGCTGGCGCTGGCTAGTGCCGCGGAGCAGGCACATGAGGCGAATCGGACCCGTCGATCCCCCGCGGGTCGTCCGGCGACCGCGGCCGCTCGAGCGAGCCTTCATCGTCCCGGTCGGGCTCCGGCGCTGGCGGTCCGGCCGGGATCCCCGGATCCTGGTTCACATCCTCGTTCGGTGTCTCAGGCTCCCACGGCTCTCCTCCCATGGTCGAAGAGATACCCGCCCGGGAGATCTGCCAAGCGCACTAGCTCGAGTTCGGGAGGCGGGCGCCCCAGGAACGAGCCGATGAGGAGGAGCTCGTCGGCGTCTTCGGGCGCCACCGAGGCCGCGGCGGCTCGAGCCTCCGCCAGCCCGGACTCGAGCGCGAGACGCTCTCCCGCACCCTTCGGCAGCGTTCGCACCGCAGCCACTCTCCCACCGCTGACGAAGAATGCCCGGCGAAACCCGTCCTCCACGGCCGGAGCGACGAGGCAGACGTCCGCCGCCCGCAGGCGCTCGAGCTCGGCGAGATCGCGGACGACCTGCTCGAGCGCGGCGATGCGATCCCGAAGCCGCGCCGCATCCTCGTAACGCAGCGACTCGGCGAGGTCGCGGAGCTTGGCGCGGAGCCGCGGGAGCGGCCCGCCGGACGAGAGGAGGACGAGCTCGGTGTCGGTCGCGCCTTGCAGGGCGCGCGCGGCGAGCTCGGCGCGGCGGCGGCTGCGGATGGGCCCGAGCGGCGTCGGCGTCGGCGTCACGACGATGCGCTCGCCACGGCGCTCGAAATAGAGATAGCGGTCAGGACGCGTGCTCCTTGCATTCGCGGGCGGGCGCAGCTCGCGAATGAGCCGCAGCTCCTCGAGGGCTGCTTCGAGCTCCGAGCCGAGCACCCGCCACTCGATTCGCTCGGCCGCCGCCAGAGCCGCCGCGACCGCCGGGCGCTGCCGCTCCCCTCGAAAGTAGGAGCGAAGCCGGGCACGCAGGTCTCGCGCCCGTCCCACGTAGAGCACCTGGTCTCCCTTGCCGTGGAAGAGATAGACACCGGGGCGCGCAGGCGCTCCGTCGGCGAGCGAGCGCTTGTCATAGACGCGCCGGGCACGCGGGGCGGCGAGCCGGCAAAGGTCTGCCACCGTCCGGGCGCCCCGCTCCTGCGCGAGCCCGATCAGCCCGAGGAGGATCTCGGCGGTCGCTTCGGCGTCGGGAAGGGCGCGGTGGCACGGCGTCGCGGACGTCCCGAAGAAGTGCGAGAGCGACGCGAGGCTGGCGCGGGCGACACGGCCCGCAAGGAGGCGGCGCGCGAGGCCGACTGTGTCGACCACCGGAGCGGCGAGCCGCCGTCCTTCGACGAGCTCGACCTCCCGGTCGATGAAGCCCAGGTCGAAACGCGCGTTATGGGCGACGAGGACGGCGTCGCCCGCGAAGTCGAGGAAGCGCTGGACTGCCTGGGTCGGGGTCGGAGCGCCCGCCAGCTCCCTGTCCTCGAGGCCGGTCAGCGAGGTGACGACCGCTGGCAACGGGACTCCGGGATCGACGAGCGTCTGAAAGGTGCCCGCAGGCGTCAGACCGTCCAGCCGGACGGCGCCGATCTCGCAGATGGCTGCGCGCCCGGGACGAAGGCCAGTCGTCTCGAGGTCGACGACGACGTAGCGAGCGGCTTCGAGCGGCAGATCCTCTCCGAGCTCGCGCGCGAGACCGACCGAGGCTCCGCGCCAGGCGAGGCGGGCATCGCCTGTGACGACGTCGTCGAGAAGGGAGTGTGCGACCCCGGCCGGGGCACGCGCAAGCGCGAACAGGGACCGCGCTGCTTCCTCCGCGGCGACCGGGCCGCGGCGCTCCTCCACCAACTCGACCAGGCGGTCGGCGGCATCGAACGCGAGTTGCATCGGCTGCATCGTAAGCGAACGTATGTTCGCAAAGCGATCGGCCGGAGTGAGAGGAAGAAAGACGGCGGGGGCCGCGCGGCCCCCGCCGTCAGTTGGAGAGGAGGGGTGCTACTGGCGAAGCGCTTGCTTCAAGGTGCTGCCGGCCGAGAACTTCGGTACGCGAGCCGCAGGAATCGTCACCTTCTGCCCCGTGCGCGGGTTCACGCCCTGGCGTTCCTTGCGCTGCTGGGGCGAGAACTTCCCGAAGCCTGTGAACGAAACCTGCTCACCGCCCTTGAGCGCTTCGGTGATCGAATCGAGAAATGCGTCGACAGCTTTGGTCGCGTCGCGCTTCGAAAGCCCGCTCTTGGACGCGACCCTGTCGATGAAGTCGGCCTTTGTCACTGCCCTCTCCTTCCGTCACTTACATTGCCTGGGGACCGCGCAGGACCCTAACAGGAACGCCTGATAGCACGCAACCATGCGGGTTTGCGGGATCTTTTCATGCCTGGACGACCTCAGAGGCCCGAAAAAGCGGCACGAGACGCACCGCTTTTCGCGCGAGAGCGTCCGCTCCACCCTCCTCCCGGTCGACCACGCAGACCGCCGTGCGGCACACGAGACCGGCCTCTCGGAGGGCCTCGACAGCCTCCGCTGCGGCGCCTCCGCTCGTGACGACGTCCTCGACGAGACACACCTCTTCGCCCTCCGAAAAGTCGCCCTCGAGCCGCCGCTCGGTCCCGTACCCCTTCGCCTCCTTGCGGACGATCAGGAAGGGGAGGCCGGACGCAAGCGAAGCCGACGCGGCGAGCGCCACGGCCCCGAGCTCCGGGCCCGCGAGGCGTGTGGCGTCCGGCGCGTTCGCGGCGGCGGAGGCTGCAAGCCGCCCGCCGAGCTCGCGCAGGAGGTCGGGCTGGGTCTCGAAGCGGTACTTGTCGAGGTAGTAGTTCGACCGCCGACCGGAACGCAGCACGAACTCGCCTTCGAGAAGAGCGTGCTCGCGGAGGAGAGCGGCGAGCTCGGCGTCCGTCATCCTCGCGCCGCCGCGAGAACGCGGCGGGCGAGCGGGAGCAGGCGGTCACCGGCAGCTGAGCCGGGCTGGAGCGAGACCATCGAGCCGTCGCCGAAGTAGACGTCGACGTGCTCGCCCTCGGCCGCGGACTTCGTCCGCACGAAGAGAATCGCCCCGGCGAGTGCGGCGCTCCCGAGAACGAGGCCGCCGACGACGCTACGCCCCTTCACCGGCCGCCTCCGTCTCCTTCTTCTTGGTCGTTCGCCGCCGGGTCGCGGTCTTCGTCGCCTTGGAGGCCTTGGCCTCCTCCTCGCGCTCGAGTATGCGCAGGCAGGTCTTGAGGTCGTAGAAGACGAGTCCCACGGTCGGCCGCGACTTCGTCACCGCAGCGACGAGATGGCGCTCGTCCTTGACCACGAAGACGGAGCCGTCACGCGTCGCCGCCTCCACCTGGACGAGCGGCTCGGACCCTCCTTCGCCGCGGACGTCGCCGGCTGCGGAAAGGAGCTCGACGGCGCCCTCGGCCATCGCCTTCGCCTTGCCGTCGTCGGCCACCGTCGAGGCGACGACCGAGCCGTCGTGAGCGGCCAGGACGGCCGTCTCGATCTGAGCGGAGATCTCGGTCAGGTCGGCGAGAGCCTGTCCAGCGTCCATGCGGGGGCAAGCTACCACAGGCCGGCCTCCTAGACTTGGCGTCGGCGTGCACCGGATCGTCACCAAGTTCCTCAGCGACCGAGGGACGCACCTCGCGGCGATGATCGCCTACTTCGCGCTCCTCTCGTTCGTGCCCCTGCTCTTCCTGGCGCTGTCGCTGACAGCGCTCGTCGACCAACCGAACGAGTCGAGCTACCTCGTCGAGGAGCTCCGGCGCGCCTTCCCCGCGAGTTCGGTCGACCGGCTCCTCGACGTCGTCCGCTCGATCCAGGATGAGGCGACGTCGATCGGGATCATCGGCGGTGTCGCGCTCCTGTGGGGCGCGCTCGGCTTCTTCAGCGTGCTCGAGTCGGCGTTCAACATCGTCTACGGGCTCCCAAACCGCTCTTTCGTCCGCCAGAAGCTCCTCGTCCTCGTGCTCGTCGCAGGGTCGCTCGCGGTCCTCTTCGTTGCGCTGGTCGTCGGGTCCCTCGGCGTCGACCTCATCCACAACGCGGGCGTCGCCGGCGGGGTCCTGTCGTACGTCTACGCGCTCGCGGTCTCGACGGCCCTGATCTTCGGGCTGCTCTGGACGCTCTACAACCTGCTCACAAACGCCGCGCTGACGTGGCGGGAGACGTTCCCCGGTGCGCTGTTCGCGACGATCCTCCTCCAGGCCAGCTTTCAGATCCTCCCGGCCTTCGTACGCCTGACGAGCGGTGACCTCGTCACTCTCCAGGCCTTCGGGGGCCTCGTGCTTCTGCTCTTCTGGCTCTACCTGATGGCGAACGTGCTCGTGCTCGGCGCCGAAGTCAACTGGTGGATCCGCTACGGGCGCCACACGGCCGAGGAGCTCGAAGGGGCCGGAACGGCCTAACCCTTAGTCGCCGGTCGCGCCGAGCCGCTGTTCGAGCGCTTCCATGACCTTCTGCTCGATCTCGGGCTGGTGCTCGAGGAGGCTCCGAAAGGACTGGCGCGTGAGGACGAAGAACCGCAGCGGCGTCGCTGCGGTGACCGTGGCCGTGCGTCGCGCCGGCTCCCAGACGAGTGCGATCTCCCCGAAGAAGTCTCCCGGGCCGAGGCGCCGGATCTCCTGCCCATCCCTCGTGACCGAGACCTCGCCGTCCACGATGACGAAGAACTCGCGGCCGAGATCGCCTTCGCGCGTGAGGACCTTGCCCTCGTCGACCTCGAGGTCTTCGGTCGCCTTGGCGAGCTCGCCGAGCTCCTGACGGGAGAGGCCGCTGAAGAGCGGAGCGCGCGCCAGGGCGTCGACCTTGGTGTCATGCGGGAAGAGCACGGGCGGAATCTACACCCCGCCTACCCGCCCGGCCAATGCTCGTGCCGCGGCAGAGCGGTGGCTTCGCCCGCGCTTCCACTCGTTACCGAGCTCGGCGACAGTGCGCGTCTCCCCTTCCGGGACGAAGACGGGGTCGTAGCCGAATCCCTCCAAGCCGCGAGGCGCAGGGGCAATCGTTCCCTCGAGCGTGCCGGTCCCGCGGAGCTCGACCCCTTCCGGCGAGACCGCCACCAGCTCGGAGACGTAGCGCGCGCGCCGCCCGTCACCCTCGATTCCGGCGAGCGCAGCGAGGAGCTCGGCGACGTTGTCCTCATCGGCCGCGCTCGGCCCAGCGAAGCGCGCCGAGCGGATTCCGGGAGCTCCGCCGAGCCCGGCGACCTCGAGGCCGGAGTCTTCGCCGATCACCCAGTCGCCCGGGCGGGCACGCCTTCCGAACCGCGCCTTCGCAGCAGCGTTCTCGTAGAAGGTCTCCCCGGTCTCCTCCGGCATGTCTGCCGCACCGAGAAGCTCGAGCTCCCAATCGGGGAGGAGAGCGCGCAGCTCGCGGAGCTTGTGCCCGTTCCCCGACGCAAACACCGCTCTTATTCGTCCCACCTCACTGCGGTGACCTCGTCGAGACTCGATAACTGCTCGATCAGCAGGCGGGGCCCGAGGCCCGGGGGGAGCTGCACCTCGATGCGGAGCTCGCGGCCCTCCGCCTCTTCCTCCAGGTGGATGCGGCGAACGCTGGCGCGACTCCCCTCGAGCACCGCCAGCACGGGAGCCAGCGGCTGCTCCGGCCGCAGGTCAACCTCGAGACTCCCTCCACCCTGCCGCCGCCGGGAGACGATGTAGCTTTCCGCCATCCGCAGCGGCCCGAGGCCGAAGAGGACGACACCGGTGCCGATGAGCGCGGCGGAGTAATAGCCGGCCGCGGTAGCCATGCCGATCGCGGCCGCGACCCAGAGCCCGGCCGCCGTCGTGAGGCCGCGCACCGAGAGGCCCTGGCGGATGATCGCGCCGGCGCCGAGGAAGCCGATACCGGTGACCACCTGCGCCGCGATCCGGGTCGGGTCGAGCACCGTGCCGCGCGAGCGGTCGAAGATGAAGTCCTCCCAGGCATAGGCGGAGACGAGCGTGAAGAGGGCCGAGCCGACGCCGACGAGCATGTGCGTGCGCAGGCCCGCGGCCCGCTCGCGCCACTCGCGCTCGAGGCCGACGATGCCCGTGAGGACGGCGGCGAGCGCCAGGCGGAACGCGACCTCGGCAGTCGAGATATCGGGGATCACCTGAGACTGCGCCGCCTGGGCGATCACGCGGCCGCCTTTTTCTGGACCGCCGAGATCTGCTCGATGCCGCCGGCGGCGAGATCGATCAGCCGGTCGAGCTCCTCGCGCGTGAATGCGTTTCGCTCCGCCGTCGCCTGCACCTCGACGAGCCTGCCGTCACCCCGCATGACGACATTCATGTCCACGTCGGCCGAGGAGTCCTCCACGTAGTCGAGATCGAGCAGCGGCTCTCCTGCGACGATGCCGACCGAGACGGCCCCGACCTGGTCGCCCGGTTGCGGCAGTCCCTTCTTCCGCGCCGCTCGGGCGAGCGCGATCCACGCCCCGCTGATGGCCGCGGTGCGGGTGCCGCCGTCGGCCTGGATGACGTCGCAGTCGAGCCAGACGGTGTGCTCCCCGAGCTTCTCCAGGTCGTACGCCGCCCGCAGCGAGCGCCCCACCAGCCGCTGGATCTCGACGGTGCGGCCGCCCTGGCGCCCCAAGCGCGCCTCGCGGGCTGTTCGCTCCCCGGTCGAGGCGGGGAGCATTCCGTACTCCGCGGTCATCCACCCCCTGCCGCTCCCCGTGAGCCAGCGCGGCACGCCGTCCTCGATCGTGGCCGTGCAGAGAACGCGCGTCTTCCCGAACGAGATCAGGACCGAGCCGTCAGCCTGCTCGACGAAGTCCGGGACGACGTCGATCGGCCTGAGCTCGTCGGGCTGCCTGCCTTCTCTCATGCCGCTGCCAGCTCGAGGTCGCGCACGGCCACCTGCTCGACCTCCGCAATCGGTAGCTGGAGGAACCGCTCGCCGAGGGCTCGGAACTCGTCCGGCGACCCGGTCGTGAGGAAGCGGCACCGACCCTCCCGCGCCGCGTCGTTCTCCATTCCCTTGCGCTCGAGCGTCTCGGCGACTTCGCGCGCCGTCTCAGTGGCAGAGAAGATCAGCGTCGTCCGGCGCCCGAAGACGCGCTCGAGCACCGGCCGGATGAGCGGGTAGTGCGTGCAGCCGAGGATGACCGTGTCCACACCCTCCTCTTTCAGCCGGCGGGCGTATTCCCGGACGGCCGCGTCGAGCTCGTCGGTGCCCGCCGCGGCCTCGATCAGTGGGACGAGTCTCGGGCACGGAGTCGAGAAGACCTGCGCCCCGGCGTCGAGCGCGCGGACGGCTTCCACGTACCGGCCGCTAGCGACGGTCGCCTCGGTCGCGAGGACTCCGATGCGCCGGTTCCGGGTCGCCTGCACCGCAGCGTGGGCCTCGGGCGCGAGCACGCCGACGATCGGGATGGTGAGCCGTTCCTGGAGCCGCGGCAGCGCTGCCGCCGTCGCCGAGTTGCAGGCCGCCACGATCAGCTTCACGCCCGAGTCCTCGAGATACGAGGCGATCTCATGAGCGAAGCGCTGGATCTCCTCGCGCGGGCGCGGGCCGTACGGGCAGCGAGCGCCGTCGCCGAGATAGAGAAAATCCTCGTGCGGCATCGTCACGAGGCATTCGTGGAGGACGGTCAGCCCGCCGGCGCCGGAGTCGAAGATCCCGATGGGCCGCGTGTCCACGGCAGGATTCTAGGGCGGCCAGCGGGTAGCGTTCTGCACGTGTTCGAGCTGCACTCGCCGGACGGCGCGTTCGCCGCGATCGAGGCCTACCTGCGCGAGGCCGGGTTCTTCGGCGGGAACGCCGATGGCCTCGTTGCCGACCTGTACCTGGGCTACGGGCTCTCGACGATGCAGAGGCGCGAGCAGTGGCCTGACCCGCCCGAGCCGTGCCCCCTGCCGCTCGCGGCGTGCCGGATCCGCGCCGAGAGCGACCCGCCACCATCGCCCGGCCGCTTCCGAATCGCCGAGTGGAGCCGCACCTGGGACGACGACGCCTACGCAGCGGCGGTCGCTGCCGTCAGAGGGGCGATCGCCCGCGGAGACGTCTACCAAGTGAACCTCGTCCAGCATCTGAGCGCACCGTTCGAGGGGGATTCCGCCGGAGTCGCGGCTGCGCTCGCCCCGCTTTCCCCGCTGGAGGCGCGACCGCTCGCGGGAGAAGGCTGGAGCATCGTCTCGGCCTCGCCGGAGCTCTTCCTGGCCCGCCGGGGCGACCGCGTCTGGACGATGCCGATCAAGGGGACGCGCCCCCTGGGCGAAGCCGACGAGCTGCGGGAGTCCGTGAAGGACACCGCGGAGCACGTCATGATCGTCGACCTGGAGCGAAACGACCTCTCGCGCGTCTGCGAGCCGGGCTCAGTGACCTGGCCGCGCCTCATGACGGAGCGCGAGCTGGCAGGCGTCGTTCACATGGTGACCACGGTCGAGGGGCGGCTACGCCCGGACGTGGGCCTTGCCGAGCTCCTCGAGGCGACGTTCCCGGGCGGCTCGGTCACCGGGGCTCCGAAGATCTCCGCGCTCGACCACATCGCGGCACTCGAGCCCGTCGGCCGCGGCGCCTCGATGGGAGCCCTCGGCCGGGTCTGGCCCAACGGCGACCTCGAGCTCGCGCTCACGATCCGCACCTTCGCGGTCGCCGCGGGGCGCATCCACCTCTGGGTCGGAGGAGGGATCGTGTGGGACTCCGATCCGCAGGAGGAGATCGAGGAGTCCTGGGTGAAGGCCCGCCCGCTCCTCGCGGCGATCGGTGCGCCGGTGGAAGAGCCGGCAGCACGGTGACGGTCCTCGCACTTGCTGTCGGAGGACGAGGTCTGGTCGATCCGGACGAGCCGGTGCTGTACGCCGACGACGAGGCGTTTCTCCGCAGCCGCGCGGCCTTCGAGACGACGCGCGTGTACGGCGGCCGCCCGTTCAAGCTCGACGAGCATCTTGCGCGGCTCGCCGGGTCCGCTGCTCGCGTGGAGATCGGACCGATCGACGCCGGCGAGCTGGCCGAGCTCGCGGAGAGCACCCTCGCCCAGGCGAACGAGCGAGAGGCCGTTCTGCGGCTCTTCGTCACGGCCGGGCGCGACGGCGCTGGACGGCCGACCACGATCGCGATGGTGAGCACGCTGCCGGAGGGTCTCGACGAGCTGCGGGAGCGCGGCTCGAAGCTCGTCTCGCTCCAACTGGGGCTCGACCCCGCGCTGCGCGCCTCCGCGCCCTGGCTGCTCGGCGGTGTCAAGTCGACGAGTTATGCGGTGAACATGGCCGCAGAGGCCGAGGCGAGGCGCCGCGGCGCCGACGACGCCGTCTTCCTCGGGAGCGACGACGTGGTGCTCGAAGGGCCGGTGACCAACGTGTGGTGGCGCCTGGAGCAGGTGCTGTACACACCGACACTCGAGCTCGGCATCCTCGCCGGCGTGACGCGCGCGACCCTCATGACGCAGGCTGCGTCTGCCGGCTACGAGGTACGGGAGGGGGTCTTCCCGCTCGAGCACATGGCCGCCTCGGACGAGGCGTTCACGTCTTCGTCCATCCGGGAAGTCATGCCGGCAATCTCCCTCGACGGCCGCACGCTCGGCGACGGGGCGCCCGGCCCGGCCGCGGGGGAGCTGCAGGCGAGGCTGCGCGAGTGCGCGTCCTCTGCCTGACCCACGAAGAGGCCGGGCCCGCCGGCCTCTTCGCCGACACCGTCCGCGAGCGCGGCGACGACCTCCTTGAATGGAACGTCTCACGCGGCCCGCTGCCCTCGCCGGCCAAGGACTTCGACGCCGTCGTCGTCCTCGGCGGCTCCATGCACGTCGACCAGGAGGAGCGGCACCCCTGGCTCGCCGAGCAGGAGGAGCTCGTCAGGTCGGCCATGGACAGCGAACAGCCGCTCTTCGGCGTCTGCCTGGGAGGCCAGCTCGTCGCCCGCGTGGCGGGCGCGCACGTCGGTCCGGCCTCCCGCCCGGAGATCGGCTGGCACGAGGTCGAGCTCACCCCCGCTGCCTCGGCCGATCCCGTCATCGGAGTCCTGCCACCCCGCTTCGAAGCGCTCGAGTGGCACAGCTACGCTTTCGAGCTCCCCGAGGGCGCCGAGCTCCTCGCGACGAGCGCCGTCTGCCCGCAGGCCTTCAGGCTTGGAGAGACGACGTGG
This sequence comes from Gaiellaceae bacterium, assembly GCA_039931575.1. Lineage (GTDB taxonomy): Bacteria > Actinomycetota > Thermoleophilia > Gaiellales > Gaiellaceae > DATEOR01. The sequence continues at coordinate 17,784 of JBDTRS010000029.1, forward strand.
GGCGTGCAGTTCCACCCCGAGGCGACCCTCCAGATGCTCGAGGGCTGGCGCGCGATGTCGGAAGGGTCCGCCCCACTGGTCGGCCTGGAGCCGATCGGCCGCTGGAACGACCTCGGCCGCCGGCTCGCCGGCGCCTTCCTCGACTTCGCTAGGTCTCGGTAACGGGTCGTCCGCGCTCGGGGGGCTCCGCGCCCTCCACGTGCACGTTGGGTAGCCACTCCAACCAGGCCGGCAGATACCAGTTCCAGCGCCCGAGCAGCTTCATGCTCGCGGGGACGAGCACGGAGCGCACGATCGTGGCGTCGATGAGGAGCGCAACGGCGATCCCGAAGCCCATCTGCTGGAACATGACGAGCTCGCCGCGTGCGAAGCCGGCGAAGACGGCGATGATGATGAGCGCGGCGCCGGTGATGAGTCGCGCCGTCGAGCCGACCCCGAAGGAGATGGAGGCGTCGTTGTCCTTCGTCTGGCCGAACTTCTCGCGGATCCGGCTGAGCAGGAACACCTGGTAGTCCA
>JBDTRS010000030.1:0-17712 GCA_039931575.1 Gaiellaceae bacterium
CGCCTCGAGGTTGAGGCGGAGAAGCGGCTCGGTGTTCGAGGGACGCACGTTCAGGTGCCAGTTTTCGGCCGTGACCGAGATGCCGTCGAGGTGGGAGATCTCGCCCTGGCCGGCAAAGTGCTCCTTCAGCTCCTGCAGCTTCAGCGCCACGTCCGGGACCGGAGTGTTGATCTCGCCGGTGAGGAAGTACCGCTCGCGGTAGGGCCGGAGGAGCTCCGAGAGCCGCTTGCCACGCTTGGAGAGGAGCTCGAGCACGAGCAGGGCGGGGATCGTCCCCGAGTCGGCCTGGTTGAAGTCGCGAAAGTAGTAATGCCCGGAGACCTCGCCTGCGAAGAGCGCGCCCTCCTCCCGCATACGGAGCTTGATGAAGGCGTGGCCCACCCGGTTCACGAGCGGAATCCCCTCGGCGCGCTTCACCGTGTCCGGAACGGCCCAACTCGCGCGCACGTCGTAGATGATCTTCGCTCCGGGCTCCTTCTCGAGGAGCGACTCGGCGAGGAGGGCCGTGATGAAGTCGCCGGGGACGAACTCTCCGGTGTCGTCGACGAAGAAGCAACGGTCGGCGTCACCGTCGAAGGCGATGCCGAGGTCGGCACCCTCCTGCAGCACTTTCGAGACGATGAACTCGCGGTTCTCCGGGAGCAGCGGGTTCGGCTCATGGTTCGGGAAGGTGCCATCGGGCTCGAAGAAGCAGCGCACGGCCTGGACGGGGAGGCGGTCGAGGATCGGCGGAAGCATCGCGCCGGCCATTCCGTTGCCGGCGTCGATGACGACGCGGAGCGGGCCGATGACCTCGACGTCGACGAACGAGAGCACCTTCTCCACGAAGGCCGGATAAATGTCCAGGGCTTTCGCTCCGGCGGGGTCATGACCCGACGTGTCCGTGAGCGCGAGCGCCCGGTCGCGGATGTCGAGGAGTCCAGAGTCGCCGCCGACCGGGAGAGCGCCGCGGCGGACGATCTTCATCCCCGTGTACTCCTTGGGATTGTGCGAGGCGGTCACCATCACGCCGCCGTCGAGGTCGAGGTCCCCGACCGCGAAGTAGAGCATCTCGGTGCCAACCATCCCGATGTCGATCACCTCGGCGCCTCCGGCCGCGGCTCCGCGGACAATTGCCGCCGCCATCGCGGGAGAGGAGAGCCGCACGTCCCTGCCAACTGCGATCTTGCGCGGCTCGAACTGTTCGACGTAGGCGCGGCCGATCGCATAGGCGCCGTCCTCGTCCAGCTCGGACGGGTAGAGGCCGCGCACGTCGTAGGCCTTGAAGACCTTGGGCTCTAGGGCCATGCAGCGGCGATCTTACGCCGCGTTTCCTCGAGCGCCTCGGGAAGCACCTTGACGTCGGCGAGCACCGGCATGAAGTTCGTGTCGCCCACCCAGCGGGGAACGACGTGCATGTGCACATGATCGACGACGCCGGCGCCCGCGATCCTGCCGAGATTCCAGCCGAGGTTGAACCCCTGCGGCTGCATCGTCTCGGCGAGCGCCGCGAGGCCCGACGCGGCCAGCCGGTGGATCTCGAGCGCCTCGTCCGAGTCGAGGTCCCCGAACTCGCCCTCATGGCGGTTGGGAGCGACCATGAGGTGGCCGGAGGCGTACGGGTACTTGTTCAGGAGGACGAAGGCACGCTCACCGCGGTGGACGACGAGGGCCTCCTCGTCGGAGGCCTCCCGCGCCCGGCAGAAGACGCAGCCTTCCTGCCGGTCGGCTCCCTCGATGTACTCGAGGCGCCAGGGCGCCCATAGCTGCTTCACCTCAGAGCCAGCGCCGCCAGCGGAAGACGCCGAGCAGGGCGCCCCCCAGGCCGACCATCAGCCCGACGATGAGCCAGAAGGCCGACGACTCTCCCTCGCCTGGGATGCCCACGTTCATGCCGAAGATGCTGGCGACGAGGGTCAGAGGGAGCAGGATGACGCTCACGACCGTGAGCAGCTGGATCCGGTACTGCTGGCGGTGCGAGATGATCGACTCGTTCGTCTGCTCGAGCGCCTCGACGACCTCCTTGTAGTTGTCGAGGAGATCCCAGATGCGCTCGGCGGCATCGACGATGTCGTCGAAGTAGAGATCGAGGTCTTCGGGGAGGAACCGCTCCGTGTAGCGCTCCAAGAGGCGCAAGGTCGCGCGCTCCGGCTTGATGATCTTGCGGTACGCGATGATCTCCTGCTTCGCGTCGGAGATGTCGCGGACGATCTCCTCGCTCCGGCGTTCCTCCATCTCGTGCTCGATCGCATCGAGCTTGTGCCCGATCTTGTCGAGGATCGGAAAGCAGTAGTCGAACAGGTCGTCGAGGACGTGGTAGAGGAGATAGCCCGACCCCTTGGAGAAGAGCTCCTCGCGCAGCTCCGGGTCCTCCTCGCAGCGACGGAAGAGGTACGTGACCGGGAGGAGCTCCACGTTGGCGAGCGTGATGAGGAAGTCCTGGCCGAGGAAGATGTCCAGCTCGGCGGCGTTGAGGCGCTGGACGGCTTTGTCGTAGATCGGGAAGAAGAGGACGATGAAGAGGTAGGCCGGGTATTCATCGATCTTCGGCCGTTGCCGCTTGGACAGAACGTCCTCGATGTCGAGCTCGTGGAAGCCGAAGCGCTCGGCGATATACGCGGCCTCGAGCGGCCCCGGCTCGTTGATGTGGATCCAGGTGAGCCCGTTAGCGGAGAGCTCGGCGATGCGCGGCTCGGCCCGCTCGACGACGACGCCCCCGATTCCGGGGGCCCGTGCACGCCTGATGCGGGGAAGAGTGGGCCGTGCCATCGGTACTGAGGGGGTCGTCGAGGAGCATCACCTGAGTACGCGATTCTACCCCGAAACCCTGTAATCGCACCACGCCGAGACCCCTCGTGTTCCTGGGGCGAAGTCCGGCAAAGAAGACGAGAGAGCAGGGCCGAGACAGTGCAAAGTGCACGGCGAGGCACTGCGAGCGACGTTTTCTGCCGCCGGCTTCGCCAGGGCCCGCGAAGCCGGGCTTCGCCCGGCTGCAGCGGCCCGTCCAGGCACGCGAGGTGCGCCTGGCAGGATTCGAACCTGCGACCTTGCGCTCCGGAGGCGCACGCTCTATCCCCTGAGCTACAGGCGCGCGGGGGCTTAGTCTACCCGCCGTGAAGCTGACCCACTGGACGGCCACCCTGCGCCTCCACGAGCCATTCTCAATCTCCCGCTCGACGGACGAGGAGGTCGAGGAGGTCTTCGTCGAGATCGAGCACGACGGTCTTTCCGGCTATGGGGAAGGGTCCCCGCAGGACCGCTACGGCGAGAGTGCGGCGTCGGCGTCGGCAGTTTTCGACGGAGCGGAGGAGCGCCTGGGCGACGACCCGTTTGCGCTCGAGGCGATCGGCAGGCGGCTCGCCGAGGTGCCGGGTGAGATGGCGGCCAAGGCCGCGCTCGACTCGGCGCTGTACGACCTCTGCGGCAAGATCGCCGGGCAACCGGTCTGGCGCCTGCTCGGGCTCGAGCGTGCCGGTCCTCCCACGTCCTGGACCATCTGGCTCGGCGACCCGGACGACATGGCGCGAAGGACAGAGCGCGTCGGCAACCGGTTTCACCGGCTCAAGCTGAAGCTGGGCGCAGGCGACGGGCTCGACGTCGAGCGCGTCCGCGCGGTTCGAGGGGTCACCGAACTGCCGTTGCAGGTGGACGTGAACGAGGGCTGGGAAGTGGACGAGGCGCTCGAAAACGTGCAGGCGCTCGCCGGCCTCGGCGTCCAGTACATCGAGCAGCCCTTGCCGGCCGGGCACCCGGGCGGCTCACGGTTGAAGAGCAAGTCCCCGCTTCCCATCTACGTCGACGAGGACGTTCATACCTCGGAGGACCTCCGTGAGGCCGCGGAGCGCGCTCACGGAGTCAACATCAAGCTCGCGAAGAGCGGTGGCATCAGGGAGGCGGTGCGAATGGCGCATTCGGCCCGTGCGCTAGGGCTCGAGGTGATGCTCGGCTGCATGATCGAATCGAGCCTCGCGATCGCCGCCGGAGCGCAAGTCGCCTCCCTTTGCGACCACGTCGACCTCGACGGAAACTTGCTGCTGGCGGACGACCCCTGGGACGGAGTCGAGTTCCTCGAGGGCGTCCAGCTGCCGTCTCTCGCGCCGGGACTGGGGGTGCATGCCCGCCAAGAGGTACCTGATCCTCGCTGAGGGCTACTCCGCCGATCCGCACTACGGCAAGACGGCGCGCGGGGTGATGCACTACGGCGAGGATCCCGTCGTCGTGGTCGTGGATTCGGAGCGGCCCGGCGAGGCCCTGGACGGCGTGCCCGTGGTCGCGGGGGTCGAGGAGGGGCTCGCGTTCGCTCCCACGACCGCGCTCGTGGGGGTCGCCCCGGCGGGCGGAAGGCTTCCGGAGAAATGGCGGGACATTTTGCGCGGAGTCCTCTCAGCAGGGCTCGATCTCGAATCCGGCATGCACCAGTTCCTGGCCGACGACCCCGAGCTCGCCGACCTCGCGGCTGAGAGGGGGGTGGAGATCAGGGACCTGCGCCGGGCTCCCGTGGGCCTGAGCGTGCCGACCGGGGCAAACCTCGAGCACGGCGCCACCGTCGTGCTGACCGTCGGCTCGGACTGCGCGATCGGAAAGATGACTGTCGCGCTCGAGCTCGACCGGGGGGCCCGCGAGCGCGGCGAGCGGTCGGTGTTCGTCCCTACCGGTCAGACGGGAATCGCGATCGCGGGGTGGGGGATCTCCGTCGATGCCGTCGTCGCGGACTTCATCGCGGGCGCGGCCGAGCGGCTCGTGTTGGAGGGGGCCGCCCGCGGCGATCTCCTCTGGGTCGAAGGCCAGGGATCGCTCGTCCACCCGCACTACTCGGGCGTCACCCTCGGCCTTTATCACGGCAGCGCGCCGCACCTGCTCGTCCTCTGCCATAAGGCCGGGGATATGCACATCGAGGACCATCCCGATCATCCGATTCCGCCGCTCGCCGAGCTGGTCGAGCTGCACGAGCGGGCCGCGCTGCCCGCGCGGCCGGCGAAGGTCGCGGCGGTCGCCTTGAACACGCGGCGCCTCGACGAGGGGAAGGCTCGGGAGGCAATCGCAGAGGTTGAAGAAGAGACCGGACTGCCCGCCGACGACCCTGTCCGTTTTGGACATGGGCGGCTCGTGGACGCAGTCCTGCGCCGCGCCAAGTCGGGTATAAGAAAGGTGTGACCGACCCCCGAGTCGCCCGTCTCGCCGACCTCGTCGTCGACTACTCGCTCGAGCTCGGCGCGGGCGACGTCTTCCGGATCGACGCGCTCGACACCGCTGCTCCGCTCGCGCTCGAGTTCTACCGCTCGGCCTTGCGGGCAGGAGCGCACCCGTATACGAACCTCGGGCTCGAAGGGACGCTCGAGCTCCTCCTCGAGCACGGTTCTGAAGAGCAGATCGCCTACGTCTCGCCGATGCAATGGCACGAGATCGAGGAGCTCGATGCGCTCGCCACGATCTGGTCGGAGGCGAACACGCGTTCGCTCTCACGGGCGGACGCGGGGCGTCACGCCCGCCATCTCGCGGCGCAGCGCCGGCTCTCGAACCGCCGCTGGGAACGCATCGCCGGCGGAGAGATGCGCTGGTGCGGGACGCTCTTCCCCACCAACGCCCACGCCCAGGACGCCGGCATGTCCCTTCGGAACTACGAGGACTTCGTCTTCTCCTCCTGCCACGTCGACTCCGAGGACGCCGCCGCTCACTGGCGGCTCGTCGCGGCCTCCCTGCACGCGCGGGCGGAAGACCTCGGCTCGGTGCGCGAGCTGCGCATCCTCGGGCCGGACACCGATCTTCGCCTCGCCGTCGAGGGGCGCACGTGGATTGCTGCCGACGGCCGCTACAACATGCCCGACGGCGAGGTCTTCACCAGCCCCGTCGAGACCGAGACCACGGGCGAGATCCGCTACACGTTCCCCGCCATCTACCACGGCCGTGAGGTTGAGGACGTCCGTTTGCGGTTCGAAGGGGGCCGCGTCGTGCACGCGGAGGCAGCGCGCGGAGACGACTACCTCAACACCCTGCTCGAGATGGATGAGGGCGCGCGCGTCGTGGGGGAAGTCGCGTTCGGCCTGAACTACGAGATCGACCGCTTCACGCGGAACATCCTCTTCGACGAGAAGATCGGCGGCACGATGCACCTGGCTCTCGGCTCGGCATTTCCACAGGCCGGGGGCGTGAATACATCCGGCCTCCACTGGGACATGATCTGCGACCTCCGCGAGGATGGCGAGGTCTACGCCGACGGCGAGCTCATCTGGAAGGCGGGCCGCTTTCTCCACGAGCCGGTGCCGGCGACCGCCCCCGTCGAGGCCGCCGACCGTGCCTGATCCGCGCCACGAGCGCCTGGCGCAGGTCCTCGTCGACTATTCGACTCGCGTGGGGGAAGGCGACCTCGTCCTCCTCGAGTCGACCGCGCTCGGGGCACCGCTCTTACGCGCTCTCTTTCGCCGTGTGCTCGAGGCCGGCGGACACCCCCAGCTTCGGATCGGTCTCGAGGGCGCGGCCGAGACTCTGCTCACGTCGGGGAGCGACGAGCAGCTCGCCTGGATCAGCCCGCTTCGGGTCGAGGACTTCGAGCGCGCAGACGCTCGGATCGCCGTCGAGGCCGAGTCGAACACACGCAACCTGAGCGAAGTCGATCCGAGCCGCCAGGCCGACATGGCCCTTGCGCGGGTGCGTCTTCGCGACCGGTACATGGAGCGTTTGGCCGCCGGAGAGATCCGGGGGGTGATCACCGCCTATCCGACGAACGCCTCTGCACAAAACGCGGAGATGTCCCTCGCGCAGTACGAGGACTTCGTCTACCGGGCGGCCCTCCTCGACGAAGAGGATCCGATCGGGGCCTGGGAGGCGCTCGGCGAGCGCCTGCGGGGGATCGCGGCGTGGCTCGGGACAAAGCGGGAGATCCGGGTCGTGGTGGACGGGACCGACCTCACCGTCGGGGTCGAGGGCCGCACGTGGATCCCCTGCGACGGGAAGGAGAACTTCCCGGACGGGGAGATCTTCACGGGCCCTGTCGAGACAGCCGTCGACGGCCGTGTCCAATTCAGCTTTCCCGCGCCGTTCGCCGGACGGCTCGTGCGCGAGATCGACCTCCGCTTCGAGGGCGGGGAGGTCGTCGAGGCGCACGCCGCCGAGGGGGAGGCCTTTCTCCGCGAGATGCTGGCCATGGACGAGGGAGCGCGCCGGCTCGGCGAGTTCGCATTCGGCATGAACGACGCCGTCCAGGAGTTCACAGGCCACACCCTCTTCGACGAGAAGCTCGGCGGGACGGTGCACATGGCGCTCGGAAAGTCGTATCCGGAGAGCGGTGGGAAGAACCAGTCCGCGCTCCACTGGGATCTCGTCTGCGACCTGCGGCACGAGAGCGAGGTCTACGCGGACGGCGAGCTCGTGTACCGAAACGGCGCCTTCCTCCCCGATCTCGTCTGATCGCGGTCCTCGGAGACACGCACCTTCCCCGCGGGGCGCGTTCGCTTCCTTCCGACTGCAAGCGCTTGCTGAAGGCTGCGAATGCGATCGTCCACACCGGCGACTTCACCGCCGCCTCGGTTCTCGAGGATCTGCGCGCGTACGGCCCTGTCACCGCTGTATGCGGAAACATGGACGACGTCGCACTGCGCTCGTCGCTCCCGGCCCGTGCGACCGTGGAGCTGGAAGGGCTCACCGTGGGAGTCGTGCACGACGGCGGTCCCGCCGGCGGGCGCCACGCGCGCCTCCTCGAGGCCTTTCGGGGTTTCGATGTGATCGCGTACGGCCACAGCCACATGCCGGAGGTCTCGCGCGCGGGTGCCGCCTGGATCGTGAACCCCGGCAGCCCGACGGAAAGACGGCGCGCACCCGAGCACACGATGGTCGTGATCGAGGGGGGAGTGCCCCATCTCGTCTCCGTGCGCGCATGACATCCGAACGGTTGTCTACGATACGAACACATGTTCGCACCACGCCTCTGGATCGTTGTCCTTGTTGGGTTGGTCGTGCTGGCCGCCGCCCTCACGAACGCGCGCACGTCCCAGGGCGCCTCTGCCGAGACGCGCCACGTCGTCCTGGCCGGAGAGACGCTCTGGGGGATTGCCGAGGTGAGCTACGACGGGGATCCGCGCAAGGCGATCTGGCGGATCGAGCAGCGCAACGGCCTCAACGGCGCGCCGCTTGCGCCCGGGATGGTGCTCTACCTGCCGCCGGCCTAGCTTACGGCGAGGGCGGCCGTGTCCGGCACGCCGAAATCGCTCGGGCGCTTCTCGACCGCGTTGAAGAACGCGTCGACGACGCTCGGCGCAAACTGGCTGCCGCGGCAGGCGCGAACCTCCTCCAGAGCCTCTTCGACTCGGAGGGCTCGCTGGTATGGCCGCTCGATCGTCATCGCATCCCAGGCGTCCGCGAAGCCCACGATTGCGGCGGAGATCGGGATGTCGTCGCCGGCCAGCCGCTCGGGATACCCCGTCCCGTCCCAACGCTCGTGGTGGTGGCGGATAATCGGGACGCAGTCGCGCAGGCGCCCGAACTTGGAGACGATCCGCGCCCCTTCGGAGGAGTGGCGCTTCATGAGCTCGTACTCGTCCTCGGTCAACCGGGCCGGCTTCGTCAGGAGGACGTCGGGGACCGCGATCTTGCCGATGTCGTGGAAGAGGGCACCGAAGCGGACGGCGTCGACCTCGGTCGGCGACAGCCCGAGCTCCTGGGCCAGCGAGACCCCGATCCGCTGCACCCGCAGGGAATGCCCGGCGGTGTACGGGTCCTTGGCCTCGACGGTCGCGTTCAGGCTCTCGATCGCTTCGAGCGAGCTTTCCTCGAGGCGGCGGTACGACTCGCTGAGGGCGGCCGATCGCTCTCGCAAGATGGTCGTCTGCCGGCGAAGCGTCCCTGAGGCACTGCGGGCAAGCAGGACTAGGAGGGCCCAGAGGAGGGCGAAGACAGCCGCGCTGACGATCCAGATAGCGTGCTTGCGCCCTGCGATGGACGCCTCGATGACGGCAGCGTCTACGTACACCTCGTACGCCCCGATCACCTCGTGCTCGCCGGCGAAGATGGGCGCGTAGACCTCGAGGATGTCGTCGGGGAGAAGAGCGGCCTCGGTCCGGTCCTCCACTTCGGTCAGGCGGCTGAACTCGGCCGCCGCCTCCTCGCTCTCGAAGACCTCGCGCAGGTCCGTTCCAAGCGGATACTGCTTGCCGATCCGCTCGGGTCGCAAGCTCGCCCATGCGAGCGTCCCGTCGGCCTTCCAGACCTTCACGCTCAGGATGTCCGGGCGCTCGGCGAGATCGCGGCGCAGGATCCCCGTGACGTCGCCGCCGACTCGGAGCGTCTTCCCGTAGACGATCCTCGGCGCGAGGATGCCGTTGGTGTACTGGGTCAGGCTCACCTTCGAGTCGTCGAGCGCTTGGCTCCGAATGGCGCTCGTGAGCATCGAGCCGAGGATGAGGCAGCCGGCTGCGAGCACGCCAGCGCTCATGATGACGAAGGTCCAAAGCAAGGTGACCGACTGGGTCACGCGTTGAGTCATCGAGATTCGCGGCACCACGGTCGAAAATCGGCTTGTACGCGACCGGACTTGAGTCCTGCGCACGCCTAAACTTGGCCTGTGGACCTCGATCTCGTTTTTCTCGGCACGTCAGGCTCGGTTCCGACCGCGCGGCGAGGCCTTGCGGCCACGCTCATTCGTCGCGGCGGCGACCGCATCCTCGTGGACTGCGGAGAGGGCACACAGCGGCAGCTTCTGCGCTCGACAGTCGGGCTGATCGAGCTCCCGGAGATCTTCCTCACCCACTACCACGCCGACCATTACCTCGGCCTCCCCGGCATGCTCAAGACTTTCGCGCTGCGGGGGCGTGAGGTGCCGCTCACCGTCTACGGCCCTCCCGGGCTCGTCGATCTCTTCGCCGTCCTCCGGCGAGTCTTCGGAAAGCTTTGCTACGAGCTCGACCTCGTCGAGCTCCGACACGGGGAGGCGGCCGAGCGCGCCAACTACCGGATCGAGGCCTTCGCCGTCGAGCACGGCATCGGGGCCAACGGCTACCTCCTGGTCGAATCTGCGCGGCCGGGCCGGTTCGACGTCGAGGAGGCGCGCCGGCTCGGGGTCCCAGAAGGGCCGCTCTGGGGGAAGCTCCAGGCGGGCGAGCCGGTCGCAGGCGCTGGCGGGGCGACGGTGCTTCCGGAGTCTGTGCTCGGCCCGCCCCGGCCTGGGAGGAAAGTGACGCTGGCGGGCGACACCCGCGCGGCGCCCTCGGTGCTCGAGGCGGCCCGTGGCGCTCAGGTCCTCGTTCACGAGGCGACGTTCGCCGGGGAGGAGCAGGAACGAGCGGACGAAACGCTGCACGCGACCGCCACGACCGCCGCGGAGCTCGCGGCCGCCGCAGGGGTGGAGATGCTCGCGCTGACGCACCTCTCGAACCGGTATTTCGGCCCGGAGATCCTCCGCGAGGCGCGCGCGGTCTTTCCCGAGACGATCGTCCCGAGGGACTTCGATATCATCGACGTCCGCTTCCCAGAGCGGGGTGGACCCCGTCTCGTAAAGGGTGGCGCGCTCGGCCGTCAGGAGGAGGGGGAGCCGCATGGAAGCGATGGTTCAGGTGATCGTGGCGGGGAACCTCGCGGAGGCGGAGGAGATCCAGACGATCCTGCGCTCGGCCGGGATCCAGTCGGAGCTCGAGTCGGCCGTCGAGCAGCATCCGACCGAGCTCGCTGACGCCCCGCAGAAGGTTCTCGTCCCGGAAGGCTCGCTCGAGGCGGCCCAGCACGCCATCGAGGCGATGACCGACCCGGACGAGCTCATTGGCGGACGCTAGCCCGGGCGAGCCCGACTTCGGGGCCCTCGCCGAGAGCTACGACCGGCTGCGGCCGGTCGATTCGAAGTGGTGGGAGATCTTCGAGGTCCTCGTCGCCGAGGGCGATCTGCTGGGAAGGCGTGTGCTCGAGGTGGGCACAGGCACGGGAACCCTGGCAGGGGCCCTGGCCGACCGCGGTACGAAAGTGTGGGCAGTCGATCCATCCGAGGAGATGCTCGCGGGCGCGAGAGAGAAGGCTCCGGGGGCCCGCTTCAAGCTCGGCCGCGCCGAATCGCTTCCCTTCAAGGACGGCTGGTTCGAGCGGGTTGTCGTCCGGCTCGCGCTCCACCTCGTCGACCGAAGCCGGGCTCTCCCCGAGTTCGCACGGGTGCTCGCTCCGGGCGGCAGGCTCGTTGTCGCCACTTTCGACCCCGCCCATTTCGAGGGGTACTGGTTGAACGACCTCTTTCCCTCGCTCGCGCGAATCGACGAAGCGCGCTTCCCCGACGGGGCCACCCTCGTGCGGGAGCTCGAGGAGGCCGGCTTCTCCGGCGCGACCGTCCGCACTCTCGGCCAGGACGCGACCGCCACCCGGGCGGAAGCTCTCGAGCGAATCCGGGGACGCTTCATCTCAACCCTCCGCCTGCTCGAACCCGACGAATACGAGCGCGGGCTCGAGCGCGCCGAACGCGAATTGCCGCCACGAGTTGACTACCGCCTCGAGTGGCTCGTGGTCACGGCGGACCGCCTTCCCCTCGACGCCGTCCGTCTGGGCGGCTAGTCTGCCGGGCGCACACCTTTAACTCGGTCCAGAGAGGCCGGAAAGGAGTTGCTTGTGGCTGCGCACGTCGATGCGGGGCGTGTCCTCCTGGACGCGGAGGCGCTCGACCGGACCATCGCCCGCATCGCCCATGAGATCGTCGAGGGCAACCGCGACCTGACGCGCGTCGCGCTCGTCGGCATCCACACCCGCGGAGTTCCGCTGGCGCAGAGGCTTCGCCGCCTGATCGCAGAGTTTGGGGGCGTCGAGGTGGCGCTCGGAAGCGTGGACATCACCTTCCACCGCGACGACGTCGTCGTTCGCGGCGGGGAGGCGCCGCTCCACGCCCAGCCGGTAGTGAAGGCGACGAAGCTCGACTTCCCGCTGGAGGGCATGACCTGCGTCCTCGTGGACGACGTCCTCTACACGGGCCGGACGATCCGCGCCGCCATCGAGACACTCTTCGAGTACGGGCGCCCGGCACGCGTCCAGCTCGCCAGCCTGGTCGACCGCGGCCACCGCGAGCTCCCGATCCGCCCCGACTACGTCGGCAAGAACCTTCCGACCGCCCGCGGTGAGCGCGTGCAGGTACAGCTCGTCGAGGTGGACGAGATCGACCGTGTTCTTCTCATCGGAGAAAGCGAGGCTTAGATGGCAGAGGTAACCCCGTTGATCCGGGATGAGCTGCTGCCCCCGCGGAGGTCGGGGCGGCGGCATCTCATCTCGATGACCGACCTCAGTCGCGCGGACGTCGAACGGCTGCTCGCGCTGGCGAGGACGTTCGCCACCTCGCTCGAGCGGGAGGTGAAGAAGCTCCCGGCGCTCAAGGGTCGCACGGTCGTGAACGTGTTCTACGAGTCCTCGACGCGAACCTCGTCGAGCTTCGAGCTCGCGGCCAAGCGGCTCTCCGCCGACGTCATGTCGATCAAGGCCTCGGGGTCCGCGGTCGACAAGGGTGAGTCCCTGAAGGACACGGCGCTCACCATCGGGGCTTACGACCCCGACGTGATCGTCCTCCGCCATCCGGCGATCGGCGCTCCGCACGTGGTCGCCGAGGCGACGAACGCCCATGTCGTGAACGCGGGCGACGGGACGCATCAGCACCCGACGCAGGCCCTCCTCGACCTCTACACCATCGACGAGGAGCTCGGCGGCGTCGAAGGGCTCCACATCGCGATCGTCGGAGACGTGCTGCACTCCCGGGTCGCCCGGTCGGATATCCAGGCCTTCGTGCTCATGGGAGCACGCGTGACCGTGGTCGGCCCGCCCCCGTTGATCCCTCGCGGGATCGAGGCGATGGGGTGCGAAGTCTCGTACTCGATCGACGCGATCCGGGACGCCGACGTCGTCTACGTGCTCCGCATGCAACGGGAGCGGATGCTCGAGGGCGCGAACTTCGTCCCGAGCCTGCGCGAGTACACCGCGCGCTGGGGCGTGACGCCGGAGCGGCTCCGCCCGGGCCAGAAGGTCATGCACCCGGGCCCGATGAACCGCGGCGTCGAGATCGACCCAGTCGTCGCCGATGCGGCCGACGCCTTGATTGAACGCCAGGTGCGAAGCGGGCTGGTCGTGCGCATGGCAGTCCTGTACGACCTCCTCACCCACGGCCCCGTCGAGGTGAAGGTCGCCGAGATCGAAAGGGTGGCGTAGATGCCAGTGGAGCAAATTCTGTTCGGAGGGAACGGGCGCCAGGACGACCTGGTCTTCGAGGCCGTCCGCGTAGTCGACTCGACCGAGGGGATCGACGAGACGTTGACCGTGACGGTCGAGCGCGGGGTGATCACGCGGCTCGAGCCGGCCTCGGGAGGACAGGGCCACGTGCTGGCGCCGGCGTTCATCGACCCGCACGTCCACCTCCGCACTCCCGGCCGGGAGGACGAGGAGGATCTCGCCTCGGGGACGCGGGCAGCCGCGGCCGGCGGCTACTGCGCCATCCTCGCAATGCCGAACACGGATCCCGCTGTCGACTCGGCTGCGGTCCTTGGTGCGCTCGTCGAGCGGGCCAAGGCAGAGGCGGAGATCCCTGTCGGCTTCTTCGCGGCGATCAGCAAGCGCCAGGAAGGCGCCGAGCTGACCGAGATGGTCGAGCTCGCCGAACGCGGAGCGGCGGGCTTCACGGACGACGGCCGCCCCGTGTCCTCGCCCGGACTGCTGCGGCGCGCGCTCCAGTACCACGCGGTGGCCGGCCGGCGCATCGCCGTTCATTGCGAGGAAGCGGCCCTCTCGCGCGGCGGGCAGGTGCACGAAGGCCTCGTCTCCGCGGAGCTCGGGTTTGCCGGTTACCCCTCGGTGGCCGAGAGCGTCATGGTCGGCCGCGACCTCATGCTGGCCGCCTACGAGAACCAGCCGATCCACCTCCTCCACCTGTCCGCCCGGGAATCCGTGGGCGAGCTCCGGAGCGCGCGCTCGGCGGGCGTCCAGGCGAGCGGCGAGGTGACTCCGCACCATCTCTGCCTCACCGACGAGGCGGTGCGGACGTTGGATCCGAACGTGAAGATGAACCCGCCGCTTCGCGCCGAGGAGGACCGTCAGGCCCTGCTCGAGGCGCTCCGCGACGGGACGATCGAGGCGATCGCGACCGATCACGCCCCGCACGCGCGCCACGAGAAGGACGTTCCGTTCGAGGAGGCGCCGTTCGGTGTCACGGGGCTCGAGACCGCCTTCTCGGTTCTGCACACACGGCTCGTCGAGCCGGGGATCCTCTCCCTGGCAGCCCTCATCGACCGCATGAGCGCCGGCCCCGCCCGGATCTATGGCCTTGAGCGCCCGCGGATCGCCGTCGGCGCGCCCGCCAACCTCGTCGAGCTGGACCTCGAGGCGGCCTGGCGGGTGGACGAGGCGTCATTCCGCTCGCGCTCGCCGAACTCGTGGCTCCTTGGCCAGACCCTGCGCGGGAGAGTCGTCCAGACCGTGGCGAACGGGAAGCTCGCCTACTCGGCGTAATGTCCGCCGCCGACCTCACAGCTCGGATCCACCGGTGACCGGCTTCCTTGTCCTCGAGGATGGGAGCGTCTTCCGCGGGCGCTCCGTGGGCGCGCTCGGAGTCGTGTTCGGCGAGGCCGTCTTCACGACGGCGATGACCGGCTACCAGGAGGTCGTCACGGATCCGAGTTACTCCGAGCAGCTCGTCTGCTTCACGGCCCCGATGATCGGAAACTACGGCGTCTCTCCGGCGCGCTCGGAGTCGAACGGTGCGCACGCGCGGGCCGTGCTCATGCGCCGCGCGACGGGGGCGGAGTGGCCGCGCTGGCTCGCTGTGAACGGCATCGTCGCCCTTGAGGAGATCGACACGCGGGCGCTCGTCCTGCGCCTGCGCGAGCTGGGAGCGATGCGGGCGGCTGCAGTGACGGGAAGCGCATCGATCGACGAGGTGCTCGGCCAGGTGCGCTCGCAGGCCTCGATGGTGGGGCGCGCGCTCGTCGCCGGCGTCTCGACGGACGAACCGTACGACGTCGGTCGCGGCAAAGTCTCGATCGGGATCCTCGACTACGGGTGCAAGCGCTCGATCATCGAGCGCGTCGTCGCCGCCGGAGGGCGCGCGACCGTGTACCCGCACTCGACCGACGCCGGCACGATCCTGGCCGGGCGCCACGACGGCGTTCTGCTCTCCAACGGCCCCGGCGATCCAGGTGCGCTCGAGGCGGAGACGGGCGTCGTCCGCGAGTTGCTCGGCGGAGTTCCGCTGCTCGGCATCTGCCTCGGCCACCAGCTTCTCGCGCGCGCGGCCGGTTTCGAGACCTTCAAGCTTCCGTTCGGCCACCGGGGGGCGAACCACCCGGTCCTCGACCTGCGCGCGAACCGGGTGCTCGTGACGAGCCAGAACCACGGGTTCGCGGTGCGCGGAGACGGTCCCGAGATCGCCCACGTCTCGCTCTATGACGGGACGGTGGAGGGGATCGCGCTCGCCGCCGAGCACGCGCGCTCCGTTCAGTTCCACCCCGAGGCCGGCCCGGGGCCGCACGACGCGCGCTTTTTGATCGAGAGCTGGGTCGAGGAGGTGCGGGTTGCCGAGGCGGCCTGATCTTCGCTCCATCTGCGTCATCGGGGCGGGGCCGATCGTCATCGGCCAGGCCTGTGAGTTCGACTACGCCGGGTGCCAGGCGCTGAAGGTTCTCCGCGCGGAGGGCTACCGGACCGTTGTCGTCAACTCGAACCCCGCCACGATCATGACCGACCCCGGGTTCGCGGACCGGACGTACCTCGAGCCCCTCGATGCCGAGTCCGTCGCGGCTGTGCTTCGGCGCGAGCGCCCGGACGCCTTGCTGCCAACCCTCGGCGGGCAGACCGCGCTGAATCTCGCCACCGAGCTTTGGGCCGCGGGCACCCTCGGCGAGCTCGGAATCGAGCTGATCGGAGCCGGGTTCGAAGCGATCCGGCGCGCGGAAGACCGCGAGCTCTTTCGCGAGACGGTGCGCGGCGTGGGGCTGAAGGTTCCCGAGTCGGTCATCGCTACCTCGCTGGCGGAGCTTCCGGCCGAGCTCTCGTTCCCAGTGATCCTGCGCCCTGCCTTCACCCTCGGCGGGCACGGCGGCGGGATCGCAGCCGGGCCGGAGGAGCTCGCGCGCCTGCTCGAGACTGCGCTTCGGGAGAGCCCGGTCGGCCAGGTGCTCGTCGAGGAGTCGCTCGTCGGCTGGGACGAGTTCGAGCTCGAGGTCATGCGAGACGCGCGCGACAACGTCGTGATCGTGTGCTCGATCGAGAACCTCGACCCGATGGGCGTGCACACGGGCGACTCCGTCACGGTCGCGCCGCAGATGACCCTGTCGGACGAGGCCTACCAGGAGCTTCGCAACGCCGCCACGGCCGTCATCCGCGCGGTCGGGGTCGAGACCGGCGGCTCCAACATCCAATTCGCGCGCGAGCGTGGCAGTGGCGAGCTCAGGGTGATCGAGATGAACCCGCGCGTGTCGCGCTCCTCGGCCCTCGCGAGCAAGGCAACCGGCTATCCGATCGCGAAGGTCGCCGCCAAGCTCGCCGTCGGCTACACGCTGGACGAGATTCCGAACGACCTTACGGGGACGACACCCGCGAGCTTCGAGCCGACGCTCGACTACGTCGTCGTCAAGTTCCCGCGCTTCGCGTTCGAGAAGTTCGCCGGAGCGGATGAGACGCTCGGGACCCAGATGAAGTCCGTGGGCGAGGCGATGGGAATCGGCCGGACGTTCACCGAAGCCTTCCTCAAGGCGATGCGCTCTCGGGAGCTTGACGCGGGCGTTCCGACTCCGTGGGCGACGCTGGACGACCTGCCCGCCGGTGTGCACCCCTGGTTCCGCACCGAGCTCGACCGCGCAAAGTCGACCTTGTGTTCCACACGCACAAAGTCCGACCTCGTGCCGGGCGACTGGATCAAGCTGAAAAGTGCCGGGTGGTCGGACTCCGATCTGGCGACTGCGTGGAACACAAGCGAGGGCGAGGTTCGGCGGGCACGGGTGGCGTGGGGGGTGCGGCCCGCCTATCGGCGCGTCGATTCCTGCGCCGCCGAAGTCGAGGCGGCGTCGAACTACCTGTACTCCACCTGGGGGGAGGAGGACGAGGCCCGGCCGGCCGGTGGGTCCGTGGTCATCCTCGGCTCGGGCCCGAATCGGATCGGCCAGGGGATCGAGTTCGACTACTGCTGCGTCCACGCGGCGAAGACCTTCCGCTCGCTCGGCTACGAGGCGGTCATGGTCAACTGCAATCCGGAGACGGTCTCGACCGACTACGACACGTCCGACCGTCTCTACTTCGAGCCTCTCTGCGAAGAGGAGGTGCTCGAGATCTGCGCCCGCGAGCGGCCCGAGGGTGTCGTCGTGCAGTTCGGGGGCCAGACCCCGCTCAAGCTCGCCGGCGCGCTCGAGGACGCCGGCTACCGCATCCTCGGAACGCCGTACGGCGCGGTCGATCTCGCGGAGGAGCGCGAGCGTTTCGCCGGCCTCTGCGGCGAGCTCGGCATCGCCGTCCCGCCCTGGGGAGCGGCCGAGGGCGCCGACGACGCGATGGCGGCCGCGGAGGAGATCGGCTATCCGGTGCTGGTGCGCCCGTCCTACGTCCTCGGTGGGCGCAACATGCGGGTCTGCTACGGGCCGGTCGAGGTCGGCCTCGCCGCCGAGGGCGCCGGCCGCGTGCTCATCGACCGCTTTCTCGAGGGCGCCATCGAGGTGGACGTCGATGCGCTCTGCGACGGGTCCCAGACCCTCGTGGCGGCCGTCATGGAGCATGTCGAGGAGGCCGGCGTCCATTCCGGGGACTCCTCCTGCG
>JBDTRS010000031.1:0-17595 GCA_039931575.1 Gaiellaceae bacterium
CTGGCCCATGTTCTCCGCGTTGATGCGGAAGTAGGCCTGGAGCGGCATCTCGATCCTGACGCCCGGGGGCACGTAGATGAACGACCCGCCCGACCAGACGGCCGAGTTCAGAGCGGCGAACTTGTTGTCGTTCGCCGGGATGATCGTGCCGAAGTACTCCTTGACGAGCTCCTCGTGCTCGCGCAGGCCCGAGTCCATGTCGAGGAAGAGCACGCCCTGGTTCGCGAGCTCCTCCTTCAGCTTGTGGTAGACGACCTCGGACTCGTATTGCGCGCCGACTCCCGCGAGGTACTTCTTCTCGGCCTCGGGAATCCCGAGGCGGTCCCACGTGTTCTTGATGTCGGCCGGCAGGTCCTCCCAAGAATGCACCTGCTTCTCCGTGGGCCGGATGTAGTAGTACATGTTCTCGAAGTCGATCTCGTCGAGGCGCCCGCCCCACTCCGGCAGCGGCCTCGCGCGGAAGTACTCGAGCGCCTTGAGCCGGCGCTTGCGCATCCAGTCAGGCTCGTTCTTGTGCTCGGAGATCATCGCGACGACCTCGGGGTTCAACCCGCGGCCGGACTTGAAGAAGTACTCCTCGGGGTCGTGGAAGCCGTACGCGTACTCGTTGCCGAGCTCCGCGACGACCTGGGTCTCAGACGCTGCCACTACTTTCCACCTCCTGCGGCGACCGGGATGAAGGCTTCGTAGCCTTCGGCCTCGAGCCTCTGCGCGAGCTCCGGTCCGCCTTCCTCCACAATACGCCCGTCGACGAAGACGTGCACGAAGTCGGGCGTGATGTAGTCGAGGATTCGTTGGTAGTGCGTGATCACGAGCGCGCCCATGTCCGCGCCGACGAGCTGCTTCACACCGCCGGCGACGATGCGGAGCGCGTCGATGTCGAGACCGGAGTCGGTCTCGTCGAGAACCGCGATCCGGGGCTTGAGCATCGCCATCTGCAGGATCTCGACCCGCTTCTTCTCTCCGCCCGAGAAGCCGTCGTTCAAGTACCGGCTGGACATCTCCTTCGGCACCTTGAGCATCTCCATCGCCGCGGTGAGGTCCTTGCGGAACTCCGGAATCTTGACGGGATCGTCCTCACCGCCGGCCTTCGCCTTGCGAATGGCGTTGACTGCGGAGCGGAGAAAGCTCGCGACGGTGACGCCGGGAACCGCGTGCGGGTACTGGAAGGCGAGGAAGAGGCCGCGCTGTGCGCGCTCGTCCGCTCCCATCTCGACGACGCTCTCGCCGTCGATCAGGATGTCGCCGCTCGTGATCTCGTAGGCGGGGTGGCCGGCGAGCGCGTACGCGAGCGTGCTCTTGCCCGAGCCGTTGGGCCCCATGATCGCGTGCACCTGGTTCATGTCGACCGAGAGGTCGACTCCGCGGACGATCTCGGTGCCGTCCTCGGTGGCGACGTGCAGGTCCTTGATCTCGAGCAAAGCCAAGTTCGTGACAGCCTTTCTTCGGGTGGCTCGCGGCAAATGCCGGGCGCTAGTAACACACTCAGTGTAGCGGCTCGCCTCGAACCCGTTTCCCGGGATGGGGCCGTGCTGGGCGATGCGAGGCAAGGACGCAGGGAGGGCTCGTATCGAATTCAGATACGGGCCCGACTGAGGACGCGGCAACGCGGCGTCCAGCGTGCTTCCGGCGGCTCAGGCGTCATTCTGAATGGGGTTCTTAGGCTGTCCCGTGGCTTGGGGACCGTGCTACCATCGCTCGCATGCCTGGAAACATCGGCTGGCAAGGGGCGCTCGTGATCGTACTCGTGCTCCTGCTCGTTTTCGGCCCCAAGCGCCTTCCGGAAATGGGGAGGTCCCTCGGTCGCGGGATGCGTGAGTTCAAGGACTCGATCACCGGCAACGACCAGGACGACCCCGAGCCCGAGAAGGTCGAGCTGACTCCGCCCGCTTCTTCGACGCCCGTCCCGCCGGACGCGGCCGCGCGGCCGGAGAGCGAACGGGTCTCAAGCTGAGCTAGGCCATGGCGCGGCTCCCGCGTCGGCTGCGCCACGACGAGAGCGTCACGCTCGTCGATCATCTCGACGAGCTTCGGACCCGCCTGATCGTCTCGCTGCTTGCCGTCGGCGTTGCGTTCGGCTTCACCTACGGATTCCGCAAGCACATCATCCACTGGCTCGAGCGGCCGCTTCCCAACGACACGAAGCTGATCACGCTGGGGCCGGGCGAGGCGTTCAACACCTCGCTCACCGTCGCCCTCTACGGCGCGATCGCCATCGCCATCCCGGTGTTGGTCTGGCAGATCTGGTCGTTTTTTGCCCCGGTGCTCGAGGACAAGAGCCAGACCGTCGTCGTCCGGCTCGTGGTCGTGGCCACATTCCTGCTCGTCGCGGGAATGGCGTTCGCCTACTGGGTCGTCCTCCCGAACGGCCTCTCGTTCCTCCTCAACTTCGACAGCGACCTCTACGACACGACCCAGGTCCGGGCGCGCGACTACTTCTCGTTCGCGGCTGCGGTGATCGCCGGGCTCGGCATCCTCTTCGAGTTGCCGATCTTCATCCTCGGGCTGGTCCGGCTCGGGATCCTGTCGTCGCGGAGGTTGCGCAAGAACCGCCGCATCGGCGTCGGCATCGCGCTCATCGCCGTTGTCCTGCTTCCCGGCGTCGACTTCGTCTCGATGGCGCTGCAAGCGCTCCCCATCCTCGCCCTCTTCGAGGGCTCGATCTGGGCCTCGGTCTATTTCGAGCGGCGCTGGCGCGACCAGGGCGTCATCGGCGAGCCGCTCGCCGGCACGGACTCCTAGACCGGCGCCTCGGCGCCGAGGGCCGACCAGTCGTAGGCGTCGCCGATCGCGCGCAATCGCTCGCGTGTCTTGTCGGTGCAGAGCGCCCCGCGAGCCGCCGCGTCGTAGAGAGCTTTCGGGTCGACCCCGAGCGACAGGGCCGCCTCGTAATCCCTCGTAAGGTCGGTGTCGAACATCTCGGGGTCGTCGGTCGAGACCGTGCAGGGGATCCCCGCCGCGATCAGCTCGGGCAGCGGGTGCTCTGCGAGCGACCTCACGACACCTGTGCGGAGATTCGAGATCGGAGTCACGTCGAGGACGATCTGCCGCTCCGCCAGCTCCTCCATGAGCGGCGAATCCTCCACGGCGCGGATGCCGTGGCGAATCCGATCGGCGTGGAGCGTGTCGAGCGCCCCGCGAATCGAGGCCGGGCCCACCACTTCGCCTGCGTGTGGCACCGAGGCGAAGCCTTCCTCGCGAACGAGGCCGAAGACGTCGGCGAACTTCTCTGGCGGAAAGCGCGCCTCCTCACCGCCGAGCCCGATGCCGACGATCCCGCGCTCCCGGTAGGGCACCGCGTGACGAACCAGATCGAACCCGTCCTCGACGGGCGCGCCGCGGGTGATGTCGGGCGTCAGGAGGACCTCGACACCGTGCAGCTCACGCGCCTCCTGAGCTCCGTCGCAGTAGCCACTGAAGAGAGCGTCCCAGGAGACACCGCGCCACGTCCTTTCGATCGGGGAGAAGATGCCCTCGATGTAGATGGCGCCGTGGCGGGCGGCCTCCGCTGCGTAGTCCACGACCACCTGTCTGAAGTCGGCTTCGGTTCGAAGCGCGTTCGTGGTCAGGATCCACACCTCGATGAAGTGGTCGAAGTCGCGGTAGCGATAGAGGTCGCGAACCCCCTCGACGGTGTCCGCCGGGAGCGGGAAGTCGTTGCGGCGGGCGATCTCGAGCAGCGTCTCGGCGCGGACGGTGGCCTCGAGGTGAACGTGCAGCTCGATCTTTGGGAAGGGGGAGGGCGCGTTTTTCTCGGTATCCTGCACAGTTGCGGAGCGTACCGAGTCGCCCGCCCCCGAGGCCCCAAGGAGGATTTCGCGCATGGCAAGAGCTCAGGCACAGCGCCGCAAGAACGCGCGCTCGCATGCTCGCCGTAGCGCCAGTAGCGCCGAAGACCTGATGTTCTTCCCCAAGCTTCGCCGCAAGGCGAAGTGGGTCTTCCTCCTCCTGGCGATCGCCTTCGCCCTCGGCTTCGTGGCCTTCGGCGTCGGTACGGGTGTCTCCGGCACGAGCCTCGGCGACGTCCTCAACGACTTCTTCTCGCGCTCGAACACCGGCGCCGACCTCGACAGCGCGCGCAAGAAGGCCGAGTCGAACCGCCAGAACGCCGCCGCGCAGCTCGAGTACGCAAACGCGCTGCAGACGGCCGGCCGCACGAGCGAGTCCATCGTCATCCTCGAGCGCTACACGACGCTGAAGCCGCGAGACGCGAACGCGCTTCGCCAGCTCGCTGCGCTCTGGGGCTCCCAGGGAGTCAAGGCCCGGAACGAGGCGCAGACGGCGCTCGCCGCGGCCCAGCAAGCCTCAGCAACGGCGAGCCTCGGCTCCACCGACTCCCCCTTCCTGCAGGAGGTGCAGGGCAACAAGATCGCCGAGGTGATCACGGAGGACGCAAACGCGCGCGCGACGAGCGCCAACCTGCGCGCGCAGGACGCGTACCGACGCTCTGCCAAGG
Organism: Gaiellaceae bacterium; assembly: GCA_039931575.1. Taxonomy (GTDB): domain Bacteria; phylum Actinomycetota; class Thermoleophilia; order Gaiellales; family Gaiellaceae; genus DATEOR01. The sequence continues at coordinate 4,457 of JBDTRS010000031.1, forward strand.
TCTACCAGGAGCTCACGCTCCTCCAGCCGAACGACGCGAGCCTCTTCCTCCAACTCGGAGTGGCCTCGCAGAGCGCGGCGGACTACGCGAGCGCGATCGCCGCCTACCGCCAGTTCCTTGCGCTCGCGCCCGACGATGCGAGCGCGCCGCTCGTGAAACAGGAGCTCAAGCTCCTCGAGGCGCAGCAGAAGGCAGGTTCGCAGTTGCTACCAAGTGGATAAGGTACCGCTGCTTCGAACGAGCCAAGGGGACACATGAACTTCGACATCAAGACTGAGCAGCTCGGGGACGACGCCCACGTCATCGCCCTGACAGGGGAGGTCGACCTCTACACCGCGCCCGAGTTCAAGCAGCAGCTACTCGAGGTGATCGGGCAAGGCGGCAAGGAGATCGTCGTCGACTTCTCCGACACGACCTTCATCGACTCGACGACTCTCGGAGTCCTCGTTGGCGGCGTCAAGCGCCTGCGGCCGAACGGCGGCCGGCTCTCCCTCGTCTGCAGCGACCGCAACATCACCAAGATCTTCGAGATCACCGGCCTGAACAAGGTCTTCCCCATCTATGAGTCGCGCGCCGAGGCCGTCGAGAGCATCGGCCAGGAGGCTCAGGCACAGACCTGAGCTTGCTGGGCCGCTTCCTCCCCCTGGCGCTCGCCGGAGCCGCGCTCCTCGCAGCGGGCTGCGCGGGCCGAGCCCTGGAAGCGGGGAACGCCGACACGAACAACGGCAAGCAACTCTTCGCCTCGAACTGCGGCGGGTGTCACACCCTGGCCGATGCGGGAACGGCAGGCGCGGTCGGGCCCAATCTGGACGACGCCTTCGTGGCGGCCCGCTCCGAGGAGGGCGGCGGCTTCGACGCCAGCACCGTGTTCCAGATCACGCTCGACCAGATGCGCCTCGCCGCTCCTCCGATGCCTCGCTTCGACAGCGGGCCACAGAAGCTGCCCGAGTCGGATCTCGAGGACATCGCCGCCTACGTCGCCCTGGTTGCAGGCCTGCCGCCCAAAGCGCAGGGCGGGACAGGGACCGGCGCCGAGGCGACCACGGCGCCCTAGTTGACCGGCGATCCTCCGCCGGTCCTTCGCGGTAAACGCGTCACCCTGCGCCCCGTCGAGAGCGCCGATGTGGCGACGCTGGCGGAGATCCTCGGCGAGCCCGAGGTGGCGCGCTGGTATTTCGCGAGCGACCCGCTGGCGAGCGCGCAAGAGTTCTTGGACGACCCCGACGGCGTCGCGCTGGTCATCGAGGCTGACGGCGAGATCGTGGGAAGCATCCAGTTCTACGAGAACACCGACCCGGAGTACCGGCACGCCGGCATGGACATCTTTCTCACCGCGGAGCGGCAGGGGCAGGGGCTCGGCCCGGAATCGCTGCGCGTGCTGGGCCGCTATCTGCTCGACGCACTGGGCCACCACCGGCTCATCATCGACCCGGCCGCGGCGAACGAGCGCGCGATCCGCGCCTACGAGAGCGTCGGGTTCCGTCCGGTCGGAATCATGCGCTCCTCCGAGCGCGGAGCCGACGGCACCTTCCACGACGGCCTCCTCATGGACCTGCTCGCGGACGAGCTCAGCTAGACGGCAGCTCTCGCTCGAGATCGACGACGACGTGCGTGATCGGACAGTCGAAGCGCTCGCGCACCCGGCCGACGACGTCGCGTTCGAGCCAGTTCGAGCGTCCTGGCGGGTGCGTCGAGATGACGATCTCGTCGGCAGCGAAGGTTCGGAGCGCGTCCTCGATCGCCTGGATCGGGTCATCGTGGCCGACGCCGCCGCGTGCCGGCACCGCGGCTTCAACGAGCGCCGCGAGCGACTCGTCCAGCCGTTCCTGCGCTTTTTCCCGCGCCTTGTCCTCGTCCGACGTCCAATGTCGAAGCCGCGTGTTGAGGGCAGGCGAGATGACGAGCACCTCTGTCTCCCCATCCCGCGCACGGCGCACGACCTCGTCCCGCAGGGCCTTGCCGGCAACCGTCTCGTTCGCGACGACCAGAATCCGCCGACGGCCGTCCGCTTCCCGGCCGTGATCCCAGACGGCAGGCTCGACGACCTTGGGATCGCTCCTGAAATAGCGATAGAAGACCAGCGGTCCGAGCACCACGAAGACGAGGAGAGCGCCCCATCCGTTGCTGAGGATCCCGGCGACCGCGACTACGGCGAACAGGGCGAGGCAGGCGATGACGAAGGCGAAGGCCTCCGCCTCCGTCCTCACCGGGTTGCGCATGAAGCCTTCTCCCCATGGTCAGTCCGGCCGCGCTGCCGGTTCTCTGACGCGCGAAAAGCAAGCCCCGCAAGGACGCAGGGAGTGCGCGTACTCGAAGCAGTACGTGCACGACCGAGGACGACGCGGGGCGAGGCTTTGCAGCCGTCCAGAGAGCCGGAGGGCGTGGCCGGGCGGGCCATTTCTAGAGGACGTAGACCGTGGTGTAGACCACGATCCACATTACGTCCACGAAGTGCCAGTAGATCCCTGGGATCTCGACGCCGAGGTGATCGTGCGCCGCCGGCCCGTAATGTCCGCGGGCCGAGCGGACGAGGGCGGTAAGCAGCAGGGTCAGCCCGATGAAGACGTGGACTCCGTGCAGGCCCGTGAGGCCGTAGAAGGTCGAGCCGAACGCCAGGTCGTGCGTGGAGAACCCGAGGCGGGTGTACTCCCGCGCCTGAATGAGGAGAAACGTGAGGCCGAGCCCGAACGTGAGCGCGAGGCCGGCGATCAGTCCCTGGCGGTTGTTCCGCTTGATCGACTGGAGGGCCCAGTGCATCGTGAAGCTCGACGTCACCAGGATGATCGTGTTCAGAAGCGCCAGGTAGACCGGGAGCTCGAACGGCTTCGGCGGCCATTCCCCGGTTCCCGCCGTGACGCGGGCGAAGAAGTACGCCGAGAAGAACGAGCCGAAGAGCATCACCTCGGAGGCGATGAAGAAGTAGATCCCGAGGAGGCGCGAATCGACGCGCGAGCTTCGGTTCGCGACCGGCGGATGGTCGGCGTGGGCCTCCGCGTGCGCGCTCATACGGTGGGCGCCTGCTCGGCCGGTTCGGCCTCCTCGGCGCTGACGACGACGTGGCTCACCGGCAGGCCCAGCCCCTTGATGCGGCCGAGGACGTCCCGACGGAGCCAGCCCGAGCTGGCCGCTGGGAACGTCGAGACGATGATCTCGTCGAACTGCTCGTCGTGGACGGCGTTTTGCGCGGCGACGACGGGGTCGGGATCGCCGAGGTGCCCGCTCACCTCGACGCCTTCCTCGCGCATGAGCGCGGAGACGCTCTTGATCCTCTGCTCGGCTCCCGCCGCATCGGCCGGAATGAGCAGCGTGAAGTGGGCAGGGCTCGCTTCGCTCCGCTCACGAATAGCCTCGATGAGCGGTCTCCCGAGGATCGTCTGATTGGCGATGACGAGAACGTGGGCCCGCTCGCGCGGCGACTCGAGGTCGACGACCACGTGCTCGATCGGCTTGTCCGTCACCTTGCGGGCACGCTCGATCAAGTTGGCGCGAAGCCAGCTCGACTTCAGCTCTCCCGGATGGGTCGAGATGATGATCTCGTCGGGCTCGTACTCGTAGAGCGCATCCTTGATCGCCTGGAGCGGATCGGGATCGACCACGGCCCCGCGCGCCGCGATGCCGGCCTCGTGCAGGAGATCGAGCGTGCGCCGGAGTCGCCGGTCGGCACTCGAGCGGCGGCTGTCGGAGTACACGACGAAGCCGGCCCGCGACTCGTTCTGAGGGCTGATGACCGTGACACGGATCGGGCCCTTGTCGGCGTGGCGGCGCAGGGCTTCGATGAGGGTCTTGCCCGCGACCGTCTCGTTCGCGACGACGAGGATGTGTCGCGGCTCGGCCATCAGTGAACCTCAGCCTTCTCGGTTTCGGGCACTTCGCTCCAGTCTCCGTTCAGGACGGCGTGCCTCGCGCCGCGGACGCCGTATTCGTAAGGGCTGCCCACGACCTGCGGGATCTGGTCGAAGTTGAAGGTTGGCGGCGGCGAGGAGACCTGCCATTCGAGCGTCAGCGCGCGCCAGGGGTTCCCCGGTGCGGGGGCCCCGCGCCGCCAGCTCACGATCATGTTGTAGAGGAAGACGATCGTCGAGGCGCCGAGCGCGAACGACGCGACCGTGATGATGAAGTTGAGCGTGCCGAAGCGGTCGGCGTAGTCGGACACGCGGCGCGGCATCCCCTGCAGCCCGAGCCAGTGCATCGGGAAGAACGTGACGTTGAAGCCGACGAACGTGAGCCAGAAGTGAATCTTTCCGAGCCGCTCGTTGTACATGCGGCCGGTCATCTTCGGGAACCAGTAGTAGATCCCGGCGAAGATCGTGAAGAGGGAGCCGCCGAAGAGCACGTAGTGGATGTGAGCGACGATGAAATACGTGTCGCTCGCGTGGATGTCGATCGGGATCGAGCCGAGGTAGACGCCCGAGAGCCCGCCGATGACGAACATGGTCACGAAGCCGAGTGCGAACAGCATCGGCGTCTTGAAGTGGATGCGCCCCTCCCACAGCGTCGCCAGCCAGCTGAAGACTTTTATGCCGGTCGGAATCGCGATCAGCATCGTCGTGGCCATCATCGGGATGCGCAGCCACGGCGACATTCCGGACACGAACATGTGGTGCGCCCAGACCGAGAACCCGAGTACGAGGATGGCCATGAGCGAGAGCGCCATCAGGCGGTAGCCGAAGATCGGTTTCCGCGCGAAGACGGCGATCACCTCCGAGACGATCCCGAACCCGGGCAGCATCATGATGTAGACGGCCGGGTGCGAGTAGAACCAGAAGATGTGCTGGTAGCCGAGCGCGTAGCCGCCTCCGTCCGGCTCGAAGAAGTTCGTGTGCAGGACGCGGTCGAAGAGGATGAAGAACTGAGAGCCGGCGATGAAGGGGGTCGCGAGGACGACCAGCGTCGAGGTGGCGAAGTTCGCCCAGACGAGGAGCGGCATGCGCCAGAAGGACATCCCGGGCGCCCGCATGGTGATGATCGTTACCAGGAAGTTGAGCGCGGTCATGATCGAGGAGGCGCCGGCCCACTGCACGGCCATCTGGAAGAAGAGGTTGCCCGGCGGCTGCTGCACGGCGAGCGGCACGTAGTTCGTCCAGCCGGCCGCGAATGCGCCCCCCTCCGGCACGAGGAAGCTCGCGAGCATGATGAAGCCCGCGATCGGCAGCAGCCAGAACGAGAGTGCGTTCAGGCGCGGGAAGGCCATGTCCGGCGCGCCGATCATGAGCGGGATCACGTAGTTCCCGAGGCCCGCGAAGGCCGGGATCACGAAGAGGAAGATCATGAGCGAGGCGTGCACCGAGAAGAGGCCGTTGAACGTGTTGTTGTCCACGAACTGCATCCCGGGCCGGGCGAGCTCCGCGCGCATGAACATCGCCATCAGACCGGCGGCGACGAAGAAGAAGATCGTCGTCACGAGGTACTGGACGCCGATCACCTTGTGGTCCGTGTTGACCCGGAAGTAGTCCTTCCAGGTGCGGGCCCCGTGGCCGGAGTGGTCCTCGGGGCGCGTCGGCCTCCCCGAGATCCAGTAGATCCAGTAGTCGAAGCCGCCGATCGCGAAGAGGAAGCCGAGCGGCACGATCACCATCCAGGCGGTCAGAAGCACCTGGAACTCCCAGAGCGGCGTGTAGCCGAGCGCGGCACGCGATCCGAGCACGAGCCCGGTGGCCGCGGCGAAGGCGAGCGGCGTGACCCAGAGGACCCGCAGCCACCCGGCGCCGGTCAGGCGACCGAGCCCGCGCCTTGGCGGAGGCCCGCCGTGCGCCTGGACGTGCTCGTGCTCTCGGACCTCGACCGCCATCAGTGCTCCTTCGGGTAATCGGGCCCCGCTTCCGGCGCGCAAAAAGCCCGCCGGGCAAGGACGCAGGGAGCCTGCGTATTGGTAATACGCAGGCTCCCGAGGACGCAGCCCGGGTCGGCTTTGCAGCCGCCGGAGGTGATGGCCTGGATTGCTTGGAGGGGCACTTAACTCTTGCCCGCAGTCTTCACGAGGTAGTTGACGAGGCTCTGGAGCTGTTGCTCGGTGAGAATCTCGCCGAAGTTGGCGGGCATCACGTCGGGTTGGTATCCGGGGGCGATCTCAGCGTTCGGATCGACGATCGACTCTTGGATAAAGGCGGCGTTCTTCTCGGCCAGCACCTTATCGAGATCGGGCCCCACCTCTCCCTGCGTGCCGGCGTCTGCGAGCCGGTGGCAGGAGCCGCACTGCTGCGTGAAGAGCGTCTTGCCGGCGACGGACCCTGCCTGGGCGGCCTTGGCCTTCTCGTCTGCGAGCCATTTCTCGAAACCGGCCGCCGAGAGCACAATCGCGCGGGCGCGCATAGCGGCATGACCGAGCCCGCAGAGCTCGGTGCAGATGACCGTGAACGTCCCCTCCTTGGTCGGCGTGATCACCAGGTCGGTCTCGATCCCCGGGACGGCGTCCTTCTTCATCCGCCACTCCGGCACCCAGAAGGAGTGGATCACATCCTTCGCGTTCAACTTCAGCTCGACCGGCTCGTCGATCGGAAGCGCGAGCTGGCCGCTCGTCACGTCCGCCTCCGGATAGTGAAACGACCAGGCGAACTGCTGCGCGGTCACCTCGACCACGCGATGTTGCTGCGGGATGTCTTCGAACTGGACGAGGACGACGCCGCTGTAGATGGTGATGGCGGTGACGAGCGCCGCAGGTATCGCCGTCCAGACGACCTCCAGCCCCGTGTGCCCGTGGATGGGCGAGCCATCGTCCATATCGTCGGGCGCAGCGCGGAACTTCCAGACGGCGTAGATCGAGACGCCGGCGACGAGCGCGAAGATGACGACGCAGATGATCGTGACGAACCAGTACACCTCGTCGACCTTGACCGCTTCCTTCGACCCCGCGGGCGGCAGCCAGGGAATGAGAACCGCCACGAGCGCGAGTGCCACCCCCACGGCGGCGCCCACCAGTCCCATCTGAATGATCGAGCGTTTACGCACGAAAAGGCGATTCGGGCCGAGCGGCGAAACCCTAACGCAACCGTATCCCGGCAAGTGGCTCGAACGTTGAACCTGAGACTCGCAAGGAGGCAAACCGAATGGGACTTGGTGTCAGCATCTTTTTGATCGCGGTCGGCGCGATCCTCGCCTGGGCTGTCGACGTCACCACGAAGGGCATCGACCTGAACATGGTCGGCGTCATCCTCATGGTCGTCGGGCTCCTGGGCCTCTTGCTCTCGCTCATCTTCTGGTCGAGTTGGGGCGGAGTCGGCGGTTGGCGCCGCGAGACGGTCTACAGGGACGATCCCTACAACCGCCCGCCGATGCCGTAACGAGCGCTACACGCACCCAACGCGTGAATAAAAAAAGGGCGGCGCGAGCCGCCCTTTTTCGTGCCCTTAAACGCCGCGCGCCCGCTTTCGCGGGCGCGCCCTGCCGTTTAGAAGAGCCAGATCAGCAGGAGAATGATGAGAATCAGGGCGATAGCGCCGCCACCGATGTACATACGTCCTCCTCGTTTCGGTTGCTTTCTTAACGGCGAAGCCCTGAGCGCGGATACGACCTGATACCACTCAGACGCGCACGACGAGCTTCACGCCCGCTCCCTCTGCTTGGCGCTGCCAGGCCTCGGCCACGCGCTCGAGGGGGTACGTCTCGACCGGGAACGTAATCCGCCCGGCCGCGGCGCCCTCGACGAGCCGGCGGTAAGCCTCGCGCCGCACGTCGTCAGGAACGACGAAGTTGGAATAGCCGACGAGCTCTACCTGCTTGCCGCGCACGAGCGCGGATGGGATCGTCGCCGTGGCGCCTGCAGACTGCCCGATCTGGATCACCCGCGCACCGGGCGCGGCAGCCTCGAGCGCCGCCACGAGCGGCTCGCCCCAAAGCGGGTCGATGACGACCGTCGCTCCGTCTCCGCCGACCGCCTCACGGAAAGCGCTCCCGAGGTCAGCCTCGTCGAGTCGCACGACAGCGTCTGCGCCGGCCTCGGCTGCCCGCTCGAGCCCTTCGGGCCGGCGCCCCGCGGCTACGACCCGGTCGGCTCCGGCGATACATGCTGCTTGGACGGCCGCGAGCCCGACGGTTCCGGTGGCGCCGAGCACGAGCACGCGATCGCCCGGGCCCGTCTTCGCGCGCCAGACGACCGGGAGCCAGCCGGCGAGCCCGGCTATCCCGCAAGCGCCCGCGATCTCGTCGGAGACCCCGGCAGGGAGCGGAATCGCTTCCTCCTCGATCACCGTCACGCGCTCTCTGAGCGTGCCGTCCCGCTCCCGCCCCAGACCATCGTCGGAGACGTAGACCCTCGTCCCCGCGACGAGCGCCTCGCCCTCGAGCACCACCCCAACCCCCTCCGAGCCGGGAACGTACGGAATAGGCGGAGGCCCGAGGTAGTGGCGCCCGGCCGCCAGCGCGATGTCGATCGGGTTGAGCGGCACCGCACGGATCTCGACGAGCGCACGCCCAGGCTCGGGCGCCGGCGCATCGACCTCGGCCGGCTCGGGCAGCCGTCCGAGCTCTTTTACGAGTGCGCCTCTCATGACTCAACCATGGAGCAGTCTCCCTTCCATTCCCCCGGCAACGACGACCATCTGCCCGGTGACGTGGCCTGAGATCTCGTCCGAGGCGAGCGCGACGACCTGGCGCGCGATGTCCTCGGGCTGAGCGGCCTTGCGAAGCGGCATCGTGCGAGTCGCGCGCTCGAGCACCGCAGGATCGTCGAGCATCGTGCGGGTCATGGGCGACACCGTCCAGCCCGGAGACACGGCGTTGACGCGGGCCGACGGGGCGATCCGGACGACCTCGTTCTTGAGCGACAGCAGCAGCCCGTGCACGACCGCCGACTTGGCCGCGGCGTAGTCGGCATGGCCCGCTTCGCCGAAGACAGCAGCGGTCGAGCCGATGAGGACGAGGCTGCCCCCTCCAGAATGCTCCACCTCACGCAGGAATCCGCGCGCCGTCAGGAACGTCGCGGTGAGATTCTCGCGGAGGGTTGTCTCCCAACGGTCGAGGCCGAGCTCCCAGACCGGAACGTCTTCCTGCGGCCACACGCCGGCTACGCAAGCGCAGACATCGAGGCCGCCGAATGCGGCTCGAGCCTCGTCGAAGAGGCGGTCGGCCTCGTCCTCCTGCGTGAGGTCGGCCTGCGCGAGCAGAGCCCCGGGGATGTCCGCCGCGACCGCTTGGGCGCGCTCGCGACCGCGGTGGTAGTGGACGACGACCCGCGCTCCCTCGGCCGCGAAGGCGCGCGCGCAAGCAGCCCCGATTCCACCCGACGCGCCCGTTACGAGGACGCGCTTGCCCGCCAGCCCGGTTTCCACGGGCAGGAGATTAGTCTCGGGCGTCCGTTAGCGTCGGGGCTCGGCGGGCCAACCGCCGCGCGGGTCCCCCGTGCGGGTATCCGCGCCGAAGAAGTATGCGAGGGGCCCGAGGAGCAGCAGAAGCGTGAGCAAGATGATGAGGAACATACTCTCACCGTGGCAGGGGTTTTCCATAAGCGCAAATCGGATTATGATTAGAGTCGATCATGAAACCTGATGGATGGCTAGGCGTCGAGTTGCGCCACCTAGCAGCGCTGCAAGCGGTGGCGCGGGAAGGCTCGTTTGGCGGCGCCGCGATCGCCCTCGGGTACTCGCAGTCGGCCGTGAGCCAGCAGATCGCGGCCCTCGAGAGGATCATCGGCGAGCGGCTCGTCGAGCGGCCCGGCGGGCCTCGCCCCGTCTCGCTCACCGACGCGGGTCGGCTGCTCCTCGGTCACGCGGACGGCATCGTCGCGCGCCTCGAAGCGGCGCAGGCCGACCTGGCCGCGTATTCCGACGGCTCGGCCGGGACGCTCAGGGTGGGCACGTATCAAAGCGTCGGCGCTCGCGTCCTCCCGCGGGTCATGCTCGAGTTCGCGGACGCGTGGCCACTCGTCTCGATCATCCTGACGGAGTCCTCCGACGACAGCGAGCTCCTCGGCCTGATTGAGCGCGGTGAGCTCGACCTCACGTTCGTGATGCTGCCGGTTGGAGACGGGCCCTTCGAGGCCCACGAGCTCATGCACGACCCGTACGTCCTCCTCGTCCGCGCGGACTCGCCGCTCGCCGCCTTGAAGCACCCCCCGAGCCTGAAGGAGATCGCCGGAGTGCCCCTGATCGGCTACCGCCAGTGCAGAAGCGTCTTCGCGGTCGAAGAGCGCTTTCGCGGCACGGGCCTCGAGCCCGAGATCGTCTTCCGCTCCGACGACAACACGACGATCCAGGGAATGGTCGCTGCGGGCGTCGGCTCCGCGCTCGTGCCGCGTCTCGCCGCCCTGGCGCACGACAAGGCCGTCCTCGCGCTCCCCGTCGACCCGCGGGTACCCCCGCGCGAGATCGGGATCGCCTGGCACAAGGATCGCTACCACTCGCCGGCGGGCCGCGCCTTTGTCGAAGTTGCCGCCCGTGTCTGCGCCGAGATCGAGGCGGAGCAGGAAAGCCGCCCGGCGCTCGCCGCGGCGGGCTAACCGCGCCTACGTCAGCGCGAACAACGCGGCCAGTCCGACGACCGCGAGGACGAGCCCCAGAGTCGCAAGAATCGCCCAGGGGTTGACGCTGACTCGGTTGTCCTCGTCCCAGCGTGTGCGGTGCCTGGCCACGGCGACCAGCGTAGCGGGAACGGGCTTCAGGGAAGCGTCTGCGGGTAATGACTTACATGGCTTACGTCGTCGGCTGGCGCTAACCGGGGACGAGCTCGAAGACGTCGCCGTTCTGCGAAGCGACGTAGAGCTCACCCGCGGCGTCCTCCCCGAATGAGCTCAGCGCCTCGACGCGGCCGTGGCGCGGCACGTCGAGCACGTCCCCGTCCGAGAGGCCAAGGCTCCAGACGGTCCCACTGCAGTAGTCGCCGAAGAAATAGCGCCCCCGGGCAGACGGGATCCGGCTCCCTCGGTAGACGTAGCCGCCCGTGACGGAGCACCCGGCTCCGTGCCGGTACTCGTACACAGGCTCGACGAGGTGCCCGGCCGGGTTCGGCTCCTTGTCCTCGTAGGAGTGCGTCCCCTCGAAGACGTCCCAGCCGTAGTTCTCGAGGCCGGGGCTCTGACGCGGAGACTGGTCGATCTCCTCCCAGTCCCCCTGGCCGACGTCGCCGATCCAGAGGTCTCCGGTCTCGCGGTCGAAGGAGAAGCGCCACGGGTTGCGGAGACCGTAGCCTTCGATCCGCCACCTTCCTCGGCCGTCCACGTCGATCGAGAGAAGCTTGCCGAGGCGTTCCGAGAGATCCTGCGCGCGGTCCTCCGGGTCGCCACCCGAGCCGCCGTCTCCCATCCCAACGTAGAGGCGAGCATCGGGCCCGAACGCGAGCTGGCCACCGTTGTGGTTCGCGTAGGGCTGGTCGACGAAGAGGAGCTCGCGCCGCCGAACCGGATCGGCGCCGGCTCCCGCCTCGTACTCGACGACCCGGGTGTCGCCCTGAAGGTCGGTGTAGTTGACGTAGAAGAGCCCGTTCGACGCGTAGTCGGGGTGGAACGCGAGGGAAAGGAGGCCTTGCTCGCCACCGCTCTGGACCTGCTCTTGGATGTCGAGGAAAGGCTGCGCGGCGAGCTTGCCCTGTTCGAGCACGCGGACGCGGCCCGGCTGCTCGACGATGTACAGCCGCTCCGGCTCGCTCGGGGTCGAGGAGATCCCCACAGGCGCATCGAGGCCCGTCGCGATCGCCCGCAGGGTCACCCGCACGAGACCGTCTGTTTCTCCCGCAGTCGTTCCCGGCGGAACCGTGTCGACGCCGGGGCTCCCCGACGAGCATGCAGTCAGCGCCGCGCAGGCGGCCAGGACGACAATGGCCGAGCGCACTCCTACTGGGACGTCGGCGGGTCGTTGCGGTTAGGCGCGGATCGCTTCGAGGACGAGCCGCTCACGGGCGTACGGAAGCGGCGTGGCGGGATTCTCGCAATCGATCTCGCGCGCAAGGCGATGCCCGTCGAACGCGGCCTCCGCGATGATCCGCGGCGCGACACAGTCCCCAATCCTGTAGAGCGCTTGCACGCCTTCGGAGTGGAGCAATCCCTCGTCCTCCTTGAGCTCGAGGTAGAGGGCCTCGTTCGAGAGCCGCTGCGTGACGAGCACGACCGAGTCCGCCTCGACGTCGACCTCCTCGCCGAACTCATCCGTCCCGCCGATGTGGCCCGGCTCGATCGACGAGACGACAAGGCCTGCGCGCTGGCGGATCCCGAGATCGTGCAGGTGCTGGCGCAGCATCGGGCCTTCGAGCGTCTCGTCCGTCACCGGGGCGACCCGCTCGAGGCAGGTCGCGAGCTCGACCTCGAAGCCCTCGCCCGCAAGCTTCTCGGCGAGGCCAGCGGCGGTGAAATACCCCTCGCAGTCGTAGACGAGGACGCGCTTGCCCGGCGGAGCCTTGCCGCCGAGCATGATCTGCTCGGGCGTGAGGATGTGCGGGAGCGAGGCGTCGGCACCCGGGATCGGCGCGTGAGTGACCCCGTTCAACCCGTCCTCGGCCCAGCGCGCCCCCGTGGCCACGACGACGATCTCGGCTCCGTACTCCCGGATCTCCTTAGCCGTGAGCCGCGTCCCGGTGATGACCTCGACGTTCCGGAGCTTCTCGAGTTGCACCGCGCGCCAGTTGAGGAAGCGGGCCCATTCCCCCAGGCCGGGGAGCCGGGGCACCCAGCGCATGACGCCGCCGATCTCGGGCTCGGCCTCGACGAGGTGCACACGGCGGAAGCCGCGCTTCCCGAGCACGATCGCGCACTCGAGCCCGGCCGGCCCCGCCCCGACCACGAGCACGTCGTTGTCGGCATTGGCCGCAGGCTCGAACCGCTCGGGATGCCAGCCGCGGCGATACTCCTCGCCCGCGGTCGCATTCTGGGTGCAGCCGATGTGGTTGCCGTACTCGGCTTTCATGATGCAGACGTTGCACCCGATGCACTCGCGAATCTCGCCGTAGCGGCCCTCCTCGATCTTCTTGGGGAGGAATGGGTCGGCGATCGACGGCCGGGCGGCGCCGATGAGATCCCAGGCGCCGCTCCTGATGATCTCCGCCATGCGGTCCGGGCTCGTGAGCCGGCCGACCCCGACGATCGGCTTGGCGGTCACCTCGCGCACCCGGCTCGTCCATTCGAGCTGGTAGGCCTCGGGGAAGAAGCGCGACGCGCCGGAGTCCTTCGACCACTCCGTGATCGAGCCGACGTTCACGTCCCAGAGGTCGACGAGGTGGTC
>JBDTRS010000032.1:0-17279 GCA_039931575.1 Gaiellaceae bacterium
GACGCCGTCTGCGCCCAGGTGCGCCCAGCGCTGGAACCTACGCAAGGCGGCCGCAGTTCGGGGGCCGAAGCCGCCGTCGAGCGGTCCTGACGGGAAGCCGTGCCAGGCGAGCCGAAACTGGAGGCCTGCGACATCCCAGCCCGACATTCCCTGGTGGAGCATCCTGGTCGAGTAGCGGTGGCGGCCGTAGCGCCCGAGCGCCCGGCGGGTCTGGGGGCCGGGCACGCCGTCGACAGCGATCCCGGCGCGGCGCTGGAACCGGGCCACGGCGCGGCGCGTTCCGGGCCCGATCACCCCGTCCCCCGGGCCCGCGTATAGACCCCGTGCGCGGAGCGCGACCTGGAGGCCGGCGACATTGGGGTCGCCGACGGCCTGCGCCGCCGCCGGGATCGCGAGCAGGCCGAGCAGCGCAAGCAGAGCAATGCAGGTCCTGAGACCCATCCGAACAGCTTTCTTTCGCCCCAAAACCGGACTATCCTCGCCCGCTATGACCGCGACGAAGTTCGTGCTTCCCGAGTCCGCTCTTCCAACGCACTGGTACAACATCCAGGCCGACATGCCGAACCGGCCGCAGCCGGTCCTGCACCCCGGAACGGGGCAGCCGGTCGGTCCCGACGACCTCGCGCCGCTCTTCCCGCTGGAGCTCATCCTCCAGGAGGTCTCCGACGCGCCCCAGATCGCGATTCCGGAGCCGGTCAGGGAGATCCTGCGCCTGTGGCGGCCGACGCCGCTCTACCGCGCGCACCGCCTCGAGCAGGCGCTCGGCACCAACTCGCGCATCTTCTACAAGTACGAGGGCGTCAGTCCCGCGGGGAGCCACAAGCCGAATACGGCTGTCGCGCAGGCCTACTACGGCAAGCAGGAAGGGCGGGAACGCATCGCCACCGAAACCGGCGCCGGGCAGTGGGGGAGCGCGATCGCGCTCGCCTGCCGGCTGCTCGGCCTCGAGTGCAAGGTCTACATGGTCAAGGTCTCCTACCACCAGAAGCCCTACCGGCGGTCGATGATGGAGACCTGGGGCGCGAGCGTGGTCGCGAGCCCTTCCGAGGAGACGAACTCAGGTCGCGCGATCCTCGAGGCCGACCCGGATTCCCCTGGCAGCCTCGGGATCGCCATCTCGGAGGCTGTCGAGGACGCCGCAGGCCGCGACGACACCGCCTATTCGCTCGGGAGCGTCCTCAACCACGTGCTCCTGCACCAGACCGTGATCGGCCAGGAAGCGCTCGCGCAGATGGAGCTTGCCGGAGCTTTCCCGGACGTCGTCATCGCGTGTGTCGGCGGCGGGTCGAACTTCGCCGGCCTCGCCTTCCCGTTCATCCGCGAGAAGATCGGGGGCAAGGAGATCGACGTCCTCGCCTGCGAGCCGGCGGCGTGCCCGACCCTGACGCGCGGGCCGTTCGCCTACGACTTCGGCGACACCGGCCAGCTGACGCCGCTCGTGCCCATGCACACGCTCGGCCACGACTTCGTGCCCGCGGGGATCCATGCGGGGGGTCTCCGCTACCACGGCGTCGCTCCGCTCGTCGCGCAGCTCGTCCTCGACGGTCTCGTCCGCGCGGAGGCCTACACCCAGAACGACGTCTTCGCGTCCGCGGTCACGTTCGCCGGGAGCGAGGGGATCATCCCGTCTCCGGAGTCCGCCCACGCGATCCACGGAGCGGTGCTCGCGGCGCTGGCGGCAGACGACGAGGGCCGTGAGCGGACGATCCTCTTCAACCTCTCCGGCCATGGACACTTCGACCTGGCCGCATACGACGACTACCTCGCGGGGCGCCTGGAGGACGTCGCGCTCGCCGAGGACGAGATTCAGCGCGCCCTCAAAGCCATCGAGCCCCTTCCGAAGCCCGCCTAGCGCCTCTGGACGGCTATCGGCTCAAGCCGGGCGGAGCCCGGCTCCGCCGATCGCCTGCCGACACTGGCGGCAGGAAACTTCGCTCGCGGCACCTCGCCGAACTCCTTGTACCGTCTCGGCGCCGCTCGCTCGTCTCCCTTGCCAGCGACGACCCAGAAGCGCTAGTAGCTCGCCACGACGTCAGCGCCGCAGCCGAAGACGAGCGCGGCCTCGGCCTCAGCCGCCTCGACGCCCGCGAGCGAGCGGTGCGCGAGGTCGACCTCGATCCCGGCCCACTCGTCGAGCCCGAGCGCGGCTGCCCCCTCGGAAGAGCCGATCGCGAGGAGCTCGGCGGGCGCAATCACGTTGCGGCGCAGCTCCTGACGGCGCCCGATGCCCTCGAGCTCGCGGAGCTCCTCGAGCGGATCGAGCCGAATATTGGAATCCGAGCCGATGCAGAGCGGGATCCCGCGCTCGCGCACACGGGCGACCGGAAGAAAGCCGTCACCGAGGTTGGCCTCGGTGAGCGGGCACACGCAGATGCGCGAGCCGGACTCGGCGAGGAGGTCGAGCTCGCTTTCGTCGGCGTGCGTCGCGTGGACGATCGTCGTCCGCGGCCCGAGGCAACCGTAGCGGGCCAGGAGCTCAACCGGCCGCAGCCCGTGCTCGGCGAGGCATTCCTCGATCTCCCTTGGCTGTTCGTCGGCGTGGATGTGGAGCACGAGCCCTTCGCGGTCGGCATACCGTCCGATCTCTTCGAGCCAGTCGGCCGGGCAGGCCCGGACGGAGTGGGGGGCGACCCCGACGCGAGCTCCCGAGGCGCGGAGCTCGTCCACCTGCTCGAGATAGGCGGAGACGGACGGCTGGCGGAAGCGCTCGAGTCCGCCGCGGGCGTAGGCGGAAAGGAGGAGGACGAGCTCGATGCCTGCCGCCCGCGCAGCCTCCACGGCCGCTTTGGCTTCGTCGAAGCCGACGTAGTGGAACTCCCCAACCGCCGTGTATCCGGCCGCCCGCATCTCGCGGTAGACCGCCTCGTAGTCGCGCAGGACCTGCGCCGGTGTCAGGCCTGCGGCCAGTTTCAGCATCGCCTCGCGCCACGCCCAGAAGTCGTCGCCCTCGGCGCGTCCGCGCATGGAGCGCTGGAAAGCATGGCTGTGAGCCGAGACGAATCCGGGCAGCGCGAGCCGGTCTGGCATCGGCGCGAGGCTACCATTGCGACGAAATGGCGACACGAGCCGTCCCCGCGCCCCTCGCGCAGCTTCCGAACGCGCTCACGATCGCCCGCCTCGCGCTGATCCCGGTCTTCGTCGTGTTCGCGATCATGGCGGAGGGGGACGCGAGCTGGGTGGCGGGGTGGATCTTCGGTGCCGCGGCTATCACCGACCAGGTCGACGGCTGGCTCGCTCGCCGCTGGCACGTGGAATCCGACTTCGGGCGGTTCGCCGACCCGCTGGCAGACCGGCTCATGATCGATGCTGCGGTGATCCTGCTCTTCGCCTACGACCGCTTGCCCTGGCCGGCGCTCGCGATCATCGTCGCGCGAGACGGCGTCCTCCTCCTTGGCACGCCGGCCGTGCTCAAGCGCGGGTACGAGTTCTCGGTCAGCTTCCTCGGCAAGGCGGCCACGTGGGTGTTGTATGCCTCGCTCGCCTTCATCCTCGTGACGGAGGACGGCACGAGCTGGCCGCTCTGGATCTTCTGGAGCGGCGTTGCGCTCGCGCTCGCATCGGGAATTCTCTACGCCATGAAAGGCTTTCAGGTGATGCGGCGATGAAGGCCGTCGTGATGGCGGGGGGCGAGGGCACCCGCCTTCGTCCGCTGACGTCGAACCAGCCGAAGCCGATGGTCCCGATCATCGGGAAGCCCTGCATGGAGCACATCGTCGAGCTCCTGAAAAAGCACGGCTTCGACGACATCGTGGTCACGCTTGCCTTCATGCCGCAGGCCATCCGCGGCTACTTCGGAGCGGGGGAGGCATACGGGGTCTCCATCCGCTACTCCGTGGAGGAATCGCCGATGGGGACGGCCGGGTCCGTGAAGCTGGCCGAGAACGCCCTCACCGAGCCGTTCCTCGTCATCTCCGGAGACGCGCTCTGCGACATCGACCTCGCCGCGCTCGTCCGCTTCCACCAGGAGAAGAAGGCACTCGTCACGATCGGACTAAAGAGCGTGGACAACCCGCTCGAGTTCGGGATCGTGGTCACGGACGACGAAGGCCGCGTCGAGCGCTTTCTCGAGAAGCCCTCCTGGGGTCAGGTCTTCACGGACACGATCAACACTGGCATCTACGTCCTTGACCCGGAGGTGCTGCGCCACATTCCGGAGGGGCGCCCTTACGACTTCTCGAAGGAGCTCTTTCCGCTCCTCCTCGAGATGGGGCGGCCGCTCTACGGCTACGTCGCCGACGGCTACTGGCAGGACATCGGCAACCTCGACCAGTTTCGGCAGGCCAACTTCGACGCGCTCGACGGCCGTGTCGAGCTGAACGTGCCCGGAGTCCGGCTGCGCGGCAATGTATGGGTCGGAGAAGGCGTGGAGCTCGCCGACCTCGAAGCGGTCGAAGGACCGGCTTTCCTCGGGAACTACTGCCGGATCGCCCCGCAGGCATCGGTGGGGCCCTACTCGGTGCTCTCGACCAGCGTGACGCTCCGCGACCACACGCGCACGACGCGATCGGTGGTCGACTCGTCGACGTACATCGGCCGCAGCGCCCTCGTCGAGGGCGCGGTCGTCGGGAAGTCCTGCGACATCCGCGCCCACGCGCGCCTCCACGAGGGGGTCGCGGTCGGCGACAGCTGCACCATCGGCGAGCAGAGCGTCGTCATGCCCGGCGTTCGCATCTACCCGTTCAAGGAGGTCGAGGCCGGGTCGCTCGTGGATCGCAACCTCATCTGGGAGTCGAAGGCCGCCTCGCGGCTCTTCGGCCGCGACGCGGTCTCGGGCCTCATCAACGTCGACCTCACGCCCGAGACGGCGCTACGGATCGGGATCGCGCTCGGCACCGCGCTCCGGCGCGGGGAGCGCGTCGTCATGAGCCGGGATGGGGCGCCGGCCTGCCGGCTGCTCAAACGCGCGGTTCTCTCGGGCGTCATCTCGACCGGCGTCGACGTGGCCGACCTCCACGTGATGCCGGCTGCCATCAACCGCCACTTCCTGAAGGGCGAGGGTCGCGGGGCGGGTGTCCACGTGCGTCCGAGCACCCACGACCACGAGGCCATGGAGATCCAGTTCTTCGAGCCTCCGGGCATCCAGGCGACGCCGGAGCTCATCAAGGAGATAGAGAAGCACTATCTGCGCCAGGAGTACCGCCGGGCCGCCTACAACGAGGTCGGACAGATCAGCTCGCCGGCGCGGGCCGCCGAGACCTACACCGAGGATCTCCTGCGCACCCTGGATGCCGAGACGATCAGCGCACGCAACTTCCGCATCGTTGTCGACTACGCCCATTCGGCGGCGTCGCTCATCCTCCCGGTCGTGTTGGGCGCCCTCGGTGTCGAGGCGGTGGCCGCCCATCCCTACGGCGGCGAGCACGCGGTCACCCCCACCGGAGGGGTTCGTGAGGCGCTCGGCCAGGCGAAGCGCCTCGTCTCGGCCGTGGGAGCCGACTTCGGTGTCGTCTTCGACCAATCCGGCGAACGCATCTACCTCGTCGACGAACAGGCCCACGAGGTTCCCGTCGAGCAGGAGCTCCTGCTCTTTCTGACCCTGCTCGCGTCGGACGGGAGGACGGGGACGTTGGCGCTCCCGATCACGGTCACCAGCCTTGCGGAGCCGATCCTCAAGGGGACGAAGCTCGAGGTGAAGCGCACCGCCGCATCGCTTTCGGCGCTGACGCTCGCGTCGGCCGGGGACGGCGTCGTCTTCGCCGGCTCGATCGGGGGCGGATTCGTCTTTCCCGAGTTCCTGCCGGCCTACGACGGCGTCGCGAGCCTCTGCAAGCTGCTCGAGTTGCTCGCGCCGGTGAACGAGCCGCTTTCGACGATCGTCGACCGTCTCCCCGAATCGACCGTCATCCATCGCCAGGTGCGCTGCCCGTGGGCGCGCAAGGGCGCCGTCATGCGGGTCCTGACCGAGCGGATGAAGGGAAAGAAGGTGGACACGCTCGACGGCATCAAGGTGTTCGAGAAGCGCGGTTGGGCCCAGGTGCTCCCGGATCCCGACGAGCCGCTCGTCCACGTCTACGCGGAGGGCAACTCGCCGGAGGACGCCGCCAGCCTCGAGGCCGAGTTCATGCAGCTCGTCGAAGAGGTCGTCGCGAGCGACGACGGGGATGGTGAAACCGCATAACCCTCAAGTGAAGGTTGAAGGATTGGCGCCGGCTTGCCATACTGCAGGTGACCTTCGTCCTCCTCGATCCCGGAGCCGCCTCGATGGAAGCACTTCCTGACCTCGATTCGCTGTCCGACCAGGGGCTACGCGACCTCATCCGCGAGCTCATGGACGAGGAGCGCGAGGTTTCCTACCGCCGCCGCATCCTGCACGGCAAGATCGACATCCTTCGCGCCGAGCTTCAGGCGCGCCTGAAGAAGGACATCGGCGAGGGCAAGAGCCCCTTGCACGACATCGACGTCGACAAGCTGGCCGAGATCCTGGCGTCGAAGGCGCCGCCGCCGGCCGACTGAAAGACGAGCCCCGCAGCCATGAGTCACGTTCACTGCCCCGAGTGCGGCTTCCATCAGAGGGGGGACACCCCCCTCAGCCACCCCCCGCCGCCATGAGCCACGTTCACTGCCCCGAGTGCGGCTTCCAGAATCCTGAAGCCTCCAATTACTGCTCCAAGTGCGGAGCGCTGTTGCCACACGACGAGCCGGGCGCGCACACGACGATGACCTTCACGCCGGAGGAGGTCACGGACGACGAGTCGCTCTCCCTTGCCGACCTCCGCATCGAAGGCCCCGCGCTCGTCGTCCGCTCGGGCGGCGGGCGTTCCGGCGAGACGTTCGCGGTCGGAGAGGAACGAGTCGGGATCGGCCGGGGCCCCGAGAACGAGGTCTTCCTGGACGACGTCACGGTCTCCCGTCGCCACGCCGTCCTCGTCCACCGGGACGACGGCTACTACGTGGACGACGAGGAAAGCCTGAACGGCACGTACGTCAACCGGCGGCGGGTCGAGAGCGCCAAGCTCGAGGACGGGGACGAGGTGCAGATCGGCAAGTACCGGCTCACGTTCCTGGGTAGCTGATGGCGACCGTCGTCGACCGCATCGAGCAGGAGGATCACCGGGATCGCCCCCTCACGATCGGAGCCGTCTGCCGGCGGCTGCAGGAGGAGTTCGCAGACATCTCGATCTCCAAGATCCGGTACCTCGAGGACCAGGGGCTCCTCGCCCCGCGCCGGACGCAGGGCGGCTACCGGCTCTTCACGGAAGACGACGTCGAGCGGCTGCAGACGATCTTGCGGCTCCAGCGCGACGAGTTCCTGCCGCTCCGCGTCATCCGCCAGGAGCTCGCTGCCCCGCGGCGCAAGTCGCGGCCGCGCTCGGGGCTCGGGGAGCCCGAACAGGAGCTCGACTTCGACACGCTCTGCGAGCGGACCGGCGCGACGCCGTCCTTCGTGCGTGACCTGGAGGACTACGCGCTACTCGAGCCGCGAGGAGAGGGAGGCGCGCGCCGCTACCCGGAGCGCGATTCCGAGGTCGTCTCCGCCTGCCTCCAGCTCGCCCGCTACGGGGTCGAGCCGAGGAACCTTCGCCCCTTCAAGACTGGCGCCGAACAAGAAGCCGCCAAGCTCGAGCAGATCGTCGCACCCAAGCTCCGCTCCCAGAACCCCGACCGGCACCGTGCCGGCCTCGAGGACCTGCAGACGCTGGCAGCGCTCTCGCAAGAGCTCTCCCAGCTTCTCTTCTGGCGAGCCGTGCGCTCCCTCGTTCGTTAGTGGCCGAGTCCGTCGACCTGAGCTCGAAGATCCGGGACATCCCGGACTTCCCGAAGCGCGGCATCGTCTTCAAGGACATCATGCCGCTCCTCGCCGACCCCGAGGCGCTGCACGAGACGGTCGAGCAGTTGGCCGCGTTTGCCGAGCCGCGGAAGCCCGATTACGTCCTCGGAGCCGAGGCGCGCGGGTTCATCCTCGGCGCCGCGCTCGCCTACCGGCTGAAGTGCGGCTTCATCGCGGCTCGAAAGCCCGGAAAGCTCCCCTGGCGGACGGTGAGCGCGAAGTACGCCCTCGAGTACGGCTTCGACGCGCTCGAGGTGCACGCGGACGCGATCGGCCGCGGGGCGAGAGTCCTGATCCACGACGACCTGCTGGCCACGGGCGGCACCGCCAAGGCCAAGGTCGACCTCGTGGAGCAGCTTGGGGGAGAGGTGGTCGGCCTCGCGTTCGTGATCGAGCTCGAGTTCCTGCACGGCCGCGATCAACTCGCGGGCTACGACGTTTTTTCCCTCATCAAGTACTGACCGGCACGAAGGCTGGCCCTTTCCGTCGGACCTGCCGATAATTAATGCGGCATGTACGACGGACTGACCGGGCGCTACACCTTCCCTTGCCCCGTCATGGGCGAGGTTCGCTTGCCGCTCTCAGGCTTCAGGCTGCTCGAACGCCTCCCGGGCGCCGCCCACCCGGCGGTCTACAAGGTCACCTTCGCCTGCGACTGCGGCGAGGAGCACGAAGGCCTCGTCGCCCACGACGAGCTCGACTGGGCGCCTCTGGGCGGGATGGAGAGCGCCTTCCTCAACCTCATGACCTCTCGGCTCGAGAGCGCGGCGGACGAGCTGCTCGAGCTCGCGGCGGCGCGCATCCGCGCGGGGGAGTGGCCGTGGAGCTTCTTCTGCTATCCGGAGGAGCGCTCGCGCCCCGTCTTCCCATCGTTCTTCCGGGTGCTCGCGGCCGGAGAGGAGCGCATGGGACTCGCTGTCGAGTGCCCTGGCTGCTCGCGCACGTCCGTCAATCTCGTCTCCCACCGGCACGTGGACGTCCCGTTCTACAACGACCGGCGCGTGGACGTCGTCGAGCACATTTTCGCGGGAGACCGCGCGGTGACGCTCGAGGCGTTCCGGGCCGAGCTCGATTCCGGCGAGTTCGATGCGCGCCGACGCGACCTCGCGGCGTAACCGCAAAGCGGTTACAGACGTTGTGTAAAGGGAATTCCCCTTGAAACGACGAAGACGAGGTGACCACAGTGGCACTTTTCCGCAACCGAACCGAGCGCGACGACGGTCTTACACGCGACGAGGTCCGGCGTGAGGAGACGGATGTGCGCGGCTGGGGCAGCCCGCCGCTCGTCCGCGCGGTTTTCACACTCATCGGCGTAGCCGCCGCCGGCCTGTTGATCTGGCTCGCCCAGACGTTCGATCTCACGAATACGGACGAATTCTGGGCCGGCATGGGCCTCATCGCCGCAGCGGGGCTCGCACTCGGGCTCTCGCAGCTCTTCGGCGGCTGGACGAAGTGGGGCTGGCCGATCATGAGCCCCGGCGTCTTCCTGCTCGCGTTCATCCCCACGGGCATCGTCGTCGGGTGGATTCTGCTCGCGACGCAGCCGGAGGGTGGGTGGCAGCAGGGTCGCTTCTCAGGTTGGAGTAGTGACATCGGCATCAGCGGGCTCGTCAGCGATCTGGGCACGCTCCCGGCTGCTCTGGCGATGGGCCTCGGAATCGTGTTCGCCTTCACGTTCGACACGACGGGGCCGCGCACGCGCCGCGTCGTCGAGGCCGAGACGATCCCGGACGAGGACGTTCACGACTACGACCGTCGCGACGACGCCGTGACCACGACTCCAGTCGCCGACGACACCGCGGTGAACGACCGCACCATGGTTTCCGCGGGCGAGACCCGCACCGAGCGGGTCGAGGTCCGCGACCCAGAACGTCGCGACACGCCGTAAGCGCGTCGTCACGACGGACCGTTTCGAGGGGCGCCGGCCAGGCGCCCCTCGGCGTTTCGCGGGGCTGTTCACTCGCGCCAGGGATTTCGCGCAGGCCGGGTTGGGCCGATCAGGCAGGCATGGAGACCGCAGCCCCGGGACCCACGGGCGGCGCCCGTGGAGCATCCCGGCTACTGGAACACTGTGCAGCGATCGGGCGCGTCACGGAGACCGATCACGGCAGTGCCCGCGCCCGGCTCGAGCATGAGCTCGGGGGCCACCTCGCCGGCCTCCTCTGCCGCGCGCTCGTCCAGCGCACGGTTCCGCGCATCAGCTTCCCGGTCTGACTCAGGCCGCGCTTCTCGCCGCGATCGTGCGTCCTCGCTCAACCGCGTCAGCGCCGAAGCTGGTCGGCGCCGTGGAGGCGCACGTAGAAGAAGATCAGCGCGCCCGCGACGATCGCAAAGAGAAGGGCGGAGCCGCTCGACGTTCCGATCGCGAGCAGGCCGAGAAAGATGTAGGCCCCGAGTCCGATGGCCCACACAAGCGCTGTGAAGCCCGGGCTGAAGGCGGGGGGACGCAGGTGCGGCATCGGAGCGAAACTCTAACGGGATCGCGAGCGGCGCTTGGACCAAAAAAAATTCGCCGAGCGGGTGGCACTTTAGTCCACCTCACCGACCGACCTTCCGCTTCCGCGTAGTGCCGCCCGGTGGGGCTTCAACCTACTCGCGCTCCCTGCTCGGCGCAAACGGGAATCTAGGGGGTGGAGGGGGGCGATGCAAGGCCCGAAGAAAACGAACTTCCGCAATTTGCGGAAAGTTCACTTTTCCACATTTTTTCCACCGGCGGCCAAGGGCTGTGGGAAGACCTGTGGAAGGCGGCTAGCCTAGCGGAAAAGTGTGATGAGGGTGCCTCCGGCGACGACGAGCGAAGCGGCGGTCACGAGCCGCAGGCCGATGAGTTCCGTGCGCTTGAAGAGGAGGGCGGAGAGGGACACGCCCCAGAGCGACTCGGTCGCAACGAGGGGTGAGACCACCGTGACGCGCGCCCGGTAGTAGGCAGCGAAGAGGAACACGTAGGAGAGGCCGAAGAAGACCCCGGCAAGCGCAAAGGGGCGCCAGGGAAGTCCGCGGGCGCTGCCGACGAGGGAACGGCGTCTCGTGACCGCGACGACGAGGAGAATCGCGGCGGCTCCGGCGGCGATGGCCACCGCCGCTCCCGACACCGAACCGCTCGAGGCGTCCTCCGCGTACCAGCGCACGAGGTTGTCGCGACTCGTGAAGAGGAGCGTGGCGACTAAGGCGATCGCAATCCCGGTCAGCCGAATGTGCTCGGGCCGGTCGGGCTCGCTTACGAGGATGATCCCGGCGAGGACGACGAGGAACCCGCCGACGACGAGCGGCAGCTCGATCGGCTCGCCGAGGAGCGCAATCGCAATCGCGGCGGCGAAGAGCGGCGCGGTGCCGACGACGACCGACGTCCTCGAGGGTCCCGCGTCCCGGACGGCCCTCGTGAAGAGGAGCTGCGACGCGCCCGGCGCGATCAGGCCGGCGAGCGCGAAGAGGCCGGCGGCCCGAAGCGTGAGCGGCTCGCCTTCGTGCACGACGAGGGCCGCGGCACCCGCGACAGCGGCGGCAGCCACCGTCGTGACGAGCGCCCCGAGCTCAGGGTCGCCGCGGCCGCCCTGGAGGCCGAAGCGAAGCCCGACGGTCATCCCGCCGAAGAGCACTGCGGAGAGCAGCGCGAAGGCGACGGCGAGCAACGGGGCGGAGGTGGGGCGCTAGCCCGCGAGGGCGCCGGGCGTGTAGACGCCCGCGGCGTTCCAGAGCATGTACCCCTGAGCGCCGGCATCGCGGGCGGCCTGGATCTGACCGCGGACGTCGTCGATCGTGTACGTGCGACCGAGCGAGAAGTCCTGCAGCCAGGGAACGAGGCGGGTGTCGAGACCCCGAAGCTGGATGTCGAAGTCGCGGAGAGCGAGCCCGACGGTACGACCGGGCTGGGCGTTCGGGTCGGGCAGGTTGTACTCGCCCGGGCCGAAGTGGGAGGGGTAGACCATCGGATAGATCGTGTCGAGGTACTTGCCGATCTTCTTGGGCTGCTGCCCGATGCCCATGTTCCGCGTGGCGGTGAGTCCGAAGACGTCGGCGCCGATGCGGACGCCCAGCGGCTTCAGGCGCTCGCGGGCGTACTTGATGAACTGGGTCACGACCTTCGTCTTCGAGTCGCGAGTCTTGCCGTTGAAGACCGCGTTCGAGAGGTCACCGTCCGTGGGGAAGCGCACGTAGTCGAACTGAATTTCGTCGAAGCCGACCTTGGCCGCCGCCTCGGCGAGATCGACGTTGTACTTCCAGACGCGCTTGTCATAGGGGTTCGTCCAGCCGAGGCCGGAAGCCGTGCGCCACACGCCGCCGTCCGCGGTCCTGATGGCGTAGCGGGGAGCGTTCTCGGCCAGGATCGGATCCTCGAAGCAGACGATCCGCCCGATGAGATAGACGCCGCGGGCGCGCACCTTTCTGACGACCGCCTTCGGGTCGTAGTAGTTGCGCGCCGCACCCACCTTGCGCGCCAGGTCGACACGGGGACGGCGGAAGGCGACCTCGCCGTTTTCGTCCTTGACGTCGAGCTCGAGAGTGTTCAGCCCTTCCTTCACCAGGTCGAGGTATTCGTCGATCTTGCCCGGAACTGACGCCAGCGCCATCGTCACGTGGACCCCGCGGATCTCGGACGGGTACGGACGCGGCTCGGGCTTCGGCTTCGCGGCCGCCGTCGTCCCCGTGGTCGCGGGCGGCGTCGTGTTCGCGATCCTGGAGTCTCGCTCGGTGAGGAAGCGGGCGCCCAGGGTGGTCCCGGCGGCCGCGAGCGCGACGACCCCGAGGGCGAACGTTCTCCGGATGGCGCGCCTGCGGCGGGCCTGTCGACGCCGGCTACGGAATTGTTCGTTGGGGTCGAGAGGCTCGAGAAGCATGAACCCCGGCACGCTAATGGACTGGACGGCTTGTCCGCAACCAGGAAAAAGTCTCTGGCGCAACGCTTTTCGTTGCGCTAGGCTTTGGAGGTCATGCCTGTCGAGCCCGCGCTCAAAGTCGAAGCGCTCAGTCGCGACTTTCGCTCGCAGCGAAAGCTCGCTGATGCGCTCGGAGTCAGCCCCGCCCAGGTGAGTCGCTGGCGCAGAGGGCAGGGGATCGATCCCGACAACGCCGAGCGGCTCGACCTCCTCGAGCTCGTGATGTCGTCCCTCCTTCGGCTCTATCAGCCGGCGACGGTGGAGGACTGGCTCTTCGGCCTCAACCCGCTGCTCCGAAATCGCCGCCCGATCGACGTCATCCGGCAGGGGAAGACGGAAGAGCTTCTCGCAGCGATTCGTCAGGAAGCCGCCGACTCGTACGCGTGATCCTGTTCCGTGCCTTCCCGTGGGACGCGAAGGTCGGAGCGGGGACGCGGGGAGGGGCGTTGTGGTTTCCGCGCATGCTGCAGGGGTCCGGTCGCCACGACAACCCAACGATCTTCGGCTGCCTCTACGTCTCGCAGGACCCGCTTTCCCCGGTGGTCGAGCGCCTGGCGCGGTTCGCCGGGCGAGCCCTCACCGAGGACAAGCTCGTGAGCCGTGGGCTGCCGGTCGCGCTCGCGGCTCTCGATCTCCCGGACGACGTGCAGCTGATCGACCTCGACGACCCGGCCGTCTTGGAGCGGGAGGGACTACGGCCGTCTCGTGTCGCCACTCACGACCGCTCCGTCACGCAGCAGGGCGCCGCCGAGCTCTTCGAAACGCATACGGGCGCGGCCGGGCTGCGCTGGTGGTCGACCTTCGAGTCCCTCTGGGCGAACGTGACGCTCTTCGACCGCGCCGAGGCCTCGCTCTCCGTCGAGGACGTCCGGCCGCTCGAGCTGGGGGATGACGTCGTGGTCGAGGCGGCCGACTTCCTGGGCCTGCCGATTTCGACTTGACATAACGCCGGTTATCGTGCGTGGGAGACAACGAAGGAGCCGGGGCCTGAAGGAGGAGTGCTGACACGCCCTGAGTGCCGTTGAGCCTGCCCCGGCTCCGTCGTCTCGTGCCACTCAGTATCGTCGTTTTGCGCAGGGGGTCGCGTTGATCTTCGTAAACGCTAAGAGAGAGGCCCCGGCGTGCCGATTTCTCCAGTGGGATGCGCATCCGCCTCTTCACGCTCTCCTCCGCGGGGTTCGCCGCCGGCATGACCGCGCTGGCGAGCCTTGTGCCGGGTGTCACGCTCGCCTACAGGAGCCCGCAGCTCCACATCGCGCTCGAGACGGCGACCGCGCTCATCTCCTTCCTGGTCGCCTACCTCGTCTTCGGCCGCTTTCGGGAGCGCAAGCGCCTCGACGACCTCATGCTCGTCTGCGCGCTCGTGCTGATCGCCTCGACGAGCCTCGTCTTCTCCGCGCTGCCGCACACCGTCCCGACTGAAGGCGCGCGCAACTTCAGCGTGTGGGCCTCGGTCGGCGGCGCGGTCCTCGGCGCGCTCACCCTTGCGCTCGCGGCTTTCGCTCCCAGCCGGCGCGTCGCCTCACCCCGCCGCGCGTCTGTGATCGCTGCGCTCTCGTGCGTCGGTGCCATCATCGCGACTGGGTCTGTCGTCGCTCTTTTCGGTGACGGCGTCGACCCCGAGATCCCGCTGGGCCTCTCGCCCTCGGATGCCCACCGCCCCATCCTGCTCGGACACCACTTTCTTCTCGGGACGCAGATAGTGGGCGTCCTCCTCTTCCTGATCGCAGCGCTCGGGTTCCTCCAGCGCGGGGAGCGTGAGCGGGACGAGCTCATGCGCTGGTTCGCTGCCGGCGCAATTCTCTCGGCGTTTGCCCGCTTCAACTACTTCCTCTTTCCGTCGCTTTACTCCGACTGGGTCTTCACCGGGGACTTCCTGCGCCTCGGCTTCTGTCTCCTCCTGCTCGCGGGGGCCGCGCGGGAGATCGGGAGCTACTGGCGCCGGCTCGCGTCGGTGGCCGTGCTCGAGGAGCGCCGCCGGATCGCGCGCGAGCTCCACGACGGAGTCGCGCAGGAGCTCGCCTACATCGTGGCGGAGGCACGGGGCCCGCTCGCCGCTGCGGCCGAGCGCGCGCTCGACGAGTCGCGCCGGGCGATCGCAGCTCTCACCCGGGCCGTCGACGAGCCGCTCGAGGTCGCCCTCGTCCAGGCGGCCGAGGAGGTCGCCGGCCGCGTCGGCATTCAGCTTCGGATCGAGGTCGGCGAGGCTGCGACCGTTACTCCCGACGAGCGGGAGGCCCTCATCCGGATCGTCCGCGAGGCGATCACGAACGCCGGCCGCCACGGCGGGGCGACGAGCGTTTCGGTCAAGCTTGCAAACGGCCACGGGACTCTCCTCCGGATCGCCGACGACGGCGATGGGTTCGACCCAGCGAACACCAGAGTGGGCGGGTTCGGCCTCGTGAGCATGCGCGAGCGCGCCGAGGCGCTCGGGGGCCGGTTCACCCTCACCTCGGAGGCCGGGGTCGGAACGAGGATCGAGGTGCGGCTCCCGTGAGCGGGCCCATCCGGATCGTGATCGCCGACGACCACGCGCCCACCCGTGCAGGCATTCGCGTCGTGCTCGAAGCCGACGGCTTCGAGGTCTGTGGCGAGGCCGCGAGCGCGGATGCGGCAGTGAACCTCGCCCTCGAAGAGCGCCCCGCGGTGTGCCTGCTCGACATCAACATGCCCGGCGGAGGAATCTCCGCGGCAGGCGCCATCTCGGAGCGCCTCCCGGAGACGGCGATCGTGATGCTGACGGTCTCCCGGGACGACGCCGATCTCTTCGACGCCCTCCGCGCCGGGGCCGCGGGCTACCTCCTGAAGGACATCGACCGCCGCCAGCTCCCTGACGACCTCCGGGGCGTTCTGGCGGGGGAGGCGCCTCTCCCCCGCGCCCTCGTCACCCGCTTGATCGAGGAGTTCCGCGAGCGCGGCCGCCGCCGAAGCGTCCTCCTCGCGGAGCGGCCGGGCGTGCGGCTACGGCAGCGCGAGTGGGAGATCCTCGAGCTTCTCGGCGAAGGGCTCTCGACCGCCGAGATCGCGGCTCGCCTCTTCATCGCCGAGGTGACGGTGCGCACCCACGTCTCCTCGATCCTGCGCAAGCTGCGCGTGCCGACCCGCGAGGCGGCCGTCGAGCTCCTCCGGGGACGCTAGCTCGAGGACTGCTGGGCGGCCGAGACGCGATCGCCCAACGAAGCCTTCGCCCGCTCGAGCCCCGCTTCGGCCCGTTCCCGAAAACTGGTTGCGTCGTCCTCGCCACGAAGCTCGACGAGACCCGCGTGGATGCGCACGCCGTCCGCGCCGCCGTCGAGCCGCCCGCCGAGGGCAAATTGGATGCGGCGGTGCAGGCGCTCGGCGTCGGTCTCGGCCGCCTCCGGCATGATCACGGCAAAGCGACCGCTTCCGAGGTGCGATGCGATGTCCGAGGCGCGCACCGCCGAGCGGATCCGCTCCCCCGCGGACACGAGGTCGGCTCCTCGCTCCTGCTCCACGTCGAAGACGAGTAGCCCGAGCTTGCGGTCGTAGCGCCGGGCCCGGGCGATCTCACGCCGGAAGCGCTGCTCGAAGTAACGGGCGTTGTGCAGTCCCGTGAGCGGGTCTGTGTCGGCGAGACGGCGTGCCTCGGAGAAGAGGCGCGCGTTCTCGAGCGCAGGGCCGAAGACCGCGGAGAGCTCCTCGAACTGTACGAGCTCGGAATCGGAAAGCTGTCGCTCGACGCGGCGCCAGAAGATCGCCAGCGTGCCGGTCCGTTCCCCGTCCTCTCGAACGAGCGGGATGGCGAGCCCGCCGGAGAGGCGGAACTCGTCGTTGGCGACTTCCTCGGGCGTGTAGAGGTAGCTCAGCTTGACGGCACGGGCGCGCCCGCCGTCGGGCGGCAGGCCGATCAGCTCCCGCGAGGACTCGTCGCTCGAGAGGCCGAAGGTCGCCGTGATCGGCTCGCCTTCCCCCTCCTCCGGCCGGAGAACGATCATCGCTGCATCCGCGCGCGTCAGCTCGCTGACCGCCTCGAGGGCTCGGCGGAGCGCCGCGTCGAGATCGAGCGTCGTCCCGAACTCGCCGAGCATGGACATGCGCCGTCCCTCTTCTTGGGCATCCGCCAGGGCGGCGCGGACCTCTCCGACGAGTCGCTCGGTCCGGGAGGTCGTCTCCTGCACCTGCGCGATCTCGCGGGCGGCGGCGCGCCGCCAGCGCCAGAAGAGAAAGAGCCCGAGCGCAAGAAAGAGCGCGGACACGCCGAGCGCGCCGGCGCCCGTCCAGGTGGCGCTGTCGTGAAGCAGAATCATCATCCGGCTCCCCCTCAAAAGAGGCCGCAAAGAGCGAGCTTTCTTCGCACAATAGATCGGATTTTGCGAATTACCACCTTGGGCGGCCCTGCGCGGCGTGTTTACTTTCGAGGCGAGGTTGGTAGGGTTAGCCCGCAATCGCTCGGGGTTGGGCAGAGGCCTGAGATCCGGGCGGTTCGACTTCATGGCTGACGAACCAAACGCCCTCCAGCACGAGGAGATCCAGCATCTGCTGGAGCGCGGGGAAGCGGCCGGCTTTCTCGAGTCGACCGACGTCTCCGAGCTCGTCGACACGCTCGAGCTTGACGACTCGGCCGCGGAGCAGATCCAGCGGGAGCTCGAGGAGCGCAACATCGAGCTCGTCGAAGT